>NZ_JBFRGF010000022.1:0-81433 GCF_052115205.1 Arthrobacter sp. 2RAF6 | reverse complement strand
CCGCCGGGCGGCGGGTTCATCGTTCCGGGCCGCGTCCAGCCCTGCAGCGGCGAGCAGCTGGAGATAATCCAGGGTGCGGGAGAGTTCCTCCACCCCGGACGCGAACGCGACAGCCACCTGGAAACCCAGCCCTCCGACGTCGCCGGCAGACTCGTCCGCCAGCGACCTCAGCGCCGCCACGGCCCCGTCCAAAGCGGCCCGACTGACGCCCCGATCAGGCGGATCCACCAACGCCGGCCCGCCCGGGGTCCCGCCCGGGACCGCGGCCAAGCGCGGACCACGGGCACTGCTGGACGCTCCGAAATACCCGCGGGGCCCAAGGTCCTGCCGGGTGTCGAAGTATCCGATCGCTTCCATGGAAACACTCTGCCAGGAGGCTACGACATTTAACCGAACTCAGACCGGCGGTCCCGCGTTCGACTTCAGGTTCTTCATCACCAACGTCGAATTGAGGCGCTCGACGGCGGGAAGCGCCGAGAGTTGGTCGTCGTAGAAGCGCTGGTAGGCCGGAAGATCGGCGGCAATCACGCGGAGGAGGTAATCCGGCGAGCCGAAGAGCCGCTGGGCCTCGACGATGTTCGGAATGGCCGCGACCCGGTCTTCGAACTCCGACATCGTGGCGCGATCAGCCTGACGCAGGGTCACAAAGACTATCGCCTCGAATCCCAAGCCAATCGCACCCGGATCGATGTCTGCCCTGTACCCCCGAATGACACCGGAAGCCTCGAGGTCCCGCAGCCTGCGATGGCAAGGAGCCACGGTCAATCCCACCTTGGCTGCGAGAGCGGTGGCAGTCATTCGGCCATCCTCCTTGAGGTGGCGCAAAATAGTTCTATCGATTCCATCAATCACGCAAATATCTTACCGAGATGGCGGCCGGTCTAGCTAAAAATGGGAACACTTATGGCCAGATTTTCCATAAAGTTCATGGTGTAAACACCAGCCAGGAGCCACCATGAATCCCCAGCTTTTCCTCGCCTTCGTTATTGTCGCCGTCACCTTGGCGTGCACCCCGGGCGTCGATTGGGCGTATTCGATTGCCGCAGGCCTGCGGCAACGCAGTTTCCTTCCCGCCGTGGCCGGCCTGTGCAGCGGATACGTGTTGCACACGGCCCTGCTGGTGGCCGGACTCGCGGCCCTTCTGACGGGCGTTCCGGGGCTTCTTGGCTGGCTGACGATCGCGGGCGCAGCCTACTTGCTCTGGCTCGGCGCGAGCACCATGCGCTCGTGGCGCGGCGCGAGCTTCAGTGCGGATGACGCCGTCGGGCAGTCCCGAAATCAGTTGCGCACCTTCCTGCAAGGGATGGGCACGAGCGGCATCAATCCCAAGGGCCTGCTGTTCTTCCTGGCGCTTGTGCCGCAATTCGTGAGCCCGGAAGCATCGTTGCCGGTGCCGGTGCAGTCAGGCGTGCTGGGCCTCACGTTCGTCCTGTTCGCGGGCATCATTTACACGGTGGTGGCCCTGACTTCGCGAAAGCTTCTGCAGTCCCGGCCCTCCGCCGCACGTGTGGTGACGCTTGCGAGCGGCATCATCATGGTGGCGCTCGGGACTGTTCTGCTGGGCGAACAGCTGCTTCCGCTGCTCCGGTGAGGCGGCCTCGGTCTTAACCGCCCGGCTCGCCGAAGTCTTTGTTCCACATCCGGCGTACCTCGGCGTCCTTGAGGATCCCATCGACGGCCTCAAGCTCAGCACCTTCCGGATTGCCGCGCTTCCGGCGCGCAACCACCCGCTTAGCGACAAGGGGCCGCGGGTTGGGCCGCCGCCTGACCTCAAGCATCGACAGCGCCCGGTCCGTGAGCGCGTCGTTGCGCAAGGCAAGGCTGGTCTTCTTCCTCCGGAGTACTTCCACGAGAGCGGCTTGTGCCGCCTCCCGCTCCCCCAACACCCTGAGCGACTGGGCTCGTATCAGCAGCAGCGCCGCCGAGAGATCATCCGTGTTGCGCAGCCCTTCAGTCCAGGCGACGACGTCGGCGTGCCGCTCAAGCGCCGCCGCCGCGGTGCAGCGGGCCAAGGCGGAGGGCAACGACGGTGGCAAGCTGGCCAGGATGTCCAGGGCTTCCGGCGTCTGGCCCGTCTCCCGGAAGCAATGCGAAAGGGCAAGGTACACGGATTCCTCGCTGAAGAGGACGGGAACGTCAATCCGCTCCGCCACCTCGACCCGCGTGACCACCCTGCGAAGGTAGCTTGAGGAGAACTGGCTCGCGGCGTCGTCGATCCGGATGGACAGGCCCCGTTGCAGCAGTTCCGACGCCCGGAGATATCCGCCGTGTTTGTACACAAGCAGCCCGGCGATCACGTAGCACAGGCCCGCCCAGCCGGGGTAAGTGCGTGCCAAGGTGATGAGGCGGTCCGGTTCCGTGCTGGTGAAGACGGCGTCGTACACCGATTTGGCAGTCTTGCCGGCCAGCCGTTTGAGTCTGGGAGCATCCCCGGCGACGTCGATCCGGCCAGCCGTTTTTCCTTTCAAGACGCCCGCTATCGCACCGCTCAAGCCTTCAGCCAGTCCACCCACCGAGGTGCGGACATGTCCGTTCCGGAACGGCGTGATGTCCCTGTTGTCCCCGAAAATCGCTCCGCGGACTCCGGGAACCGATGGCTCACTCACGGTTGCGCTGCCGTCGCAGGACAAGGCGTCAAAGAATTGGGCATCACAGAACCATGCTAGTTGCGCTTTGTCCCACGCTCTCCCCTTTATTCCGCAGTTTTCGGGAGTAAGATATCCACGTCGGCAGGGTTCCGACTCCTTGCCGCGATACGGCCCTCCATTTGAAGGGCCGATGGAAATCGTGATCGGGAGGAGCTATGACTACTGCTTCACACCCCGCGCAGCACCACCACGTGATGGGGCTGACGCTGCACAACACAGCACTGGTTTTGGGCTGGGTTTTCCTGGCTGTTGGCGTCTTGGGATTTATCCCGGGCATCACCAGCAATTACGGCGCCATGACCTTCGCAGGACATGACTCGGGTGCCATGCTTCTTGGAGTCTTCCAAGTATCCGTCCTGCACAATATTGTCCATTTGCTGTTCGGCGCAGCAGGCCTGTACTTCGCGAGGACTGGAAGGATGGCGCGCGGTTACCTCATCGGTGGCGGCGCAATCTACCTCGTCTTGTGGATCTACGGTCTCATCACCATGTCGAGCATGAGCGCTGACTTCGTGCCCATGAACGCCGCCGACGACTGGCTGCACCTGGTTCTCGGTGTTGTCATGGTTGCCCTTGGCGTATGGCTTGGACGTGACGCAAGAGAGGAGACGAAGGGCCGCGCCATGTAGCGCCCCTGACTCTGCAGCACTCTGCGGTTGCACGACGGCGGCCGTCCCTTTCGGGGCGGCCGTCGCCTTTGCGTCCTGGGTGCCTAGCCGTTCCGGGGTGCCTAGCTGTTCCGGGGTGCCTAGCCGAGGAGCCTGCGTTCGTAAGCGAACGCCACCAGTTGAAGCCTGGTCCGGACCCCGAGCTTGCTGAGCACGCTGCGCAGGTGAGTCTTCACCGTGGCCTCGGAAACAAACAAGCTTTGCGCCATCTCTGCGTTCCCCAGGCCTTTGGCCGCGAGCAGGAACACGTCCCGCTCGCGTGGCGAGAGGTTATCCATCACGGCGAGGTCCGGTCCGGCCACCGGGACCGTCCTGGCTGCGTGTTGGAAAAGTTCATGCACGGAACCGGGCGCGATCACCGAGTATCCCGAGTACACCGTTCGGATCGCGGCCAGCAAGAACTCCGGCTCCGCACTCTTGAGCAGATATCCGCTGGCGCCCGCCTGCACGGCTTCGACCACGGCCTGGTCCCTGTTGAAGGTCGTCAGGGCAATGATCTTTGGCTTGTCCACTCCCGCGGCACCGGCTTCCTCCGTGATGCGCCGGGTGGCCGCGACTCCATCGAGCACCGGCATCCGGAGGTCCATCAGCATGACGTCTGGCCGCTGCTCGGCCGCGAGCGCCACGGCCTGTTCGCCGTCGTCGGCCTCCCACGCCATGTCCATGTCCGATTGGCTCTGCACCAGCATGCGGATGCCGGAACGGAACAGTGGTTGGTCGTCCACTAAGGCAACCGTGATGGGTGTTTCAGCCACGTCCGACGCCTTCTCGTTCAGTGCCCGACGACGGCGGGGCACCCTTGAGAGCCAGCGCCGGCTCCTGCTCCGGTTGCGTGTCGGACATCCGGTCCTCCTGGTCCGCGGCGCCTTCCGCTCCGACTTCCGGCACGAAGGATGCCGAGCGCGAGCCGTAGGGTATGAAGACCGTCACACGGAACTGCTCGCCGTCGGGCCCTGAACTGAGCCAACCGCCGGCAAGGTGCGCACGCTCCCGCATTCCGGGGATGCCGCGCCCCACGCGCGCGACCTCGCCGCCGTCGTCCGTCTCCCCAATCGAAACGGACGCCGGTAGTTCGGAAGCGACGTGCATGGTCAGCCCCGGGCCGCTCCAGTCGAAGTGAAGCCGCACCGCCGTGCCGCGTCCGCCGTGCTTGAGGGCGTTCGTGAGGCATTCCTGCACAATCCGGAAGACGGCGAGCTGCTGGCCCGCGCCAAGCTCAACCGGAGTCCCAGTCTCGCTCTGTTGGACCTTGAGGCTGCCTTGGCGCATCCGCTCAACAAGAGGGCCGACGTCGGTGAGCCGTGGCTGCGGCGTCACCAGGCCATCGTCGCGCACTCCTTCAATGACCCGCTGGGCGTCAACGAGTGCGTGGCGGGCGGACACCGCGATGTTCTCCAAGGCGTCGAGCACCGCTTTGGGTTGATCCTGGCTGAGATAGCGCGTGCCGTCGGCCTGTGCCGCGATGACCGCAAGCGAGTGCGCCAAGACATCGTGGAGGTCGCGGGCGATCCGCGTGCGCTCCTGTTCCACGACCAGCTCGACCTCGGTCTCCTTGAGGTTCGCCTGAACGAGGTTCCGGGCTTTGAAGAGGCTCCCGCGTTCTTCGTAAAGGCGGAGGGCGATCCCGACGGCGGCACAGCCGGCGGCAATCAACATCAGGGCAGAGAAGAGCTGTGCGCCGTATTGGCTGAAGGTGAAGCGGTCACCGAAGCGCATTTGCGGGAACCAACCAACCCCCTGCCCGTAGCGCCACGACAGCATCAAAAGAGTCATGACCGCAGCGAACACTACGTTGGCTACCCCAGCGATAACCCGATGCCTGCCGGATCCGGTCCACAGAATGAAAGCCAGCGCAATGAATGAGCCAATATAGATCGCCCAATAGTTGGCCCACGGCGGCCCGATGAGATATGTCAATTGACCGAGCAAAAGGATCGAGGCCAGCCCGAGTGACACATAGGGTTTCCACGCCGCTACGCCGATCGCCAGGGTCGTCAGGACGAGCATCAACGTGCCGGGCCAATAGTACAGGCCCCACGGCCCCATCCTTCCAGCCTCCGCCACGCACCACAGCGTGAAGAAAATGACGGCCGCCACGGGGGCGCCCCAATGCCGTGCAACTTTCAGTGTCTGTTCCATGTCAGCCACCCTATCCACGGCCAAGGACGCGGCGACGCCGATTCGGCCTCCAGCGTCCGATCTCCACCCGGAAGCCAGTGGATTCATCCTCGGAGCCAACGCGAGGTGAGCGAGCGTTTGGCAAAAGGGCATTAAAGGTGAGCGAGCGTTTGCTCAAAAGGCGCCAGATCTGAGCGAGCGTTTGTCGGGCCCCAACGCTCGCTCACATATCGGGCCCAAATCCCAAACGCCCGCTCACATGTCGGGCCCAAATCCCAAACGCCCGCTCACCCACGCTGACATTAGTCCGCGAGAACGACTGCGGAATGAAAGAACGACGGCGACGCTCCCCAGCACGGGAGCGTCGCCGTCGTCGACTATTCGGGTTGAACGCGCGCGGGCTTATTCAGCCGCCGCGGCAACCGCCGCAGTGACCGCGGGGGCAACACGGGGATCCAGCGGGCTCGGCACGATGTAGTCCGCAGAGAGTTCTTCCTCGGCCAGCGCTGCGATGGCGCGGGCTGCTGCAATCTTCATGGCCGGGGTAATCCGGCGCGCGCCGGCGTCCAAGGCTCCGCGGAAAATTCCGGGGAAGGCCAGCACGTTGTTGATCTGGTTCGGGAAGTCGCTGCGGCCCGTGGCCACGACAGCGGCGTACTTGACGGCGACCTCGGGCAGGACTTCCGGGTCCGGGTTCGACAGCGCGAACACGATCGAGTCCTGGTTCATGAGCTTCAAGTGCTCCTCGGCCAGCTTGGACGAGGAAACGCCGATGAACACGTCAGCCCCCTGCAGCGCTTCTGCGGGACCGCCGGAAAGGGCGCGGGGGTTGGTGCGCTGGGCGAAGAGGGCCTTGACGCTTCCCGAATCAGCCACCAGGTCGGCGCGTTCGGCGTTGATGATGCCCTTGGAATCCAGAAGGACGACGTCCTTGACGCCCGCGGTCAGCAGAATCTCGGAGACGGCGATGCCTGCTGCACCCGCACCGGAGACGACAACTTTCAGTCCCTCAAGTTCACGGCCGGTCACCTTGGCGGCGTTCGTCAACGCTGCGAGAACCACGACGGCGGTGCCGTGCTGGTCATCGTGCATGACGGGGCAGTCGAGGGCTTCGATAAGACGCTCTTCGAGTTCGAAGCAGCGGGGCGCGGAGATGTCTTCGAGGTTCACTGCACCGAAGCTCGGACGCAAGCGGACAAGAGTCTCGATGATTTCGTCCACATTGGTGGTGTTGAGGACCAAGGGGATGGAGTCGAGATCGCCGAAGGCCTTGAAGAGCGCGGATTTCCCTTCCATGACAGGGAGGGAGGCGCTTGGTCCGATGTTGCCAAGGCCCAGGACCGCGGTGCCATCACTGACAACCACCACGAGGCGCTCGGCCCAGGTGTACTTGCGTGCAAGCTCCGGGTTGGCGTGGATCGCGCGGCTCACCTCGGCGACGCCGGGGGTGTAGGCGATGGAAAGGTCCCGCTTGTTCAAAAGCGGCACGGTGCTGGAAACGGAGAGCTTGCCGCCTTCGTGGGCGGTGAAGATTTCCTCTTCGCTCAGCGCCAGGGCAGTCAGATTCTGTTCAGGGGTGATGGTCTCGACGGACACGTCGTTGTCTCCTCAGGCTAGCCGTGAACCCACGGCACAATTCGGGCAGGTGTAGAGGCTTCGGTGCCGGACCATGGGTGGCTGGTCCGTGCTGTGAAACTCCTGCGGATATGGGCTGCTAGCCGCTTGGGTCCTGTCTTCGTAGACAGGGGCTTGATAGGAAGACTAGAGACATCCAGCCATAAACTCATACTTTTGGTCGTAGTGGTCTAGACCAATTACGTTGATTCCTGGAAAAGCTACGCGTCCGCAATCAGTTTGCAAGCGTTCTTGAGGTCCTTCTCCGCGTCGAAAAGTGAGATCCGGCGGCAGTTGACGGATTGGACCAGACCACTGACCACGTGGAGCAGAATCCGGGCCCTCCCGGCGTCTCCGATCGCAGCCGCGACCATCTCGGCCGAGAGCGCTTCGATATCGCGCAAGAGTACGGGGATGTCACCATCTCGGGTATCCCACGTGCGGGACAGACAGTGTTCTACTGCGGGTTGCATGACCCGCATGTGGAAAATCTCCATCCCGAGACCGGCAAGTTCCTGCTGGCTGCACCTCGAAGATGCCGGCTTGGAGTCGTTGAGTTCCCGGAGTTGCTGCCGGTAGACCGCAAGCATCAGATGGACAGTGGACGGAAAGTATCGGTAGAGCGTCCCCAGCGGAACGTGGGCCCTGGTGGATACGTCAGAAAGGCTCACGGTATCGAACTGCCGCTGGGCGAATCCCGCGGCAGTCTTCAGTATCCGGGCGTAACGCAATAGCTGTCTCGGCGTGGTGGGAGCAGCCGCCATTTGGGGCAACCCAGCGGCCAGATCCAGCGAATACGGTTCCAAGGAGTTCGGTTCGGACATTTCCGGCGTTCTGTTGGTTTGGGCTTCGTTCGGGGAGATTGCGCGGCCCCCCATAGACCGAGCGCGTCCTGACAATGATACGGCAGCAAGTTGTCAGTTCCCTGAGAACGGATTCGCGGGGCTACGCGACGCCCTTGATCTTCACGACGAATACCGCCCCCAGCAGACCGATGACAGCCGCGGCCACATAAAGAGAGACGTACCCACCCCAGAACACAACGAAAAAGGAGGCAATCGCGGGCGCGATCACCTGCGGCAAAGAGTTGGCGATGTTAATGACCCCAAGGTCCCGGCCGCGGTCCAAGGCTGCAGGCAGCACCTGGGTAATGAGTGCGAAGTCGACCGCGAGATACGCGCCAAAACCGATACCGAGCACCGCGGCGCCGGCAATGGCCCCCATCCACGTGGGTTCGAACGCAAGGATCAAGGCAGCTATCGAAATGACGACGGACGAGACAATGACCAGCGGCTTGCGTTTGCCCATGCGGTCGCTGATGGCACCACCCACCACGCTGGTGATGATCACCATGACGGCATAGAGGCCCGTCAGGACGAGTACCCCGAACTCGGGCTTGATCCCCTGCGCTTCCTCGAGGTGCACGGCATCCTTAAGGAAGAAGAGCAAGTACAAGGTGACCATGTGGTTGCCGACATTGACCAGGAACCTCGTTAGCCAGGCCCACGCGAAGTCCGGATATTTAGCGGGCGAGATCCAAAAGCCCTTGACGAATGTCCAGAGTTTGAACGCTGGCCTGGCCTCCCGAACGAGGGGCACGTCGGCATTCTTGAAAAGGTAGAGCACGACGCCGGCCAGCAGCGCAACAGCGCACACGATGTAGCCGAGGGCAAAGTTCCCGGAAACCACGGACGCGATCACCGCGCCCGCGAGAATGCCCACGGTCTGGCCCATGGCCGCAAGGCCGCCGACCGCGCCGCGCTGCGGCACTGGTACTCGATCCGGAATAGCCGCAGTGATGGCCGCATAGGCTCCGTTACAGCCGGCCTGGACGAGGCACCACAGAATAGTCATGACCGCCACATTGGGAGCTCCCGCCAAGGCCACCAAAGCTGCGGCGCCCAGGATGGCGCCGAAAAGCACCCACGGAGCACGTCGTCCAAGGCGGGACGTGGTGCGGTCGCTGAATGCACCGAACAAGGGATTCGCGACCATCGATACCGCAGCACCGCATGCCGTGACAAGCGCAAGGATGGCTTCCTTCTGGCCTTCGTCAAAATGGATGGCCTGCTGGCCGAGCAACACCTGGATAGGACCGAAGAAGGCAGCGTTGATGCCAACATTGACGAGCACCACTCCGGTGACCCACAGCGATCGGACGCGGTCCACGGGCTCGGCGAGCGCCGTCGTCGGGCCTTGAGTTGGCGCAGGATCGAGAGCAGGATCCGTCACCGGTCTTTCAGGCAATGAACCAGGCAGATCGGACTGGCTCATGACGGTTCTCTCCTAGCGTCTGGACGTGTGGATTCAGCCTAGCGCCGAGGGGGCCTGCCCGGCTGTCATGAAGGCCCGTATGTGGGCAACTGTCCATCCCGGACCCGAAAAGACAAAGCCGCACGCGTTAGGGTAACTCCAACGGACCGAGGAGGATCAACGATGAACAGCCCAGCGAACCCCATCAACACCGCCGATCTCTACGACGAGCGTGCCGAGGAGGTTGAGTCGATATCACTGCAGTTCCAGGACCTCGGCGGCGTCTCGCACTTCAGCGGCCCCGTTCGCACCATCAAGTGCTTTGAGGACAATGCCCTGGTAAAGACGATTCTGGCAACCCCCGGCGAAGGCGCTGTGCTGGTGGTGGACGGCTACGGCTCGCTGCGCACAGCACTCATGGGGGACATGATCGCCGAGAGCGCCGTCTCGAACGGCTGGGCCGGCGTCGTGATCAACGGGGCCATCCGCGATCGCGTGGCGATCGCGGAGCTGCCTTTGGGCGTCAAAGCCCTCGGGAGCAATCCCAAGAAGAGCTCCAAAGTGGGCCGTGGCGAAGTGGACATCCCTTTGGTGATTGACGGAGTGCACATCGAACCCGGCACCCTGATCTACTGCGATCCTGACGGGATTCTCGTGGAGCGCTGACATTTTTTCGCCGATCGGGTAAGACAGGGAATACAGGAGCGATTAGGATAGTTACTGAAAGCAACTATCCTGCTTAGTCCCCTTTTTCCCACCCTTGGAGAAGCAATGTCCAAAACCACGCCCGTACGGGCCGCCGGTGAGGTCCTGACACACCGTCAGACGCTCACCGTCATGGTGGGCCTCATGCTCGGCATGTTCCTGTCCTCCCTGGACCAGACCATCGTGTCCACGTCCATTTACACGATCGCCAACGACCTCGACGGCCTGTCCCTGCAGGCGTGGGCCACCACGGCCTACCTCATCACGTCCACGGTGAGCACCCCGCTGTACGGCAAGCTCAGCGACATCTTCGGCCGCCGCCCGCTGTACCTGGCCGCGATCCTGATCTTCCTAGCGGGTTCCCTGTACGCCGGTTCGGTGCACTCCATGACCGAGCTCGCCATCGCCCGAGGCATCCAGGGTATGGGCGCCGGCGGTCTGCTGGCCCTTGCGCTGACTATCATCGGCGACATCGTTGCCCTCAAGGATCGTGCCAAGTACCAGGGCTACTTCATGTCCGTCTTTGGCGTTTCCTCGGTCCTCGGCCCCGTGGTCGGCGGCGCGTTCGCTGGCTCGGCCAACATCCTCGGATTCGACGGCTGGCGCTGGGTCTTCTTCATCAACCTGCCTATAGGCCTCGCCGCACTCGCCGTAGTGTTCTTCTTCCTGCACCTGCCCGCGAAACACGTCAAGCAGAAGATCGACTATTGGGGCGCAGGAGCCATTACGCTGGCAATCGTTCCGCTGCTGCTCGTGGCCGAACAAGGCCGCAGCTGGGGCTGGACCTCCGTCAACTCGTGGATCTGCTACGGGCTTGGCGTCATCGGCATCATCGCGTTCCTGCTGGTTGAGCGGCGCGCCGGCGACTACGCGCTGATTCCCCTGCGGCTCTTCAGGAACATCACCTTCGGTTTGTCCTCCCTGCTGAACTTCATCATCGGCATCGGCATGTTCGGTGCCATCGCGATGCTCCCGATGTACCTGCAGCTGGTCAAGGGCCTCACCCCCACCGAGGCCGGCCTCATGATGATCACCTTCACGGTGGGCATCCTCTTCGGTTCGATTACAGCGGGACGGACCATCTCGGCGTCGGGCGTTTTCCGGATCTTCCCGATCCTCGGTACGGGCATCCTGACCGCCGCGGCCATCGTTATGGGCCTGTCCCTCGGCGTCGACACCGGCCTCTGGGTTCCCGGTCTGATCGCCGTATTCTTCGGCATGGGCCTGGGCTTCTGCATGCAGCCGCTCACTCTGGCCATGCAGGTCTCCGTGCCGCCGAAGGACATGGGTGTGGGCACGTCCACCGCGGCGTTCTTCCGTTCCATGGGCGGCGCCGTGGGAACCGCAGTGTTCATCTCGATGCTCTTCAGCCTCGCTGCTGACAAGATCGCCTCGGGCATGAAGGACGCCATGGGCAGCGCGGACTACCTCAAGGTGCTCAAGGATCCTGCGGTTGCCGCGGATCCCGCCAACGCCAAGCTGTACGATTTCTTCAAGAACGGCGCCACGAACGATTCGCTGAACGACACCAGCTGGCTGCACCACGCCAACCCGGCGCTCACCCGGCCCATCGTTGAAGGCTTCGCGCAGTCGATCGACACTGTGATGCTGACCGCCGCGGCGCTGACCGGCCTCGCGTTCCTCATCAGCTTCGCCTTGCCGAACAAGAAACTGACGGATCCGAAGGCGGCGGCGAAGGAATCCGTTTCCGCGCACTAGGTTCCTCCTCCTCGAGCGCGTCACGGCAGGCAGTCTTTTGGACTGCCTGCCGTTGTCGTTTCCAGTGTTCGCGCCGGGGAGTGCCCGACGGCGGCGCGAAAGTTTGCGTGGCGTGACACGTCCGGTGTGCCTGGCCGCGTTGACTGGAAGTCCCGCTGGCAGCGTGCCACACTGTGTAGCGCGAGTGCACCGGCGTCCCCGTCGGAACCAGCTGCCGATGACGACCGCGCCGCACAATCCACTAATTTTCCTCAAGGGAGAGCCATGCCCAATTCCAGCTCCGACAGCCGTTCCGGCGTCCCACGCAAGGTAATTGGCCTGGCCGTTGCCGGAGCTGTGGGAGGTTTCCTCTTCGGCTTCGATTCCTCCGTGGTCAACGGCGCCGTGGATGCGATGAAGGACGAATTCATGCTGAGCGAAGCCGTCACAGGCTTCGCGGTGGCGGTCGCGTTGCTTGGCTGCGCGGCAGGGGCGTATCTCGCGGGCAAGGTGGCCGACCGCTACGGCCGCATCCCCGCCATGAAGCTTGGTGCCGCCCTCTTCCTGGTCAGCTCCATCGGGACCGGCTTGGCTTTCAGCGTCTGGGACCTGGTTTTCTGGCGGCTTGTTGGCGGCCTGGGCATCGGCCTCGCGTCGGTGATCGCGCCGGCCTACATCTCTGAAATCTCGCCGCGCCAGGTCCGTGGCCGGCTCGCGTCGCTGCAGCAGTTGGCGATCACCACCGGCATTTTCGCGGCTCTCCTATCCGACGCCGTCCTGGCAACGTCCGCGGGAAGCGCGCACCATGCTTTGTGGCTCGGAATTGAGGCCTGGCGCTGGATGTTCATCGCGTGCGCCGTGCCCGCCGCGATATACGGCCTGATCGCCTTCCGACTGCCGGAGTCCCCGCACTTCCTGGTCCTCAACGGCAAGGAAGACACCGCACGCAAGATCTTCGACACCCTGATGCCCGGCGACGATACCGAACGCCACATCCGCGAAATCCGCGACTCCATCAAGCAGGACGAACTCTCCACCACGAAGGGCTCGCTACGTGGCAAGGCCTTTGGCCTGCAGCCCGTGGTGTGGATCGGCATCATCCTGTCCGTGCTGCAGCAATTCGTCGGCATCAACGTGATCTTCTACTACTCCACCACACTTTGGAAAGCAGTCGGCTTCCACGAGCAAGACTCCCTGGCCATTTCCGTGGCAACGTCCGTCACTAACATCCTGGTCACCCTCGTGGCCATCGCCCTCGTGGACCGCATCGGCCGCCGGCCCATCCTGCTGGCGGGCTCGATCGGCATGGCCGTGTCCCTGAGTGCCATGGCGCTGGCCTTTTCTTCCGCCAGCGGGACGGGCTCTTCGGTGTCTTTGACCGGCGCCTGGGGTCCGGCGGCCCTCGTGGCTGCAAACGTGTTCGTGGTGAGCTTCGGCGCTTCGTGGGGACCGTTGGTGTGGGTTCTCCTGGGCGAGATCTTCCCTTCACGCATCCGTGCCCGTGCCCTCGGCCTGGCCGCCGCGGCCCAGTGGATCGCCAACTTCGCCATCACCTTGAGCTTCCCCGTCATGGCGGCCGGTTCGCTGCCGCTGACGTACGGCATGTACGCGGTGTTCGCGGCGGCGTCGTTCTTCTTCGTCATGTTCAAGGTGCCGGAAACCAACGGCATGTCCCTCGAGCAGGCCGACACCTTGTTCGTCCCGAAGGGCTCCAAGCCCGCAGAGCTCGCGATCACGCCGAAGTAGCTTTCCTACACGAGGTGCGGTTCGTGCGACTTCAGGTAGCGGCGGCCGCCGAGGGCCACGAGGATTGCGAACGGGAGCGCAAGGGCCGCGGCGAAGAACGGGACCTGCGGGCCGAAGTGCTCACCCAGCTGTGCCGCGACAAACGGAGCCAGCGCGCCGCCCATCCACCGCACAAAGTTGTAGCCGGCCGAGGCCACCGGACGCGGCGAATCGGAGACCTCCATGGCCAGTTCGGTGTAGAGCGTGTTGTTGATCCCCAGCAGGGCGCCCGCCACAATGACAAGCACGACGACGGCGGTCACCGAGTGCCCCGCGGCAAGTCCCAGCCCGACGAGGTCCAGCAGAAGGGCCCCGAGGGTGCCGACCAGGACGTTGGTGGTGCCGAAGCGACGCTGCAGCACGGGTGCCACGAAGACCGAGAACACGGCCACGGCAACTCCCCAACCGAAGAATACGGAGCCGATACCGTAGGCGTCCATCCCGAGAATGAAGGGCGTGAAGGCCAGGATCGTGAAGAAGCCGTAGTTGTAGAACAGGGCGCTGGCCGCGGTAGTGCGAAGGCCTTTGTGGCCCAGGGCAAGGAGCGGGTCACGCAGGCGGGCCTTCGTGGCCGGCGTCGGGGTCTTCGGCAGCAGGGCCAGCAAGGCGATGAAGGAAATGGCCATGAGGACCGCGGTGCCAAAGAACGGTGCGCGCCATTGCCAGCCACCAAGGAGTGCTCCGAGCAACGGGCCGAGGGAAATGCCCAGTCCAAGGGCGGCTTCGTAGAGGATGATCGCTGTTCCGGTTCCGCCGCTCGCGACGCCCACAATCACGGCAAGCGCGGTGGCCACGAAGAGGGCGTTGCCAAGTCCCCAACCAGCGCGGAATCCGACCAGCTCACCCACGCTTCCGGACATGCCTGACAGCGAGGCGAAAACGACAATCAGGGCAAGGCCGATCATGAGCGTCTTTTTGCCACCGATCCGCGAAGAGACGAACCCGGTCACGAGCATTGCGATGGCGGTCACCAGGAAGTAGCTCGTGAAGAGCAACGACACTTGGCTGGGGCTGGCCTGGAGGTTCTTGGCGATGGCCGGCAGGATCGGGTCCACCAGGCCTATACCCATGAAAGCGAAGACGGCGGCAATCGCCGTGGCCCATACAGCTTTGGGCTGCTTGAGGAACGAGGCCTTTTCGGCCTCGAGTGTTTCTTCCGCTGGCTGCAGTTGCTCTGCGAGCTGGCCTTTCATGGACTGCTCTCCTAGTTTTTGGGTTGTTCAGTTCTTGGTTTTGTTCAGCTTTGGACTGAATTGTTGAGATGCGCGATCTTGTCGAACACCGGAAGGGCGGCTTGGACGGCATCGCGTTCCGCCTGGCTCAGCGTTCCGAGGATCCCGGCGATGAATTCGTTGCGGCGACGGTCTGCATTCTCGACGGCGGCACGTCCCGCCGCGGTCGCGGCGACACGGACTGCGCGGGAATCGTCCGGGTCTGCTTCGCGTTTGACCAGGCCCGCGCGCTCAAGCTTGATGATCTGCTCCGTGGCGCTAGGGACCTTGACCCCAAGGTTCCGGGCGATCCCCCCGACGCGGGCACCGCCGTCGAGCGCCATCTTGAGGACACCAAGCTGGGCAGAGCTGAGTTGCTCCTCGGAATCGAGGCGGCGCATCACGTACACGCTTTGCCGCAAGGCTTCCCGGAATGATTGGGCGAGGGCAAGAAGCGCGTCGTCAGCTTGAATGATGTTCATATTTAGGTATCCTAACAGTTAGGCAACCTAAATATCAAGGGATGGATAGTCCCGGATCCGCCGGGACCCCCTGGTTACAGCGCCAGCTTCATCCCCTCGTGACTCGCGACGAAACCCAGCCGCTCATAGAAGCGATGGGCGTCCTTGCGGGACTTGTCGCTGGTGAGCTGGACCAAGGTGCAGCCCCGGTTCCGCGCCTCTTCGATGGCCCATTGCATCATTGCCGCACCGACGCCATGGTCCCGCAATTCTGCGGCGACGCGCACGGCCTCGACCTGGCAGCGCAGCGAGCCTTTCCGGGCCAAGCCCGGGATGAAACTCAGCTGGAAAGTCGCGACGCAAGCGCCGTTCAGGTGGCCCACCACCAACAGTTGGGCCGGGTCCTCGTTGATCTGCTGAAACGCCTGCAGATAGGGGCCGACGTCGTCGGCGTTTTCACGGGAAGTGCCCAGCTGATCGGCGGCGAGCAATCTCAGGATGGCGGGAAGGTCCTCCCAGTGGGCCCGGCGGAGCGTGAAGACTCCTTCGTCCAGAACCATGCTCAACAGCGGCTTCACGCCTGGATTTGTGTGACTCATAGCACCAGCCTGTCACAAGCTGGCGGCTTCGTTTTACGAGCGTTCATGAATTCTGGGTGAAACGTTAAATCACAAATTATTGGATGGTTCGAGTTAGTTTGGACTAGCAGATTTGTTAGCCACGTCACCATGCGGCGAATCACCCGAAGGATGCAGATATGTCTCACCAGACAACAACGGGGCAACGCACTGCCTCCAGCAAAGACAGCGGGCCGCATCTGGCGCGCTCACTGAGCAACCGCCACATCCAGTTGCTTGCCATCGGCGGCGCCATCGGCACAGGCCTCTTCATGGGCTCCGGAAAGACCATCTCCGTTGCCGGGCCGTCCGTGATCTTCGTGTACATGATCATCGGCTTCATGCTGTTCTTCGTCATGCGCGCCATGGGCCAGCTCCTGCTGTCCAACCTGAACTACAAGTCCTTCAGCGACTTCGCCGGGGACCTCCTTGGTCCCTGGGCGGGGTTCTTCACCGGCTGGACCTACTGGTTCTGCTGGGTAGTAACAGGGGTGGCCGATGTCATCGCCATCGCGGGTTACTCCAATGAGCTCTGGCCGGGCGTGCCACTCTGGATTCCGGGCCTCGCGACCATCGCCATCCTGCTGTTACTCAACCTCCCCACGGTGAAAGCCTTCGGCGAGACTGAGTTCTGGTTCGCCCTCATTAAGATCGTCGCCATTGCCGCTCTGATCATCGTGGGTATCGTGATGATCTCCACCGGCTTCACGTCAGACGCCGGAGCCGCGAGTTTGACCAATCTCTGGAGCCACGGCGGATTCTTCCCCAAGGAATTCATGGGCTTCGTTGCCGGCTTCCAGATCGCGGTCTTCGCGTTCGTGGGCATCGAACTGGTAGGCACCGCCGCGGCCGAGACCAAGAACCCGGAGCACAACCTGCCCCGCGCCATCAACGCCATCCCGGTCCGCGTCATGCTGTTCTACGTCGGCGCGCTCATCATCCTGATGTCCGTCATTCCCTGGACCGAGTTCAAGGCCGGCCACAGCCCGTTCATCGCCATGTTCTCCCTGGCCGGACTGGGCATCGCGGCAACCGTGGTGAACCTCGTGGTCCTGACCTCCGCCATGTCCTCGGCCAACTCCGGCATCTACTCGACGTCGCGCATGGTGTTCGGCCTGGCGAACGACGGCGATGCCCCCAAGGTGTTCGGCCGCCTTTCCAGCCGCAAAGTCCCGCAGAACGCCCTGTTCCTGTCCTGCGTGCTGCTCCTCGGCGGCGTCGCACTGCTCTATGCGGGCAAAGACATCGGAGCAGCCTTCGACATGGTCACCACCGTGTCCGCAGTCTGCTTCATGTTCGTCTGGTCCATCATCCTGGCCAGCTACCTTGTCTTCCGGAAGCGCCGGCCCCAGCTGCATGAGGCCTCGACGTTCAAGATGCCCGGCGGGATCGCGATGGTGTGGGTGGTCTTCGCCTTCTTCGCCTTCCTGGTCTGGGCCCTGACGACGCAGCCGGACACACTCACGGCGCTGCTCGTAACGCCCATCTGGTTCGCGATCCTCGCCGTGGCCTACGCCTTGGTCCGGAAGTCGCCATTGCACCAGGCCCGCGTGGCCGAGTGGAAAGCCATGGCCGAAACCGAGACGACCGCCGTCGAAACCTCCGCCCGCTAAGACGCCCGCTCACCTATAACGGCGAATCTTCCAACGCCCGCTCACATGTAGGGGCGAAACCGGGTGCCAGGACTTACGCTGGCGCTCCCGGCAAACTCCGACGGCGGATGGGTTGCTGCACAGCGGCGACTGACAAAGCTCCGAAGGCCGCTACTGCAGCAAAGGTCCGCAGGGCGTGGCCCAACTGCCAACGGTCACGCATGTCCGCCCAGTCCGCTGGCGGGTTCCTGACGTTCCATCCGCCTTCGGCCAGGTTGATAGGAACGTTGACTACAAGGGTGGTGATCAAGGCCGCGAGCAGCAGCGCAAGCGCGGCGGCCACCAACCAGAAACCGCGATTCTTTGTCTTGAGCTCCATCACAACCAGGGCCGCTGTGGCAATGAGCGCTGGAAACAGTAGCACTGAGGCCAGAACAGGCAGTCCAATGAGGGCGACCTGCTGGAGCTGCGCGTAAACCGTGCCGTCGAATTGCCGTAGTGACAATTCCAGGATGAGCACTCCAACGAGGAATCCAGCGAACAGTCCGACGAAAAGAAGCACCGCAACACGAGCCACTGACTGGATGGCACCACGCTTCATGACAACTTCCCCTCGGGGACGCTGTCCGGCGCGGCCTTCTTGCTGCTGGCCTCACGGAAAAGGAGCTGAATGAGGCTCGGCTTCTGCGAAAAGGTTGCGACCGCTACGTTTTTGCGCACGAACTCGTCCGAAGTGAGTTGCCTCAGCATGGAGTCCGCAAGGTCGGCCCGCGACGTGAAAGTACCATTTATGTAGTCAACGGCCAGCTTGTATTCGGTGACGGAATCGGTCTCGAAAAGACCGGATGGCCGCATGATTGTCCAGTCCAGGCCGCTGGCGGCGACGGCGGATTCCATCCGCCGCATGTCCTCGTACAGTGTCTTCCCCAGCAGCTTCGTAACGAGGGGCTGCAGCACTTTCTCGAAAAGGAACCCGCCATGCGGGCCGGCCGTGGTGTCGGTGGCACTGGAGCTCACACAGACCAGCCGGCGGACGCCATGGCTGCCCATTGCCCGGATGATGTTGCCGGTTCCCACCGAATAGACCGTGATCGGCTGGCGGCTGTATGGAACACCGAGGGTCGAGAGAACGGCATCAGTTCCTTCGACGACGGCACTTACTTCCTCGAAGTTGTACACATCGGCGCCGACCACGCTCAGGCCGGGGGCGGAAAGCGGGAATTCGTGCGGCCTGCGCGTGACAGCTGTGACGCCGTGTCCAGCGTCGAGCGCTAGTGCGGTGAGAATCCTTCCAGTGGGGCCGTTTGCCCCGAATACTGCGATCTTCATGTGATGCGGCCTCCGGTATTCTTGTTCTAGGAAAACCATACAATACAGAAACGATATCATATGAGTTCCATATCAAATCAAGAGGCGGCAACTCCGCGTCTTCGGCGGCGTGCTGTTGCTGAGCTCAAAGCCGAGCTTCGGGGCGTGCGCGTGCAACTATCCGTGCTCAATCACCAGGTCGGAACCCAAGCCGAGCTGAAGGACGTTGACCTTGATTGCCTTGACCTGATCTCGAGCCGAGGGCCGCTCAGCCCGAGCATGTTGGCCAAACACGCCGGCCTGCACCCAGCCACCATGACCGGCATCCTCGACCGGCTTGAACGCGGAGGCTGGGTTGTCCGGGACCGCGATCCTTCCGATCGGCGCGCCGTGGTGATCCGGGTTCTTCCCGATAGAAACGCCGAGATGTTCCGCCTCTACTCAGGAATGAACAGCCTGATGGACACCATCTGTGCAGATTATGGCGACGCTGAAATCGCCGTCATTACCGACTTCCTGCGGCGCGTCCAGGCCGCCGGACGAACGGCGTCGGAAGAACTCGCCAACTAATTGACGCTCGCCTGCTTTTAGGGCCCAAAACGCTCACCCTCCTTCACATCATGTGAAGGAGGGTGAGCTGGGGTTCGGGAAAAAGCCCGCATATCTGAGCGAGCGTCGCCGGCTGGCGCCGGGAGGCCGGCCGCCGGGGCGCCAGGGCCCCGGGGGGCTAGGCCTCAGCCTTCCGGTCTTCGATCAGCTTCAACACCTGCGGGAACAACGGGTGCGACGGCGGCAGGTCCGTGATGCGCTCCACGGCTTCGGCTGCGTCCATCTCGGCGAGCATCCGGGCGAGTTCCACGGCTTCGTCGTCGGCCCCGTCGTCAAAACGCAGGGCAGCGGACATCGCGTCGAGCAAGGCAACGGGAGTGACTCCGCGCTCGGCGAGTTCCGCAGCCGGGCCGATGAACCGTTCGTGCCGGCCCAACTTCCGGAGCGGCGCACGGCCCACCCGGTTCACAGTGTCCGGCAGGTACGGGTTGGTGAAGCGGGACAGGATCTTCTGCACGTACGCTTCCTGCTCAGCTTCGACGAAGCCGTGTTTGGCCACGAGAAGCTTCTTGGTCTCCTCCAACACTGCCCGCACCCGGGTTGCCACGGAGGCGTCGGCCATGGCGTCGGAAATCTTCTCCAAGCCGGCGCCATAGCCGAAGTACGCTGCCGAGGCGTGCCCCGTGTTGACGGTAAAAAGCTTCCGTTCGATATACGGACCGAGCTCGTCCACGAAGGTCGCGCCGGGGATCACCGGCGCCTCCCCCGCGAACGGCGTGCGGTCGATGACCCACTCATAAAAGGTCTCCACAGTGACGTCCAAGCCCTGGCCGGGCGCCTGGTTGGGGACGATCCTGTCCACCGCGGTATTCGCAAAGACCGCCGCGGAGGAAAGGTCACCCGCGGCACCGTCCCAAGCGGCTTCCACTTCGGAGTGCAGGAGGTCCGTGGCGTTGATCGCGTTCTCGCAGGCCATGACCTGCAGCGGAGCCAACGACGGCGAGCGGCCCGCGATGCCCCGCGCGATCACCGGTGCCACGAACTTGAGGATGTGCGGCCCCACCGCAGTGGTGACGAGGTCCGCCGTCGCGATTTCCGCGACGACGGCAGCCTCTTCGGTGCCCGAATTCAGGGCCCGGAAACCGGACACGGTCTTGACCGCCGCATTTTCGCCGACCTCGTGGACCTCGTAGGAGGACGCGGAGGCGAGCTGGCTGATCAAGGCATCCGCGACATCGGCGAAGACCACCTCATATCCGGCCTCGTGCAGCAGCAAGCCGACGAATCCTCGCCCGATGTTCCCTGCCCCGAAATGGACTGCCTTCACTATGCGTTGACCTTTCCGAACAGATCCAACACTTCCTGCACCGACGTGGCCTGCTCAAGCTGGGCCACTTGCGCCTTGTCCGTGAAGATCTTGGCGATGGAGGACAGGATGTGGAGGTGCTCGTTGTTGATGCCGGCGACGCCGACGACGAACTTGACCTGCTTGCCACCCCAGTCGATGCCCTCGGGGTAGCGGACGATCGACACACCGGAGTGCAGGATGTGGTCCTTGGCAGCGTTCGTGCCGTGCGGGATGGCGAGGAAGCTGCCCATGTAGGTGGACACGGATTCCTCGCGCTCATGCATGGCGTGAATGTAGCCCATGTCCACGGAACCGCGGTCCAGCAGGAGCTTGCCTGCCTCATCGATTGCCGCGTCACGGTCCGTCGCGGTGCCGTTGAGGATCACGCTTTCGGGGAGCAGGACATCTTTGCCCCCGACGGCGGCCGGCTGGGCGGCGTGGGCACCGGCGGCCGGTTCGGCAACCGTGGTTCCAACGGCAGAGCCGTCGGCGCCGGATCCGGCGTTGCTGCTCTTGACCAGTTCCACAATCTCTTCGTACCGGGGACTGTTCATGAAGTTGTCCACGGAGACGTGCACGGCGCTGGAAGTCACCGGCCGGGCGCGTTCTGTCAGGTCCTGGTGCGTGACCACGACGTCGTAGGTGTCGCTGAGATTGGCAATGGCTGAATTCGTGACCTTGACGTCCGGGAAACCGGCTGCCTTGATCTTGTTGCGCAGCACCGAGGCACCCATGGCGCTGGAGCCCATGCCGGCGTCGCACGCGAACACGATGTTCTGGATGGGACGGGTCAGGACGGCGGTACCGCCACCGGCGCCCAGGAGGGCGGAGGAAACGGAACTCTTCTTGCCCTTGAGCTCTTCCATCCTGGACGTTGCCTGGCCCAGCGCGTCCACATCGGTGGTCTTGCTGGTCCGCAGGATCACGGAGGCGATCAGGAAGGACACTGTGGCCGCGAGGAGCACGGACAAGGCCACACCGAAGTAGCTGTCCTTCGCTGTTGCGGCAAAGACAGCGATGATGCTGCCAGGGGCTGCGGGCGAACGCAAGCCCGCGCCGGTGACCACCAAGGTGAAGATGCCGGTCATGCCGCCTGCGATCGTGGCGAGGATGAGGATCGGCTTCATAAGAATGTACGGGAAGTAGATCTCGTGGATGCCGCCGACAAACTGGATCAGCGCGGCGCCGGGAGCGGATGCGCGTGCCAGGCCCTTGCCGAAGATCATGTACGCAAGCAGGACGCCGACGCCCGGGCCGGGGTTGGCTTCCAGCAGGAACAGGATGGACTTGCCGTTTTGCAGCGCTTGTTCCGTACCGAGCGGCGTGAGGATGCCGTGGTTGACGGCGTTGTTGAGGAACAGTACCTTGGCCGGTTCGATGAAGATGCTGGTCAACGGCAGGAGTCCGTTGTGGACCAGGAATTCGACGACGGAGCTCGCGCCGTCACTGAAGGCCTTCACCACCGGGCCGATCACCAGCATGCCGAAGATCGCCAGGGCGGCACCGACGATGCCTGCGGAGAAGTTGTCGATCAGCATCTCGAAGCCCGGCTTGACCCGGCCTTCCCATACCTTGTCGAGCTTCTTCATGATCCAGGCCGTGAGCGGGCCCATGAGCATGGCACCGATGAACATCGGGATATCCGTACCGACAATCACACCCATGGTGGCGACGGCTCCCACCACGCCGCCGCGGATGCCATGAACGGCCCGGCCGCCCGTGTAGCCAATCAGGAGCGGCAACAGGTACGTGATCATGGGACCCACGAGTTTGGCCAGGTCCGCGTTGGGCAAGAACCCCGCCGGGATGAACAGGGCGGTGATGATGCCCCATGCAATGAAGGCCCCGATGTTGGGCATGATCATGCCGGAGAGGAATGTTCCGAACTTTTGGACACCAACGCGCACGCTGGTGCGCTGTTTCGCAACTGACGCTGTTGCCATTGTGTGAATTCCTAACGTGAGTCCCGCATCAATGCGGAATCAGTCGATATCTATCGAAGGAGGACAGCTCTAGGAGCTGCTGGAGATTCGGTGAAGCCATTCAAGGAACAGCTTCAGTTCCGAACTGGATAGCTGGTCTGAATGCGAGGCTTGGAGTGCCGCATTCAGCGCGATTGCCGCAACAACAACCGACGACTTGCCGGAGTCGTCTGCCGCGGCGCCACGGGCTGTTTCCGTGGACACAGCGAAAATCATGGAATCCCGGGTCATGGTGGAAAGCTCGAGATTCCGGTCTTCCAAGGGCTCTGCAATGAGCATGAGCGTGACGCCAACGTTGGCCGCCAGGATGCTTCTGGCAGCCTCGCGCGGGGGTACGTTGATCTGCCCGGCAATGGCCGCCTTGCTCAGCATTTCCTCCAGAAGCGACTCGGCATCAGCCACGATGGCGGGCCTGCTTTCCGGACGGATGTTGCCGAACATCACCAGGTAAAGGTGCGGTTGGGTAAGTCCGAAGTGGACGTGGTTGTCCCACATCCGCCGGACGTCCTCCAGGGGTTCCCCAGAGGGTGCGAAGTCCCGCTCTCCCGCCACGTACTCCTCGAAGCCGGCTGAAACGACGGCGTCGAACAGCCCCTCCTTGTCGCCGAAGTGGTGGTAAAGCGTGGGCGCCGTGACGCCGGCAAGTTTGGTGATTTGGCGCGTAGAGACCGGTGACCCGTCCGAATTCGCCAGCAACTCGGCAGCTGCACGGAGCAGCCGAGTTTTAGGCGGAAGCTGGTCATCGAAACTCATAGCCGCTACCCTAGCACCTATAGCAACGCTATATGAAGTGAGTCACAGGAGATTTTTTCGGACCCCGAGGCGCCGCAGCCGGTGGGTCCGATCCGAGAGCAGGAACAGAGGATTTCAGTGCAGAATTTCCAAGGAGTAGGCGTCAGCCCGGGCCGCGTCATTGGCACTATCCGTCAGATGCCCAAACCAGTCAGCGAACCGCCGACGGGCGAGCAGCTAGCGGCATCGACCACCGCGGAAGACGCCGTCGCGGGCCTGAAAGCGGCAGCCCAGTCGGTCCACGATGAACTCAAAGCACGCGCGGACAAGGCCAGCGGAGATGGCAAGGCCGTCCTGGAAGCCACCGCGCTCATGGCCAAGGACACCATGCTCTTGAAGTCGGCCACCAAGCTCATCAACAACAACGGCAGCTCCGCCGAACGCGCCATCTGGGAAGCCGGCGCCTCCGTGTCCGAAATGCTCCACAACCTGGGTGGATACATGGCCGAGCGCGCCACCGACGTCCTGGACGTACGTGCGCGGATCGTCGCCGAACTTCGAGGGGTCCCCGCCCCGGGGATCCCGGCGTCGGACACTCCGTTCATCCTGGTGGCCGAAGACCTCGCTCCCGCCGACACCGCAACGCTGGACCCTGCGATCGTGACAGCACTGGTCACCTCGGGCGGCGGACCGCAGTCCCACACGGCCATCATCGCGCGCTCGCTCGGCCTGCCCGCCGTCGTCGCGGCCCGCGGAGTAGACGAAATTCCTGACGGCGCCGAAGTCTTTGTAGACGGCGCAGCCGGCTCACTCTCCCTCGAACCCACCGAAGAGCAGCGCGCGGCCGCCCTCGCGTGGGTCGAGAATGCCGCCACCCTGGCGGTTTTTGACGGAAACGGCACGACGGCGGACGGCCACTTGGTGCCCCTCCTCGCCAACGTCGGCGGGGCCAAGGACGCTGCCGCGGCCGCCGCGTTGGGCGCCCAGGGCGTGGGCCTTTTCCGCACCGAATTCTGCTTCCTGGAACGCGACACCGAGCCGACTGTGCTCGAACAGGCCGCCGCGTACAGGGGCGTGTTCGACGCCTTCCCGGGCAAGAAAGTGGTGCTCCGGACGCTCGACGCCGGCGCCGACAAGCCCCTTCCCTTCCTCACCGACGCCACCGAACCCAACCCTGCCCTCGGTGTGCGCGGCTACCGCACCGACTTCACCACGCCCGGCGTTTTGGAGCGCCAGCTCGAGGCCATCGCCATCGCGGCCGAAGAATCGGAAGCTGAAGTGTGGGTCATGGCGCCCATGATCTCGACTGCGGCCGAGGCTGCCCGTTTCGCCTCGCTGTGTGGAGCCGCGGGAATCAAGACACCCGGCGTGATGGTGGAAGTTCCCTCGGCCGCATTGACCTCGGCTTCGGTCCTGCGCCACGTGGGCTTCGCGTCGCTGGGCACCAACGACCTCACGCAGTACGCCATGGCGGCCGATCGGCAACTCGGCCCGCTCGCCGAACTCAACACCCCGTGGCAGCCCGCCGTTCTGCGCCTCGTGCAGCTGACCGTCGCGGGCTCGGCGGAAGAGGGCAACGCCAAACCCGTTGGCGTCTGCGGTGAAGCGGCCGCGGACCCGGCCCTCGCCGTCGTGCTCGTTGGCCTGGGCGTGTCCACACTATCCATGACGGCCCGCTCGCTGGCCGCCGTCGGAACCGTGCTCAAAACGGTCACGTTGGAACAGGCGCAGGAGCTGGCCCGCCTGGCGCTCAGCGCACCCGACGCGCTTGACGCAAAAGCCTGGGTCCGCGCCAAACTGCCGATCCTCGAGGAACTCGGGCTCTGAGCCCTGCTGTACTGCCCACCTGAACACAAGGAGAAACCATGCCCGAACGCACCGCCACCATCGCCAGCCGCTCCGGATTGCATGCCCGCCCCGCGGCGATTTTTGCCGAAGCCGCGGGGGAATCCCCGGTTGAAGTGACCATCGCGATGGCCGGTTCGCCTGCCGACGACGCGCTCGACGCCGCCAGCATCCTTTCGCTTATGACGCTTGGTGCGGCAAAGGGCGACGTCGTCGTGCTTCGGGCCGGGGGCGACGGCGCCGACGCTGCCCTGGACTCCCTCGTGACGCTGCTGGAAACGGACCTCGACGCGGAGTAGGCGTCTCCCACCCAACGCCTGCTCTGCTATGGGAAAAGGGTGCGCGTACCTCCGAAGATGTCCCGCATTGTCCAGGCGTCGAAGCGGAGGAGCCGAGCGCTGCCCGCTGCGGCGGCGAGGCTCACACGTCCTCCCCCGAGGGTTGGGTACACCCGTGCCGTGAGCGGCTTGCCGTTCGCGAATATCTCGACGGCGGATCGGTCCACCAGGACACGCAGCGAGAAGCGCCCTTCGGCAGTCGGCACTGGCCCGGATTTCTCCTCGGCGTCCACGGTGGGATCCAGGCTGCTGCGGTTGCGATCGAGCCTGAGTGTCGCTGCCGGAGAATCCACGGGCAACGCCAACTCCACGATCGTTTCTTCGATCACGTTGCCGTGTTCATCTTCCGAACCGAGTAAGCCCAGGCGCACGACGGCACCGGGAGCGAGCTGTAGTTCGAGTTCGAGATCCAGTTGGTTACCGGCGATCCCGGGCACGGCACTCCCGGAACCAGGAACTGACCCGGCGGTCTCCGGGCCCACCAGCACACGCGGTTGCAATTGGACATGTCCATAACGCAGCTGCTCAATCTCCGGCATCGGCGCAAAATTCAGCGTGCCATCCGGCGCGGCAGTCGTCAGGCGGGGCAAGCTCATGACGCCGGACCACCCGGCCTCGGCCATGGCTGCGTCGCTACGTCCTTCCTGCATCCAGCCGAACATCACGCGGCGGCCGGACTCGTCCACAAAGGACTGCGGTGCGTAGAAGTAGCGTCCGCCATAGTCGAGCCTGTGCAACTTGGCCGGCTCGAAGGAATCTCCGGCGTAGCGGCCCGTCCAGTACAACGGGTGCCGGGTATCGCCGTCGTTCCAGGCAGAGAAGACGAGCACATCCGGCGCCGCCCGCTCGCTCGGAGAACCCAATGTCCCCGAACCCGACCGGAACAAGTCCACGCATTCCCACATGGTGCCCTGCCAATCAGCAGCCCCCGGGTCACCCGTGGATGCGTCCCCGATAAGCAAGGGCCCGACGTAGTTCCACGAGCGCAGGTCCTCGGACTCATAGAGGAACGCCGTGCCGCCGCGCCCTCGAATGCCCGAGCCCACCAACTGGCGCCACACCGTTCCCTCGCGCCACACGCAGTGGTCCCGGTAGGCCGTGATCTCGACGCCGGCCGGCGGGGCCGCGATGACCGGGTTTTCCGGCGCTTTCGTCCAGGTACGGAGGTCCGGAGAACCCATTGCCACGCAGGGAAGTTCGCGATCCCCGTGCCGCCCGGAGTACACCAAGGTAGGTGTACCGGCGTCGTTCACCAGCACGCCCGACCAGCAACCGTCGGCATCCGGGCCTTCCGACGGCGAGAGCGCCACCGGCTCGTCGATCCAGTTCACCAAGTCCGTGCTGGTGGCGTGGCCCCAATGGATGCGGTGGTGGAAGGCACCCGTGGGGTTGTATTGGTAGAAGAGGTGGTACGTCCCGCTCCACTGGGTCACCCCATTGGGGTCGTTGAGCCAACCCGCCGGGGAAACGAAATGGAAGCGGGGCCTGAGCGGATCGGCCCCGGCACGGGCCACGAGCTCGTCCTGCGGAACCGTGGCGAAAGGGTGGAACAATTCGGTCATGCTGAAGCCTGCGATTCTGTGGTGAGGGCGTTGCTCGCGGCGCCTGCCCGGGGCCGGTAAAGATGGCAGCGCACCCAATGCTGGTTGTCGACTCCTCCTACGCGGTGGCGGACCGGATGCCCGGCGGAGCACGGCTGTTCGGCGTCGCCGTCGAACGCGCACGACGTCGACGCCATGACTGCCTGCCTCAACCCGGCTCTGCGGACCGGATCGTAAGAGCCCGCCCGTGCGGGGTCGGGGACCGCGGAAACCAGCAGTTGCGTGTAGGGGTGCGCGGGGTTGGCCAGCAACTCCAACGATTCGCCCTCCTCGACGAGCTCGCCAGCGAACATGACCGCAATCCGGTCCGCGAGGTAGCGGGCAGAGGCGAGGTCGTGCGTGATGTAGAGCATTGAGATGCCTTGATCATCGCGGAGTTTGCGCATCAGGTTGAGGATCCCGATCCGCACGGAGACATCCAGCATGGAAGTGGGTTCGTCGGCCAGGATGACCTGCGGTTCCACGGCGAGCGCCCGAGCGATCGCGACGCGCTGGCGCTGGCCGCCCGAGAGCTCGTGGGGGTAGGAGTTGAGCATGTCCACTTGCAGGCCCACGGTAGTCATGAGTTTCTCGAGGCGGGCCCGGGTGTGTGCTTCGCTGCCGGCTTTGCCGTGGATCGCGAGAGAACGCCGCAGGAAGTGTTCCACCCTGTGAACCGGGTTGAGCGATCCAAAGGGATCTTGAAAGACCATTTGAAGCTGTGAGCGGTACTCGCGGGACGCTTGGAAACGGTCGCGCTTGAGGACGTCGACGCCGTCAAGCAGGACCTGCCCCGTACTCGGCTTCTCAAGCCGGGCGATACAGCGCGCCAAAGTGCTCTTGCCGGAACCGGATTCGCCCACGAGGGCAACAATCTCAGCGCGTTCCAAGGTGAGGTCCACGTTGCTGAGGGCCCTGACTGAGCGATGCGAGAGGAACCCTCCCAGCGGAAAGGTCTTGCTGAGGTCGCGGACCTCGAGGGCCGGCGTCGTACTCTCCGCGGCATGAGATGACATGCGGGACAAAACAGAGTTGCTCATCGCGTTGCTCCTTCCAGCATGGGCGCGAACGGTGCCACAAAATGGCCAGGGGAAAGCTCGGCGAGGTCCGGGATGTTGGTGAACTTCACGCCGTCGGGCAGGCCTGCAAGGGGAACGCGCGGGCCGGTGAGCGGCGGAAAAGCGCCCATGAGTGCCTGCGTGTACGGGTGTTGCGGGGCGGCGTGGATTTCTTTGGCCCTGGCTGTTTCCACGATCCGGCCGCCGTACATGACGGCCATGCGGTGCGAGAGCTCCACCATGAGGGACATGTCGTGGGTAATGAACAGGACCGAGAAGCCAAGCTCGTGCTGCAGTTCCTTGATCTGAGCCATGATTTCCTGCTGCACCACCACGTCCAGGGCGGTGGTGGGCTCATCGAGGATCAACAACGAAGGCTTGAGGGCCACCGCCATGGCAATCACAGCGCGTTGGCGCATGCCGCCGGAAAGCTGGTGCGGGTAGGACTTCAAGCGGGCGGGGTCGATCCGCACCAGCTCCAACAACTGGGACGCCCGGCGGAGTGATTCTTTCCGGGAGTAGCCTGCATGCGTGGTGTAGATGTCCACGATCTGCTCGCCGACGGTCAGCACTGGATTGAGGGAGTTCATGGCCGATTGGAACACCATGGCTACGTCCTGCCAGCGGAAGCGGCGCAGTTCCTCGGGGCTCATGGCCAGGACGTCCCTGCCGCCGAACTTGATGCTGCCCCCGGCAATCTTCGCGGGGTCTTTGAGCAGGCGCATGATCGAGTTGGCGATGGTGGACTTCCCACAACCGGATTCACCTGCCAGTCCGAAGACCTCGCCCGTGCCGATGCTGAAAGAAACACGGTCCACTGCGGTGGTGGAGCGGGTATCGCCGATGTATTTCACCGTCAGATCCCGGACTTCCAGGACGGGCTCATGGGAGCCGAAGGAGATTTGGGAGATGGTCATTGTGCGGCGCTCCTTCCGGGAGTGGCTATTTTCCGCAACGCTATTTTTCTCAGTCGAGGGTTTGTCACTTCATCCACCGCGTAATTGATGAGCGCCAAAGCAAAAGCCACCAGCGCAATGCAAAGGCCGGAGGGCACAAACACCCACCAACTCCCGGTCAAGAGCGCGCCCTCGTTGCCGGCCCAGTAAAGGTTGGTTCCCCAGGAGACGGTGCTGACATCGCCAAGGCCCAGGAACTCAAGACCGGCTTGGGCACCGATGCCGTAAATGACGCAGCCGAGCAGGGTTCCCATGACAATCGAGGCCATGTTCGGCAGGATTTCCCGGAACATGATCCAACCGGCCCGTTCGCCGGAAACCACGGCGGCAGCCACGAAATCCTTGGAACGGATGGACAAGGCCTGTGAGCGCAGCACCCGGGCGGATCCAGCCCAACCGGTCACGACCAGCACCAGGATCACCGTGCCCAGTCCCGGCGGGAGGAACGCAGCCAGGATGACCAGCAGAGGCAGCCCCGGCAGGAGCAGAAAAACGTTGGTGACCAAGGACAGTGCTTCGTCGATGACCTTGCCGAAATACGCGGAAGCCAGTCCCACCAGGATGCCCACAAACGTCGAGGCGAGGCCCACGGTGAGTCCTACGAAGAGCGAGCTGCGGGAGCCGTGGATGGTCAAGGCCATGACGTCCTGGCCCTTGGCAGTGGTGCCGAGCCAGTGTTCAGCCGACGGCTCCAAAGAAGCCATATCCGTGATGCGGGACGGATCGCCCGGGAATAGCACGGGAGCCAGCAGGGCCAAGGCGATGAACGCGAAGAGGATGGCCGCGCCCACCATGGCCTTCTTGTTGGTCAGGAGCCCGTGGACGAAGCTCTGCTTCGTTTTCCGTACACGATGGGAAAGCCCGACGGCGGGTGGCGGGGTGGCGTTGCCCGGAGGGGTCGCGCTGTCCGAGGTAGAGCCGGGGGTGACGTCCGCGGGAAGCTGCCCGCCGTCGTCGGGCGCCGGTTTCTGTTCCCCTGCGGAGGCGGGCGTGGTGATGGAGTGTGTCATCGCGTTCTCCTAGTTGCTGCGCACACGCGGGTCGAGGCGGACGTAGAGGACATCCACCAGGAAGTTGGCCAGGAGCACAGCGGCAGTGATGGTCAGGAACAAGCCCTGCATGAGCGGGTAGTCGAGGCCCTGGACGGCGTTGAGGAGCTGGTAGCCGACGCCCGGGTAGGCGAACACCACCTCGGTCAGGAGCGCGCCGCCCACCACAAAGCCCAGGCTCATGCCGAAGCTCGTCACCGAGGGGAGCATGGCGTTGCGGGCGGCGTAGCGGAACATGATGCGTCCGGGGCGCAGGCCCTTCGCTTCGGCCATGGTGATGTAGTCCTCGGCGTTGGTGGCGATCATGGTGTTGCGCATGCCGAGCATCCAGCCGCCGACCGACACGAGGACGATCGTCAACGCCGGAAGGACAAGGTGGGCACCGACGTCGCCGATGAACTCCCAGGTGAACGCCGGATCCAAGCCGTCGCTGAAGGCGTGCCGCAACGGTGCCCAACCGAGGGTCACTCCGAACAAGTACAGGGCTCCCATGGCCAGCCAGAAGTACGGGAAGGACCCAATGAAGATCAGGAGCGGCGGCAGTGCGGAGTCAATCGCGCCCCCGCGGCGCCAGGCGGCCAGGATGCCGAGAAGGTTGCCGATGATGGCGGCGAACACCAGGGCGGTTCCGCCCAGCACCAGGGTCCAGCCGATCTGGCTTGCGATAACCTCGGTGACCGGGGTGGGGAAACGCGAGATGGAGACACCCATCTGGCCGGTCAGGATGTTGTGCATGTAATCGACGTACTGTTCCCAGAGCGGCCGCGCATCGACGCCGAGCATCTTGCGCAGGGCTTCGAGCTGTTCGGGCTGCATCTTGCCTTGGGTACGGGCGAACATGCGTGAGACGGGGTCTCCCGGCATGAAACGCGGGAGCAGGAAGTTCAGGGTGATGGAGGCCCAGAAGGCGATCAGGTAGAAGCCCAGGCGGCGCAGGATGAAGCGCACGGTTGCTCCGTTCGGGAAAGTCGGGGTCCGGGACGACAGTGGTCCCGGTCGGGAAGGATGAAAAGGTTCTCGGCCGGTGGGAACCGGAATATGGCAACGGCGGCCACCGGCCGAGAACTGGCGCCGGCTACTTGCGCGGTTCCAGACTGGTCAGGACCAGGACCGTGGTGGGGGAGCGGTCAGAGAGCGTTGCGTAGGGGTTGTCCTGGGTGGGCCATCCCGTGAAGCGAACGTCCGTGTAGTCACCCCATTCGGGGCCGGAGAACAGCGGAACCGTCGGGGCCACCGCGTTGTATTCCGTCTGAAGCTGGTTCGCGATCTGCTTCTGCGCGGCTTCGTCACCTGCAGCAGCGAACTGTTGCAGGAGATCGTCGGCTTTTGGATCGCCGAAACGGTGGTAGTTCTCGGTGGCCTTGGCGCCCACCGGCTTGACGGTGGAGGTGCCCATGGTGGAGCTGAAGTACTTGAACGGGCTGGGGTCGTTCGCGCTCCAGACGATGCCGGTGTCGAACGTTCCCTGCTCGTAGCCGGAGACGACGGAGGCCCAGTCAGGGGAGTCCACCTTAGCGGTGACGCCGATGGCCTGGAGGTTCTGGGAGATCACGTTGGCCACGGAGAGCCAGTCGGAAGAGCTGGCGCCCACGGAGATCTTGAACTCGAAGGGCTTGCCGTCCTTGAGGGTGCGCTTGCCGTCCGCGCCTTTGGGGTAACCGGCGGCGTCGAGCATCTTGTTCGCTTCGTCGACGTTCAGCTTGGTCCAAGTGCAGTTGTTCGCCACATCGGCGTTCTTCCAGCTCGCGTAGTTGCCGGAGAGGCCTGTGCAGTCGGCCGGAGTGGCGTATCCGCTCATGCCGATCTTGGTGACCTGGTCACGGTCAACCGCCATGCTCAGGGCCTTGCGCACCGTCGCGTCATTGAACGGCGCCTTGCTGGTGTTCAACTGCCAGTTGATCATGGCGCCCGTCGGCGGGAACCAGAAGTGGCGGTGGTCCTTGTCCTTGGCGATGAAGGTCTTCTCGATGTTCGGAATGAACTGGGTGGACCAGTCCACATCACCGTTGACGCTGGCCAGGTTGGCGGCATCGTTTCCGGACATTGCCAGCATCTTGACGCCGGCGATCTTCTGCTTGTCAGGCTGCCAGTAGTTCGGGTTCTTCTTCAGCACGAAGGACTGGGACTGGAAGCTGTCCACCTGGGTGTAGGGGCCGGTTCCCACGGGGTTGGCGTTGGTGTCCTTCGCCGGATCGGCAATGGACGACCAGATGTGCTTGGGGAGGATGGGGAGCTGCCCGATCTCATAGAGCGCGGGGGCCCAGGGCTTGTTGAAGGTGAATGTCACTTTGTCCGTGCCCACCGGAGTGACGGAATCGAGGTACTCGAAGCCGCCCTTGAGCTTCTTCTGCAGCTGGAAGGTGTAGGCCACGTCATCGGCGACGAAAGGCTGCCCGTCGGACCACTTCACGCCGTCACGCAGGGTGAAGGTGACGGACTTGCCGTCCTTGGCAGCGTCCCAGGAGACGCCCAGCCAGGGGACGGTGTTGCCTTTGGCCGGGTTGAAGACCAGCAGAGGCTCGTAGATGGCCTGCTGGACCATGGGGTTCACAGTGGGGGCGAAGGGGTTGAAGTTACGGTCGAAAGTGCTCATGTCCTCACGGGGAATGGTGAGGAGAGCGTTCGCGTTGGAAGCCGCGGAGCCGCCAGACGAAATGCCGCTGTTGGCTGCACAGCCGGTGAGGAGCAGCGCCCCCACCGCCAGGCCGGCCGCGGTGATCCGCGCAGACCTCAAGAACCGGGATTGTGTCATGATGGTTGTCTCTTCCTATCTTTCATTACTGAACGGTGGGTTGGGGTTTTGTTCTTCAGTAGTGATTTCGCGGTCAGACTGAAGAACGTTCTAGCAGCGGACAGTCGACCAGTTGCTGGTCGGCAGCGATCGGCTGTCCTGCTGTGAGAGCTGCGAGCGTCTGGACTCCCAGGGCGCCCATTTTTTCGAAGGGCAACGCAACCGTGGTGAGCTTGGGCCTGAGGTAGGCCGCAATCAGTTCCTGGTTGTCGAAGCCGATCACGGCGATGTCTCCGGGGATGGTCAGTCCCCGTTCCTTGATGGCGTCATAGGCGCCCATCGCCATCCGGTCGTTGAGGCAGAACAGTGCTGTTGGCCTGCCTGCCCCGGCCGGATATCTGTCAAGAATTTCGCAGGCGGCCTCGTAGCCGCCATCCGCCGTCGCATGCCCTGAGACGACGAGTTCCGGGTCCAGTTCCAACCCGGCGTCCGCTAGGGCATCGCGGCAGCCTTGCAAGCGCCCGACCGCGGCGGGAATGTCCGGGTCCAGGTTGATGACGCCGATCCTTGTGTGGCCTGCTCGGAGCAAGCGTTCGACGGCGAGACGGCCGCCAGCGCGTTCGTCCGGGACGATCGAAGGGAGAATGCCGTCGGCGTCGAAACAGTTGATGAGGACGGTGGGAACCTCGCCGGCGCTTTTCGGAACATGCACTCCGCGGTGGTATGTGGCCGCGTAGAGGAGCCCTTCCACCCGCTGTTCCAACAGTTTTTCGATGGCGGCATCTTCAAGGCCCTGGTTCGGACCTACGGCATCGGCCTGGTCGGAGGGGGCGATGAGCAGGAAGCGACGATCTAGCCAAGCCTGGTCCTGAGCACCTTTGATGATGTCGACGGCGAACGGTGCCGTGACGATTTCAGTGACGATGCCGTACCAATCGCTGCGCTGGGAAGCCAACGCGCGGGCTCCGGCGTTGGGACGGTACCCCAGCGTATGTACGGCTTCGTTGATGCGGTTCCGGGTTTCCCCGGAGATGCTGGCATTCTCCCGGTTGCTCAAGACGAAGGAAACCGCCGTGCGGGAAACTCCCGCGTAGTTGGCGACATCAGTCATGGTCACGCCCCGCTGCCGCAGTTTGCCTGCGGGCTTGCCAGTGGGGTTGCTCTTCGCCATTGAATGCTCCGGATGCTTGGGGGACAACTAGTAGAAACTACTGGTAACGCGCGTTACTTGGAACGTGTGATTTAGGTTACGCGCGTTACTCGCAGCTGTCAACGGTTATCTGTCAGCGATCCATGTCCCCACCCTCGCTCACCTTTGGCGTATCCGAGCGAGCGTTCGGGATTTTGGCGTCATAGGTGAGCGAGCGTCTCAGGGGGACCCCGGGGTCCCGGCCAGGGGGCGGAGTGGCGCCGCTTAGGCGAATGCGGAGATGCCCGTAATCGAGCGTCCGATAATCAACGCCTGGACAGTCTCCGTGCCTTCATATGTGTGGATACCTTCGATATCGGCGAAGTGCCGGGCCACGCGGTTGGCCAACAAGATCCCGTTGCCTCCGAGCAGGTCGCGCGCGTTCGAGGCGATGCCGCGGGCAGTGCGCGTGCACGTGAACTTCGCGAGCGCCGCCTGCGCGGGAGCCAGCACACCCTCTTCGTCCAGCTTGGTCATCTGCATGACCATGAGCTGCATGGTGGCGAGCTCGGAGTGCATGCGGGCAAGACGCTCCTGCACGATCTGCGAAGCGGCCAGCGGGCGGCCGAACTGCCGGCGTTGGGCGGCGTACTGCACCGCGGTTTCGTAACAGGCAGTGGCGTGCCCGACGGCGGACCAGGCCACTCCCAGCCTGGTCGCCAGGAGCACCCGTGCCGTGTCCTTGAAACTCCGGGCACCCGGGAGCACGTTCTCCGCCGGGACGAAGACATTCTCGAGGCGTATGTGTGCCTGCCAGATGGCCCGGAGTGACAGCTTGCCCTCAATGGTCGTGGCGGTGTATCCGGGCGAATCCTGCGGGACAAGGTATCCGTGAACTTGCCCGTGGTCACCACGAGCCCAGACGACGGTCAGGCCGCCGATCGAGCCGTTGCCGATCCATTTCTTTTCACCGTTGAGCACATAACCACCCTCGACGGCCGTCGCAGTCGTCTCGAGTCCCACCGAATCGGAGCCGTGCGCCGGCTCGGTCAAGGCGAAGGCACCGTATTCCTCGGCCCGGGCAAGTGCTGGAAGCCAGTGGGCCTGCTGCTCAGCGGAACCGCATTCGGCCACGGACCGCAGAGCCAATCCACCCTGGACCGCGACCACCGTGCCGATGGAGCCGTCCCCGCGGCTCAGTTCCATCATGACCAGTCCGGCGGCGGTTTTACTCATTGCCGGGAATCCGTCGATGTTGATTCCGTCGCGAAGCAGATCAAGTTCGCCCAGGCGCTTCACTAAGTGCAGCGGGTACTCCGCGCGCTCCCAGTACCCCGCGATGACCGGGAGCACCTCGTCCTGGACAAACGTCCGCGCACGGTCCCAGTAAGCGCGGTCTTCGCGGCTGACGTCCCTGAAGACTGAGGCCGGGTCCGGGTCCAGGGATTCGTTCAGAATGTACTCGGGCTCCATAGTTCCGGCCGGGAAACCAGCCCCGGCCGGGAAAACGGCATCCAGTTCTTCGGAATAGCTATCGGACGTCGTCGTCATAGGGGAATCCTCGCTCTGGGGTTGCGATCTGCGACTCCTAGCATGCGCTGACACTCAGTTTCATGTCAAGGAACTCGATGTCAGCTGAGGATTTTGCTGGATCAAGGGCTAAGCCAGGGCGTCCCGGACCGCTTGAAGGATCTGTTCCGTACCGGCTGCCGGATCAAGGACAGCAACTACGACGGCGGGACGGCCGCCTTCCTCGGAAGGCGCTCCGGCTGGCACACTACTCCCCTCGCCGGCTGAAACCCGGGAAAAAGTATCGGCCAAAGCGCCCAATTCACGCCCGAGCCGGGCGGCCGACTCTTGGGCTTCGGCTTCCCGCGCATCACGCTCGCCGCGCTCGACGCCCCCGACGCGTTCGCCAGCAGCAATCGCCCGCAGCCATTGGCGCAGGACACTGTTGTGAACCGCAACTACCGCTGCGGCAAAGGCCACGGCAGTGACCCCCCGGCCTTCGCCTTCCGGCAGTGCGGAAAGGAGATGATTCCGGAAAGCCCGCTGATAGCGATGCGTCATGACCAGTTCACGATCACGAAGGGTAGGCACTTGATGCAGAAGTTCGTAGCGGGCGAGGGAGGTTTTGCGGTTGCCCACGTGGTGGCCGAAAACCAAGAGCGCCGCCTCCACGACGGCACGTAACGGATCTGCCGTCGTTCCCGCAAGGAACTCCTGGACCCGCGCCAGGATACGGTCGTGGTCGGCGAAAACGATGTCCTCTTTGGAGCCGAACTTGCGGAAAAACGTGCTTCGGCTGATCCCGGCGGCATCGGCGAGGTCGTCCACGGAGGTCGCGTCGTAGCCTTGCCGCACCAGTAGCTCGATTGCCGCGGCCACGGCAGGGCCTGGATCCGGATTGGCGGGGTAGTTGACCATAGGCGTGAATCTAACACGACGGCGTCACCGCACAGCCTTATGCGAGGCTAGGCTTCTGCCATGGCATTGATAGCTCCCCGTGTGACGCCTGGCCTGCCCGCGGACGACGCCCGGAACCTGGCGCGCTCACTCCAGGACAGCAACGACATCACCGTTTTCGTCGACGGCACGGTCCACCGCTTGCCGGATGAGGCGAGGGACGCCGTCGTCGACCTCCTTGGCAGGCTGGGCCGAGGCGAAGCGGTGACCGTCAGCAGCGTAGAGGAAATGCTCACGACGTCGAGGGCGGCCGAACTCGCGGGAATCTCGCACACCTACCTGCGAAACATGACCGACCGTGGCGAAATTCCGGTGGAATACCGCGGCACACACCGCCGCATCAGGCTCGCGGACATCATGGCATGGCTGGAAAACCAGAAGAAGACGGGCGCGGGCAACGAGGAAACCACCAGCGAGTAGCGGAACGCTAGGCGAGGGCCGCTTTGAGCGCCGCGTGGACCCAATCCCGGTAGCGCTCCAGTCCCCAAGCGAAATCCAACACGAGCGACCGGTAGGTGTCCGGATGACCCACCGACCAAATCACGGCAGCAGCTTGCTCGTCGCTCATTCCGGAAGTCAATGCCCCGCGCCGCCTGAGCGCAGCCGCTGCCTCCGCATAGTTCCGCAGCCGGATTTCGGCCCGGTCCCGCTCCACCTTTGCCGCTTCGGCGTCGACGGCGGAGGCCTGCCTCATGACGCTGAACAATTGGCTGCTTCTCGGATGTACCTCGGCGAACCAGTCGGCCAACAACGCTAGGACCGCCGCGGCGTCGGCGGCTGCGGCAGTCCGCTCGCGCATAGTCTCCGGGACCGGGCGGGGAGCATCCGGGCCCGCGGCCGTCGCGTCAACCACGGCCGAGAGCAGCGCAGCCTTGTTACCCACGGAGTTGTAGATGGTCTGGATAGCCACGCCTGCTTGCTCCGCAACGGCCCCGATAGTCGTGGCCACGTATCCCCTGCTCAGAAACAGCTGCCGAGCGGCCTCCACGACGGCGGCCTTGGTTGCGACAGCTTGGGCTAACCGCCTGTCATTGTGTCGGATTTCCACGCAAAAAGAATATCATTCTAGTGACTGGAATGCTATTCTAATGACCTCGAACACCTCAGGAGGCTTCGCGATGGACAGCAATAAGCCAGTGGACACCATAGTTGTGGGCGCCGGGCAGGCAGGGCTCGCCACCGGATTCCACCTCCAGAAGCACCGGCAAGACTTCCTCATCCTGGACTCGCAGACCCGCGTCGGCGACGTGTGGCGGAACCGGTGGGATTCCTTGCGGCTCTTCACCCCGGCGCAGCACGATTCCCTTCCCGGCATGCCGTTTCCCGCCGCCCGAGGCAGCTTTCCCGGCAAAGACGCCATGGCCGAATACCTCGAGGAGTACGCCAGGAGCCGGGAACTCCCGGTACGTCATGGTGCCCACGTCGTCGGCATCGAGCGGGAGGACGGCCGGTTCCGAGTACAGTCGGGCTCCGGGTCGATCCTGGCCAAGAACGTTGTTGTTGCCACGGGCCCGAACGCACAGCCAAGGATTCCGGCGTTCGCACAGGAGCTGGATCCCGGCATCCACCAACTTCACGGAGCCGAATACACCAACCCGGACTCGGTTCCGCCCGGAGATGTCCTGGTGGTCGGCTCCGGCACCTCCGGCGTCGAAATCGCCTTGGAGCTCGCACCTACCCACCGCACTTACATTGCCGGAACCCCTCCGTTCCACATTCCGGGCCCCGTAACGCGATACGCCGGCGGGCTTTGGTGGCTCTTCATCCACAACGTGCTGAACAGATCCACCCCTATCGGCCGTAAAGTCGCAGTCGGGTTCACCCAGCACGGCGCGCCGCTGATCCGGACCTCTACGCGAGAGCTCGACGCCGCGGGAGTCGCCCGCCTGCCACGCCTGGCGGGCGCCCGCGAGGGCCAACCCCTGACTGATGAAGGCCACGCGATCCCGGTGTCCACGGTGATCTGGGCTACCGGTTACCGACCGGACTTCGGCTGGATCCGAGGACTTCCCGCGGATGAGGACGGCTGGCCGCTCACCTGTCGGGGTGCCGTGGAACAACTGCCGGGACTGTTCTTCGTGGGTATGCCGTTCCAATACGGGCTGACTTCGGGTCTCGTGGGCGGGGTCGGCCGCGACGCCGAACACGTCGCAGGACTCATCGCCGGGCGGACCCGGTAAAACCGGTCATCCCGCCCGTTATTCAAATGTGACTTTTGCATGCCGGCTGTTGTACCGTCGAGGTGCGACCCAATCCCCAACTGGGCCGCTTCCGGATTGACGCCGAGCTCTGCCGCAACCCGGAATCCGCCAGACCCGCGGCAGAGACGGGGGACCCAGAGTCTCCGGGCCTACTTCTCCACAGGCCCTTGGGGTGAAGCCGCCATGTGCGGCCGGACGGCCTCGTCCGAACCCGACAGCTAACCTCGAAGGCGTTGAGAGGCAATCACCATGTCCCCAATCATGGATCAGCCTCGCCGTGCCCAAGTGGCGCGCGAGCGCATCAAACCAACCGGACGTCGTCGGGCCAAAGACAGCGAACCGTTCATTGCTGCATCGGCTTCTGAACCTTTGATTTCGACAGCGGACCCCGCCACCACGGCAACCCCGACGACGGCGGTGCCCACCACGCGCGCGGCCGCCCGCGCAGCCGAACGGAAGAGAGCTTCCCAAGCCAGCGAAACCGCGGCCATTCCGATAGTGGGTGCCGCGACCGTGGCTGCCCCGACAGCAGAACCCGCGACAGCCGCCATTCCGGCAGTGGCTACTCCGACGGTGGCTGCCGAGACGGCTGAGCCGGCCAAAACCGAGGAGGCAGCCACAACAGCACCTCACGCGGCACCCCGGGCCAGCGTCGGTCCGGTGACCTTTTCTGGTTCGTCCTTCAGCCGTGAACCACACGCAGTCCTCAAGAAGGCCGCCAGCATCCGGACGATGAGCAACCGAATGGCAGTGGTTGCAGGAGCCCTAGGCATCTTGTTGACCGCCGGTTCCCTGGGCCAAGCCCTTGAGTTGCCCTTCTTCGGCCAGGAATCCCGCGCCCAGGACGCTGCCAGCGCGGACAGCCAAGACTCCACGCAATCCGGCGCCCCTTCCACGACGGCAAGTACTTCACCCAGCCCCGCAGCATCACCTTCGGCAGCTACCCCAAGCGCCAAGTCCGGCCAGACCTCCACGGACCCGGCGCAACATTCGCCGCAAGGACCCGCCGCCGTCGAACCGTCGAGCGTCTCGGCGCCATCGATCTCCGTCCAGGTTCCTGCCATCCCGTCAGCACTGCCCCCAAGCCTCACCCCTGCGCCTGTTCCTTCCAATCCGGTTCCGGCCCAGCCTGCACCGGCGCCCAGCCCGGATCCGACCGGGCCGACGAACCCCACCCCGACGCCGGATCCGACCGGCACGCCCTCGCCTGCGCCCACAGGTTCTTGGAAGCCGCGGAACCCGGCCAGCCCTACTCCCACGCCACAACCCACGCAGTCGGGCGTTGATCTTGGGTCGATTTTGGACGCAGCAACCAAGGCCCTGCAGTGAGGATGGGACAGCATCGAACATCTTCAGTCGAGTGGCATGGGCGATGCTGCCAAAGCAACCGGGCGCAGATCATTCAGCACCGCCCGGACCGTTGGCGCTGCAGCCTTCAGCTGAGGCAGCTCAACAAGTAAACCAGCGCGGCTTCCGGTACCAGCGGCTTCAAATCCGCGGGCGGCCCGCCCAGCGGCGCGCTTTGAGCGTTGCATGGAGTTCGAGCCGCGTCGCGCCATTCAGCGGATCTGCACCGATGAGCTGGCGGACCCTGGCGAGCCGGTTGTAGATGCTGCTGCGGTGCAGGTGGAGCTTCGTGGCCACGTCCTGCACGGAGCCGTCGCTGTCGTAAAGCAATTCGAGCACGGGCAGCAGCTCGCCGTTGCGGTCGGCATCCTCGATCTCTTGGAAATGCGCCGAGATCGAATCGTCCCAGCCACCGGGAGCCTGTAGCCGTTCGAACAACTGGTAGATCCCGGCCGAGCGGCTGTCCACGAGCTCGCCGAGTGGAGGATCGACGGCGGCAGCCTGGGCCGCGAGCTTCGACTGTCGGTAGGCCCGGCCCATCTGGCGGATGACTGAAAACGGCTCGCTGATGCCGAGTATGACGCGGTCCACCTTCCGGCCGGCGCGCTTGGCGAGTTCCAGCTGATAATGAACCAGGACTTGGGCATGCTCTGCCCGTCCGCCCGTTTCGCGGAACAACATGACCGAGTGCGTCTCGGTGCCAGCGCTGAAAAGCACGGAATCGACCCCGATAGTTGCCTGCAGCGCGGCGGAACGGTGCGTCAGGGTCGCCGCGATCGGATCCGAGACGCCGCCACTGTCCTCCGCGTCGAGCACGGTAACCAGCTGCCACGGTCCTCGGCCTTGGATCTCCTTCCATCCCGCCACGGCCGCCACCGCATTGGACTCGCCTTGGCATGCAGCCAGGAATTCCTGCTCACGGCGGCGCCGGAACTCCGATTCGGCAGTATTGGAATCGAGCAGCAACCCCGCGAGGAGGTCCAACTCGTCCCGGACGCCCGGCAACTCGGCGAGTATCGCCGTCGCGGTCTGCTCGTCAAGGTCCTGCTGGACCCAGAGGTACCCCACGCGGAATCCGCGCACCAGCAGCGGGACGCAGACGCGTCCCACCATCCCGAGTTCCTCGTTGGCGGGCACGACGACGGGACGCACCGCGGTGGCGATGCCGTGCGAGAGCTGCCACGCGCTGACGTCCACTGGGACCCGTTTGCTCAGGAGGAAGTTCACCCGCACACGGTCGGCGTGGGACTGGTTGGAACTGTAGGCGAGCAGCACGCCGTCGAGGTCTTCCAGGGAGAGTCCGCGGCCCAATTTGAGTGCGACGTCCTCGACGATTTTCTCCACGTCTTGCTGCATGGGGAAAACACTACGTTGCCCCACGAACATCAGGCGACACCTGACGCTCTCAATATCGACAAATGTCGAGTCGCGAGCGGTAAAAACCCCGGAATTCCAGGGAAGTCAGCCGCGGCGGCGATCGCCTTTCCTGTCGCCTGGCTCACAGCGGATTTATTCTGGAATCACAGTCCCCCGCAGAGAAAAAGGCCGTTGAAGCCTTTCGAACATGGAGCCCAAAATGATCATCGGTGTCCCCAAAGAGATCAAGAACAACGAATTCCGCGTTGCCATCACAGCCGCGGGCGTTCACGAGTTCCGCACCCACGGCCACACCGTCCTGGTGGAACGGGGCGCAGGCCTGGGCTCCGGAATCACGGACGAGGAATACGCGGTTGCCGGCGCGGAGATCGTGGCCGAAGCCGACGACGTCTGGGCACGCGCTGACATGGTCATGAAGGTCAAGGAACCCATCAAGGCCGAGTACCACCGCTTCCGCAAGGGCCTGATCCTCTTCACCTACCTGCACCTTGCCGCCGAGCCCGAGCTGACCCAGGAACTCATCAACTCCGGCGTCACGGCCATCGCCTACGAAACCGTCCAGGACGGCCGCAGCCTGCCCCTGCTTGCACCGATGTCCGAGGTCGCCGGCCGCCTGTCGGTCGTCGTCGGCGCTTCCTCCCTCATGGCTCCGGCCGGCGGCAAGGGCGTGCTGCTGGGCGGCGTCCCGGGCGTCCGCCCGGCCAAGGTCGTTGTCCTCGGCGCCGGTGTTGCCGGTACCAACGCCGCCGCCATGGCCCTTGGCCTGGGCGCCGATGTCACCATCATGGACATCAACATCAACCGCCTCCGCGAACTGGATGCCCTCTACCAGGGCCGCCTGAAGACGGTCGCTTCCAACGCGTACGAGATCGACAAGTCAGTAGTCGACGCCGACCTCGTCATCGGTTCCGTGTTGATCCCGGGCGCCAAGGCCCCCAAGCTCGTCACCAACGAGCTGGTTTCCCGGATGAAGCCCGGCTCCGTGCTGGTGGATATCGCCGTGGACCAGGGCGGCTGCTTCGAGGACACGCACCCCACCACACACCAGGAACCCACGTACAAGGTCCACAACACGATCTTCTACTGCGTCGCCAACATGCCGGGCGCCGTCCCCAACACCTCCACCTACGCTCTGACCAACGTCACCCTGCGCTACGCCGTGTCACTGGCCAACCTGGGCGTCAGGGCTGCATTCGACCGCGACCCCGCTCTGGCAGCCGGCCTCAACATCGCCGCGGGCAAGGTCACGCACCGCTCGGTCTCCGAGGCGCACAACCTGCCCCTCGTCGCCGACTGGCACAACCTGGTTTCCGCTTAACTTCTCCATCGACTGCTCCGTAACTGTCGCTTTGAGCCTTCAGAACGACAGTTACGGAGCAATCGATCACCCTTTACGGCTTGACCGGGTTGCCCGGGAGGATGTCGGAGGGAACCGGCTGGGGCAACGGGAGTGTGGGCGTCGGGACCACCGGCGTCGGGATCGTGATAGGTCCCGGACGGCCCTTGGCGATGTCGTGCAATCCATTACGCGGATCCGACTCGGACCCGGGTGAGGTAGTGCCGGGAGTGGCGTGCGGCGATGGATGCGCGTTGTTTTGGGCGTCGGGGTTGGAGGACCCCGGAGACGGCGATACGGGATCGCTCGTTCCACGGGTGGGCATCGGAACCGGCTCCGGGCGTGTTCCCTGCTGTCGCGGAGCGTTGCCGCCCGATCCAGGGGTGAGCTGGGAAACGACCGATCCAACCACGGAGCCCAAGTGTTCGATCGTTCCCGGAATGCCGCCGTCGGACGCAGCTGCAGCGGTAGCTCCGGCGGCAAGGGAAGCCGCAACGGCAACGGCGGCGAAGGTCAAGCGGCCCTTTTTACGGCGACGAGCGGCAAGTTCATCAACAGGCGCAGCCGCTGCGCGGGAAGCCGCCCCAACTGGCGCAACAGTCTCCACAGCGGTAACAGCGGTAACAGCTTCAACCGGCGCGATCGCCCCGCGGGCTGGTGCCATCAAGGCTTGCACAGCCACCGAGGGCTGCGGCCGGGTGCTCGCAAGGGCGCGCAGTTCCAGCAGCTCGGTCCGGATCTCGTATGCTTCGTCGAGCCCGGCTTCAGCAAGCAGGCGGTCAATGCCTTGCTCGCCGAAAGATGCGGATTTTTCGCTCATGATGTGCCATTCCTTAGTAGTGCACGTTCTCTCAGTGCACTCAATGCCCTGCGCTGCAACTGCTTCACGGCTCCTTGGGACTTGCCCATGATGGCCGCTGTTTCTTCCAACGACAGGTCCGCCACGACCCGTAGTGCCAAGACCTCCCGGTAGTCGGGGTTGAGGTCGGCCAGTAGCTCGGTTACGCCCAGGCCTTCCCCGTGCCCGAATGCCTGGTCCTCGGCCGAAGGTGCGCGTCGCGAATCCAGATCGGATTCATAGGGCGCGGAATCAGGGGTGCGTTCCCGCTTGCGATAGTGATCCACCATTCGCGCGTGCGCTATGGAGAAGAGTAGGGTTTTAGCCCCCTGGAGACCCCCTCGAAGGGAATCCAGTTTGGGATAGAGAGCCAGGAACACGTCCTGGGTAACTGCTTCCGGATCATCTACGCCGCGGGCGCGAAGGTATCCAAACACCGGTCCGGAAAACTCGTTGTAGGCAGCTGTGAAGAACAGTGCGGGATCTTCCTCGTCCGCCTGCAAATATTCATCAGCCAAAGGGTCCAGCACCCGCGACCCCTCCATCCCACGCAGCGCGGTCATCGTCCCTGGCCTGGGAAATGACCACTGCTGCAGTCTGTTGCGTCGCGGGGCTCCTTGTCATTTAGCCAAGGAGCCCCGCCGTTCAAGCGTAGCCGCAGTGTTACGGGCTGACAGAATCGGACGGCACGTGCACAGGTGCGGTCGGCACGTGGGACGGCACAGCCGGGACGGCCGGTACTGCAGGGACGGCCGGTGCGGACGGCACTGCGGGAACAGCCGGTACGGCAGGCAGTGCGGCGCTTCCATCGGCGTCGGCCTTGGCGGAAGCGGATCCGTCAGCATTCAGGCCGGCAGCCTTGCCTTCGGTCACTACAGTTGCGCAGTGTGCGTTGACGTTGGCTTCGCCGCCAGCGGCAACAACCAGTGAGGAGTAGCCGGGCACCTTGGCGTCGGCCTTCAGGCCGCCGTTGAGGAGCGCGGTGCAGAGGCCGAATGCCTCCGGTGAGGTGGCCTTGGCCGATGCGGCTGCTGCGGCGGCCTTGGACTTTGCGTCGTCAACGGCGTCAGTGGCCTTGGACTTTGCGTCGGCAGCGGCGTCAGTGGCCTTGGACGTGGCCGTCTGGGACGCCTCAGCCGCCTTGGACTGTGCGGACTCGGCTGCATTGGTCGCTACCGGGGCCGGGGCTCCGAGCAGTTCGTGGGCGCTCCTCTGCAGATCGTTGGGAAGTGCTCCGTTGAAGGCTGCGACGCCGGTTCCGCCAACCGCTACAGCTCCGGCGGCAAGGACGCCGGCGGCGATTTTGCTGGTGGCAAGGACAGTGAACAAGGACATGAAACCCTCCGACAAACGTTTTGGGACTGCTCCGGCAGCGGCTTTGTCGCTACTGGATGATCAGTGCGGACGTTGTCCACACTCCCCTTACATCGCTGAGGGTCCCGGCGAAGTTACGCCCGATCCAAAAAACTTTCAGGCGAACTGGCAGTAGATGACCCTTCCCAAGCGTTTTGGGGTCATTTGGTGCCAGTTCGCGCCGGTCAGGCGAGGGCCCTGGCCTGCTCAATCAGCCTGAGTACCTCGACCGGCCCGGCCGGATCCACGGGGAGCGGCAAAGCGGAGGCGGCACCGCCGTCGGCGATCTTCTCGCCAAGGATCCGGTAGAACTCCTGGTAGGCGCCGCGCTCAGTGGGTACCGTGGTCCGTACGCCGTCGATTTCCAGGGTGCCATAGTGGTGCGGATCGTCGACGCCGTAGGCGCCGTCTGTGGGCAGCCCGCCCGCCAGGATGAACGGTTCCTGTGGATCGATCCCGAACTTCACGAAGCCGCCCTTGCTGCCCAGGACGCGGAAGCGCGGAGCGTGAAGCTGGCTGTTGACGTTCATGGCGACGTGGCTGGTCACACCGGAAGCATGTTTCAGGACCAGGAAGACGTCGTCGTCGGCTTTTTCTTGCGGCCGTCGCGCCAGGATTTCGGCATGGATGACTTCGGCGGGACCGAACATCTGGATAGCCAGGTCCAGCAGGTGGGTTCCCAGGTCGAAGAGCAGCCCACCGCCGTCGTCGGCCGTGGCGCCGGCCTTCCACGCCTTGCTGATTTCGGGCGCCCACCGCTCCATTGACGCTTCGCAGCGCATGACCTCGCCCAGCGTCCCGGCCTCGAGCAGCTTCTTCACCGTGAGGGCGTCGCCGTCCCAGCGGCGGTTTTGGTAAACGGTAAGCACGCGGCCCAACCTCGCGGCCAGCTCGATCAGCTCCTGCCCCTGCGCGCTGCTTACGGCGAATGGCTTGTCCACGACGACGTCGAGCCCGGCTTCCAGCGCGGCCTTCGCGAGCGGGTGATGGGTCGCGGGCGGTGTGCCGAGCACCACGAGGTCCAGCTCGCCGGCAAGGGCCAGGACGTCTTCCGGAGTGTCCACGATCCTCGTGCCGGGATACCGTGCCTGGGCTTGGGCTTTGCGGCCCGAGTCCGAAGTAGCGATGACGTCGAGGGAATACGCAGGATTGGCTGCGATGAACGGCGTGTGAAAGACGCTGCCGGAAAGGCCATAGCCGACGACGGCGGTGCGGATCGGTGTGAGGGTCATGCCGCTACGCTACCGGGCCAAGGCAGCCCGGCGAAGGTTTTGTCAGCAGTCTTGCAACAGGCGCGTAACGAGCTCGCGCCACGACGCCGCCAGACGCTCCGGCGCGACTCCGTGAGCGCGAAGGGAATGGAGCATGCGCTCGGGATCCAGCGTGGCGCCGAGGGAAAGAGCCAAGAGCCAAGGGTCGCGGTCCAGGCCCGCTTCCCGCAGCAGCATCTCGATGTGCCGGTGCCACAACACCACCGGCGGGGCGTCGTGCCGGTTTTGCGGGGAATGTTCCGCCGCTGCACGCGCCAGCTCGCCGTATTCTTCGACATATTTGATGCGCGCTTCGCCGAAGGCAATGAGGCGTTCACGTGGGGGCGCTCCGGGGCCCAGTGGCGGCGGACCGAAGATGAACTCACGCTGGAATTCCGCTTCGGCATCGCTCAGGAGGGTCATCATGAGTCCTGCCCTGCTGCCGAAACGGCGGAAAACCGTTCCCTTCCCGACGTCGGCCCTGCACGCGAGCATGTCCATGGTGACGGCGTCGACGCCATGTTCGGCCACGAGATCCCTGGCAGCTTGAAGGAGCCGTTCGCGGTTACGCGCGGCGTCGCTGCGCTCCGGCTGCGTCCCGAAAGGCGATCCGGGCCGGATGGGGATGAGGCTCACAAAAACATTCTAGCCTTGGGAATATTAAGCGGACTGCAGTCCGTTTAGAATCTACGAAGGCAGCAAAAGCCTCCAAAACCGAGCGCCTGCGGCACCGTCCGCGGCCAGACCCAAGGAGTTCCCATGTCCAAGAACACCGTTCTCGCCCTTGTTGGCAGCCTCCGCGCCGATTCCCACAACCGCAAGCTCGCCGAAGCCATCCAGCTGAACGCCCCGGAAAACGTCGAAGTACAGATCCACGGCTCCCTCGGCAACATCCCGTTCTACAACGAAGACATCGACGTCGAAGGCCAGGTTCCGGCCGAAGCCGCAGCTTTGCGTGCAGCAGCAGCCGAAGCTGACACCCTCCTGTTTGTGACGCCCGAACACAACGGCACCCTGACCGCTTCCCTCAAGAACGCCATCGACTGGCTGTCCCGCCCCTACGGCGCCGGCGCCCTCGCGGGCAAGCCGACCGCCGTCGTCGGTACCGCCTTTGGCCAGTTCGGTGGCGTCTGGGCACAGGACGAGGCCCGCAAGGCAGCCGGCATCGCCGGCGCCAAGGTCCTTGAAGACGTCAAGCTCGCCGTTCCGGGCTCCATGATCCGCTTCGCCGAACTGCACCCCAAGGACGACGCCGAAGTTGTTGAGCAGATCAAGGGCATCTTTGAGCCCCTGACCGCTGTCCAGGAAGAAGAAGCAGCAGCCTAGTTCCCTCGGTTCGCCCCGCGTGCAGCCAGAATGCCCCCGTCCCGCCATTGAGGCGTGGGCGGGGGCATTTTTTGTCGATACGATGGCGGCATGGCCGACTACAACCGCCACCCCGACGTCGATGCCTACCTCGAGGCCCTCCCGGACTGGCAACGCGCCATTGCCGAGCAACTACGCGACCTCATCCACGAAGCCGAGCCTGAAATCGTCGAAACCATCAAGCGCCGCACACAGCCTTACTTCGTCCTCGACGGTAACGTCTGCGCTCTGCTCGCAGCCAAGGACCACGTGAACCTGTTCCTTTACGACGGCGCGATCGTTCCCGACCCGGACAACATCATCACATCGGGGCACGGCAACAAGACCGCCCGCATGATCACCTTCCACGAGCACGAGCCGATTCCGCGCACACCTCTCACCACCATGCTGCGGCAGATCGCGGCGAACAACCGCGCCGGCGGCTGGCGGAAGATCAACGGAACGGACTAGCCGGAACGCCCTTCGAAACGGAAGCAAGCGGTCACCGCACCACCGCTACCATTCCGTGACTGAGCTGAGGCCGAACCGTCATGGACGGAGCGGCCCACACCCGATCGGCCGGCCGTAACGTTGAGATAGAGGCACCAAGGGTGATCAGGGCAAGCGCGGGGGCTTTCATGTGGGTCGGACGCGGCGTGGAATGCACGACGACGGCGGTCGCCGCGCTGTGCCTATCCCTCCTGCTCTGCTTGGCTGGCTGCGCTTCCCCCGTCGGCGATCCGGGCGGGTCACGCTCCGCACAACCGGTCTCACCCGGCTTCGTCCAGGCGACGCAAGAGCCCGTAGCCGGGCCGATTCCCATGCCCCTCCCGGCACCTCCCCCGTATATGAACCCCCCACCCGCGGCATCGCTCCCAACTACGGCGAACCCGCAGGCACCCGAAGCCGGGCCGGTTCCTGCGCCCCTCCCGACCGCCGGAGAATCGACTGGGTCCTTCGTGTATTTCGTGGCAATCGGCGACGGCGGAAGCCGCGGCGTGCGGTTCGGCTGCGGCGACAGTCTCGTGGCTGTCCACATCACCACCCCGCCGGGCAGCGACCCGCTGGCCATGGCGATGGGGCAACTGCTCGCCCCCGACGGCACCGCGTCCCGGGCAGGTTTGTACAACGCGCTCTCGGGCTCCGCGCTGCGATACGTTTCGGGCTACCTCGACGGCACCACCGCCGTCGTGAACCTGAGCGGGTCACTTCGCCCTGGAGGCGCGTGCGACAACCCGCGGATCGAAACCCAGCTGGCGCAGACCGCGGTGGCGGCTACGGGAGCATCCCAGGCAGCGATCTACATCGACGGGAATATCCTGGCGGACGTCCTGGGTTTGCACTGAGATGGCTGGTCACTCGAATAGCGCGTCCATGTCCGCATAGCTCCGCGTTCCGGCGAGGCCCGACCAGTTTCCGTCGCCAAGAACTTCCATCGCCAGCCTGGAGACCTTCGCGTAGGCGGCCCTCGCAGTGCTGCCGCCAATACTGATTCGCCGCACGCCGACGTCGTGCAATTCTCCGGGCGACGGCGAACCCAAGCCGGCCAGCGCATTGAGCGGTACGCTGATCCGCCGGGAAAGTTCGTGCAGAATATGGAGATCCGTCAACCCCGGCACGAAGATTCCGTCCGCCCCGGCCCGCTGATAAGCATCCGCACGGCGCAGCGTTTCCTCATATGCGGTATCCGGAAACTTTCCAGACCAAAAAGTGTCCGTACGCGCATTGATGAACAGTCCGACGCCCGCATCCTCGGCAGCCTGTTTGATCAGGGCGATGCGCCTGGACTGTTCCGCGATCTCGCTCAGCGGCTGCTCCGCCGAATCCTCGATGTTGATCCCGACGGCGCCCACGTCCAGCACCGCTCGAACCGTGGCCTGGAGTTCTTCATCGGTACGCCCGTAGCCAGTCTCGATGTCCGCAGTCACGGGCAGGCGGGTGGATTTTGCTATCCGCGCCAGCGCTTCCATCGCGAGTTGCCGCGGAAGGTGGTCCCCGTCCTGGTACCCCAGGCTCCAGGAGATAGCCGAGCTGGAGGTGGCCACCGCCGTCGCGCCCGCTTCCTCGACCATCCGCGCAGATGCCGCATCCCACGCATTCACCAGCACCAACGGCGCATGAGGCGCGGCATGGAGCTCGTGGAAGCGAAGGGCTTTGGATTCGAGTTCAGGATGCGTCGTCATGGCTCTATTCCAGCCTTCCTGTGTCCGGACGTAAAGCGCTTCGCACCGCGAATCTCGAAATTAGGATGAAACATCCGTTGCTCAGTTGGCAACTCCGGGGAGTATCCTTTCACTGTGACCCACGAAACATTGGATGCCGGGCCCGAGTTGCCCGCGGAAGCAATCGACGCAATAGAGCGAGCAGCAACTGCCGCCCACCGCCACGAGGAACTTTTCTCGGAGCGCGCCGCCAACATCAAGCAGTCCGCTGTGCGTGACGTCTTCGACATCTCAATGCGGCCGGGACTCGTGTCCCTCGCCGGCGGAAACCCCTACCTGCAGTCCCTGCCCCTAGAGAAGCTCGGCCAAACCGCCGCCCGCATCATCGCGGAAGAAGGCATGACGGCGCTGCAGTACGGGGGCGGACAGGGCACCGAGGAACTGCGTACCCAGATCTGCGAGATCATGGCCGCGGAAGGCATCCTGGACGCCCGGCCGGAGAACGTGGTGATCACCGCGGGTTCCCAGTCGGCCCAGGACGTGGCCACGAAGGTCTTCTGCAACCCCGGTGACGTCGTCCTTGTGGAAAACCCCACCTACGTGGGCGCACTGAACACCTTCGAGGCGTACCAAGTCCAGGTCGAGACAGTGGACATGGACGACGACGGCCTGGTCCCGGAGCTCCTGGAAGCCAAGATCGCGGCGCTTCACGCCGAGGGCAAGTCCATCAAGTTCCTCTACACGATCCCCAACTTCAACAACCCGTCCGGCATCACACTTGCTCCGGCGAGGCGTCAGCGAATCGTCGATATATGCCGCAGTGCGAATATTCTGGTGCTGGAGGACAACCCCTACGGCCTTTTGCGCTTCGACGGCAACCCGTTGGAACCGATGCGGGCCGCGAACGAGCATGACGTCATCTACATGGGCTCGTTCTCCAAGATCTTTGCCCCTGGACTGCGAATCGGATGGGCACTAGTACCCGAGCACTTGCAGCGGCGGTTCTACCTGGCCTCTGAAGCCGTGACGCTGTGCCCTCCCACCCTCAACCAGATGATCATCTCGGCATATCTTCGGGACTACGACTGGCGCGGGCAGATTGACACTTACCGGGCCCTGTACGAGGAACGCTGCAAAGCCCTGCTGGTGGCGTTGGAAGAGCACATGCCTTCCGGCCTCAGCTGGACCAAGCCCGAGGGTGGCTTCTTCGTCTGGGTCACCTTGCCCGAGGGCGTCGACACGTATCCGCTGCTCAAGAAGGCGATCGAGGCAGGGGTCGTGTTCATCCCCGGCGCGGCGTTCACGCACTCTGACGAACCATCCAACAAACTGAGGTTGGCTTTCAGCGCAGTGCCACCGGAGTCCATCGCCGAAGGCGTCCGCCGATTGGCGCCGGTTTTGCAGGAAGCCATTGATGTCATCAGCAAAGGAGCAGAGATATGAGCGGAATAGTCCTCGTTGGAGTCGACGGCAGCGTAACGGCAAGGCGGGCCGCCGATTCGGCAAAGAATTTGGCGACCGCACTGGGCGCGGAACTGCGCGTCATCACCGCGTTTGAAGGCGCCCACGTAGAGGTCGTCGAAAGCGGCGGCGACAAGTGGATTCTCTCCGACGCCGACGCCGCGGAGAAGGTAGCCAGCAAAGTGGCCGCGGAACTCGCCTCCGATCAGTTGACCACAAGCTATGGAGCAGTCTTCGGCAAAGCCGGAGAGGCCTTGGTCAAGGAAGCAGAACGGGTGGGTGCCCAAGTGATCGTGGTCGGCAACCGCCGCATGCAGGGACTGGCCAGGGTTCTCGGCAGTGTCGCGAACACGGTGGCGCACAACGCGCCGTGCGACGTCTACATTGCCAAGACGGACGAATCGTAAGGGACTGTCCGACCCCGCGACTTTGACGGGGATCACGCGTTGTGGTGGGCGGTCTCACCCCGATTTTGGCCGTGCCGCTAGGATGCCGCCGATAAAATTGGAGTGGCCCCCAAGGGCGCGAGCCGCCCATCACAACAACCCGTAGGGGATCCCTTTTGCTTACTCTGCAGCCGCGCCAACGCGTCGGACACGACATTCTGCTCGCCCGCCATGGCAACCACATCAGCTCCATGCGCTTCGACCGGGCAAATGACCGCATCGTGGCGCTTCTCGACGACGGCTCAGTGGACAGCGCTCCGAACATGATCTCGCCGCTGCTCCAGATGCCGGAGACGTTCCGCAGCATCCTTCGTTCCGACTGGAAATTGTTGCTCGTGGTTACTTCCGCGATGCTCGCCGTCGGAGCCCTGGCCATGGTCCTGTCATTTGGAATGATCGGCAGCATGAGCGACCAGCAACTGCGCGACCTTGCGATCAGCTACACGTCCTACTAGCTCAGCCAACCGCGCAGGACCCGCCAAAGTCCCCCAACGCCGCTCTGCTCAGTCAAGCAGCAGAGCCGGCTCCTCAAGGATGGACGCGACGTCGGCCATGAAGCGGGCAGAGAGGTCCCCGTCCACCACCCGGTGATCGAACGAACCGCCGAGCGTTGTGATCCAGCGAGGGATGACCTCGCCGTCGAGCACCCAGGGCTTTTGCTTGATGGTGCCGAACGCGACGATTGCCACCTCGCCGGGGTTGATGATGGGCGTTCCGGTGTCGATGCCGAGGGCGCCGACGTTCGTGATGGTCAGGGAGCCGCCCTGCATCTGCGCAGGCTGGGTCTTCCCAGCGCGTGCCGTGCCGGCGAGCTCGTTGAGCGCGAGGGCCAGTTCCTTGAGGGAAAGGTCCTGGGCATCCTTGATGTTCGGCACCATGAGCCCGCGCGGGGTTGCTGCGGCAATACCGAGGTTCATGTAGTGCTTGACGTGGATCTCCGCTCCGCCTTTGCCGTCGGCGTTCTCTACCCAGGTCGCGTTAACGCTCGGGTTGCGTGCGGCGGCCCAAATCACGGCCTTGGAGAGGATCAGCAGCGGCGATACCTTGATGCCCTCGAAGTCCCTGGAGGCCTTGAGCCGCTTGACGAATTCCATCGTGCGGCTGGCATCCACGTCAACGAAGATACTCACATGCGGCGCCGTGAAGGCCGACTCCACCATGGCTTTGGCGGTGGCCTTGCGGACGCCCTTGACGGGGATCCGTTCCACTCGCTGATCCTGCGGCTTCTTGGACGCACCCCAGAACGTGTCTGCTTGGTCCACCTCGGCGTCTCGCTGCGACTGGTAGCTGACCAAGTCCTCGCGGGTCACTTCGCCGCGGGCTCCCGTGGGAACGACATCGGCCAGGTCAATCCCAAGTTCGCGGGCGATCTTGCGCACGGGAGGCTTGGCCAACACCCGGTTGACGAGGCCGCTGACCGTTGCACCAAGGCCTGTGAGACCCGGTGCCTGGTTTGCGGCTCCCTGACTTGCGGTCGCTGGCTGCTGTTCGGCAGCGGGGGGCAGGGCCGGAGCAGTGGGCTCGACGACGGGCTCGACGACGGCTGCGGGTGCCGTGCTCGCCGCGGCCGCGGCCGCGGGTACAGCAGTAGTGCCTTCCGGGCGCTTACGCGGGCGGCGCTTGACGGCGTCGGCCTTCGGACCGGAGCCAACCAGCGGACCGCCGGCCGGACCGCCGTCGGACGTTCCGGCGTCGTCGGGCAACTTGCCGTACATCAGGGTCTCGACGAGCTGTTCGGCGGCAGGCTCAGCGGAGGGTGCCGGTGCGGCCGTGGGCGAGGGCGGCGCCGGGGCGGTCTCTGGTTCTCCAAGCGCATTGTCGGAAATGCCGATGATAGCGGTTCCGACTTCAACCGTGATGCCTTCGGCGACGAGCAATTCCGCCACGGTACCGGCATACGGAGACGGCAATTCCACGAGGGACTTCGCCGTCTCGATCTCGCAGATGACGTCGTTGATGGCCACGGTATCGCCGGGCTTGACCTTCCAGGAGACGATTTCCGCCTCGGTCAGGCCTTCGCCGACATCCGGCAGGTTGAATTTCTTAACAGTCACTTGGGTCCTCGATCTCGGCTGGCCCGTCCGCTGGGCGGCGGGTGCAATCAGGGGCGGCTAGTACGCCAGGGAACGGTCCAGGGCTTCGAGGATCTTGTCGATGTCCGGCAAGTAGTCCTCTTCAACCTTCGCCACGGGATACGGCATGTGGAAACCGCCCACGCGGATAACCGGAGCCTCAAGGTGCAGGAAGGCACGCTCGCTGATCCGTGCAGCGATCTCGCCGCCGATCCCCCCGAACGTCGGGGCTTCGTGCGCGACGATCAAACGGCCGGTCTTCTTGACGGAAGCGGTGACGGTGTCGAAGTCGATGGGGGAAATCGAGCGTAGGTCGATCACCTCGATACTGCGCCCGTCCTCTTCCGCCGCCGCCGCGGCGGCCAGCGCGACCGGTACCAGCGGCCCGTAAGCCACGATCGTGGCGTCGGAGCCTTCACGCAGTACGTGCGCCTGGAACGGGTCCGACGCCGGTCCGGGGTTTTCGGTGTCCACCTCGCCCTTGAGCCAGTAGCGGCGCTTGGGCTCGAAGAAGATGACCGGGTCCGTGCAGTCAACAGCCTGCTGGATCATCCAGTAGGCATCGTGGGCATTGGACGGGGTGATGATGCGAAGGCCGGCCGTGTGGGCGAACAGCGCTTCCGGCGATTCCGAGTGATGTTCGATCGAACCGATGCCGCCACCATAGGGAATGCGGATGACCACGGGAACCGTCAGCTTGCCGCCGCTGCGCGAATGCATTTTGGCCAGCTGCGTGGTGATCTGGTTGAAGCCGGGGAACACAAAACCATCGAACTGGATTTCGCAGATCGGACGGTAGCCGCGCAAGGCCAGGCCTATGGCTGTGCCGACGATGCCGGACTCTGCCAGCGGGGTATCAACTACCCGGTCTGCACCGAACTCCCTGATGAGTCCATCGGTCACACGATAAACGCCGCCCAGCGGCCCGATGTCTTCGCCCATGAGCAAGGACTTCGGATTATTGGTGAGCGAGGCACGCAGGCCTTCGTTGATGGCCTTGGCAATGGTCATGGTGGTCATCAGTTGCCTGTCCCCTCTTCCTCGTCGCCTTCGAATCCGGCGGAGTATTCCTCGAACCAAGCAAGTTCCTCGGCCACCAGCGGGTGCGGCTCGGCATAGACCCCCGCGAATGACTCGCGGAAGTTCGGGCCCTGCAGACTTTGCGTGGTGCTACGGACATGGGCAGCGAGTTTGTCGCCGTCAACCTTGACTTGCTCAAAGAAAGCTTCGTCGGCCAGGCCCTCGCTACGAAGGTACTTCTCGAGGCGATCCAAGGGATCCTTGCCGCGCCATGCGGTTTCTTCGGCGGATTCGCGGTACTTGGTAGGGTCGTCCGCCGTGGTGTGGGCACCAACGCGATAGGTATATGCCTCAATAAGCACCGGACCGCGGCCTTCGCGTGCGTGTTCAAGCGCCCACTCGGTGACCGCATGGACTGCGATGACGTCGTTGCCGTCCACCCGGATGCCCGGGAAGCCGTATCCCTTGGCCCGGTTGAACAGGGGAACCTTGGTTTGGACCTCGGTGGGGACCGAGATGGCCCAATGGTTGTTCTGGCAGAAGAACACCACGGGAGCGTTGTAGGACGCCGCGAAGACCATGGATTCGTGGACGTCGCCTTCGGAGCTGGCACCGTCGCCGAAGTAGGCCACAACAGCAGCCTTCGGGTCATTGGAACCGTTGGCTTCCGCGAGCTTCTGGTCCCGCTGGATTCCCATGGCGTAACCAACGGAATGCAGCGTCTGCGCCGCAAGCACGAGCGTATAGAGATGGAAGTTGTTTTCGGTGGGATCCCAACCACCATTCGAAATTCCTCGGAAGAGCTTCAGGAGTTCCGCCAGATCCACATCACGGGTCAATGCAACGCCATGTTCCCGGTATGTGGGGAAGATGTAGTCCTGCCGTTGGGTGGCCCGTCCGGAACCGATCTGGGCGGCCTCCTGGCCGGTGAGGGGAACCCAAAGAGCCAGCTCGCCTTGGCGCTGAAGGGCCGTGGCCTCCTGGTCGAAGCGGCGGACCTTGGCCATGTCGGCGTAGAAGCCCCGGAGCTGCTCAGGATCAAGGCGCTTGGCGTAGTCCGAGAAGACGGGATCTGTCCCTAGCTTGCCGTCCGGCCCCAGCAGCTGGATCATCTCGGCAGCGGGATCGCTTGAAGCGCCTCCCGCCGGAGACTGCTGATCCAGTCCCGTTCCGTTGATCCCGGGGGTGGGCAATTGAGTTGCGCCCATTCCGTCTCCTTGCCTGCCGCAGCCCGATGCTGAGCAATATTCGCTGATATATGCCGATTCCGGAATGCATTCCGGAATCGGCATATCTTGGCTTTCGTCCCTTACTTTATCCGCAGTAAGGGACGCAGGGGCATTTGTTAACCGCTAGGAAGGCTGCGGCGCTTTTGTATAGGACGCACAGAGTTCCAGGAATCGGGTATTGGCCTCGACTTCTCCGATGCTGACCCGGACGCCTTCGTTGCCGAAGGCCCGCACAGACAACGCCCGCTCGCCTGCAAGTCCGGCAAATTCGGCGCTATTCTCCCCAAGATTCAGCCACACGAAGTTGCCTTGAGCCTCGGGCACGAACCATCCCAACTCCCGGAGCCCTGCGGTAACCCGATCCCGCTCGTCAACCAGGCTTTGTACCCTTTCCACAACTTGGTCGAAATTCTCCAACGAAGTAATGGCGGCGCGTTCGGCAATCTGCGAGACGGCAAACGGCGTGGCAGTGACCCGCAGGTGCTGGGTGAGATCCGGGCCGGAAACGCTGTATCCAACGCGCAGCCCCGCAAGGCCGTGAGCCTTGGAAAAGGTGCGGAGCACCACGACATTCGGGTACTTGCGGTACAACTTGATACCGTCAACGGCGTTCTCGTCCCTGACGAACTCCTGGTAGGCCTCGTCGATAACAACAACGACGCCCGCCGGCACGGATTGGATGAACCGTTCGGTTTCCTCGGCGGTGAGGATGGGACCCGTCGGGTTGTTTGGCGTGCAAAGCAGAATCACCTTGGTGCGGACGGTCACAGCGGCCGCCATGGCTTCGAGATCGTGGCGTCCGTCGGAAAGCAACGGTATCTGGACGCTGTCAGCACCGGCCAGCCCTACGCAGATCGGGTAGGCCTCGAAGGAACGCCAGGCATAAATAACCTCATCAGCCTTGCCGTCGTGGTTCTGTCCGGCGAAGGTGGCAAGGATCTGGTTCAGGGCCCCGAGGCTTCCGGCTCCGGTGACGACGTCGTCACCGGGGATTCCCAGGAAGTCAGCGAGCGCCGTGCGCAGCTTGGTGGACAAAGGGTCCGGGTACCGGTTGATGTCCGACTGATCAGCGATGGCCTGGAGCACGGCGGGAATCGGGGGTAGCGGGTTTTCATTGGACGACAGTTTGTAACTGGTCAGGCCCTCTATCGCCACGGGAGGCTTGCCTGCAGCATATTTGGGGAGCCTGTCCACAACCGGGCGGGGACGCACGCCCTCCGGTGCGTTGTCAGAAGAATTCATGGCACCAGCCTACTTGCAGGGCTTCGGGCCATGCTGGCAAGCCCTCTGGTCAGTGCATGCGAAAACCGGCGCATGTGAAACCCAGCGCATGTGAAAGCATGGGCGTATGGGTTCATTCATTGTGCGTGTCCTGATCAACGGGCTGGCCCTCTGGGTTGCCAGCTGGATTCTGCCGGGGATGGATATCTCCACTTCAGCAACCACCAACGCAGTGAGCAATGCGGGGGTCACCCAAGGCGGCGACACTTTGGGCGTGGTTCTTGCCTATCTCTTCATAGGGCTCATTTTTGGCATCGTCAATGCCTTTGTGCGGCCTCTGGTCAAGCTGCTCTCCCTTCCGATCACGATCCTCACCCTCGGCCTGTTCACGATCGTCATCAACGCGGCCATGTTGTCCTTGACAGCGTGGCTCAGTAGCTACACGCCGGTACACCTCACCATCGACCGTTTCTTCTGGACCGCTGTTCTCGCGGCGATCATCATCAGCCTGATCTCCATGGTCGCCAGCTGGATTCCAGGCGGCAGGCGGTAAGGAGCCTTAGGCCAGCAGGTTGCCCGGCTTTCCTCATCGTCCTCCCCGCGGAGCCGGGGGTGGTTCGCGGGTCAGCTTGAACCGGGTCACTTTGACCACTCCACCAACGCCCAATATCCCGCCCAGAGTTGCTGTGGAAGCGGCCAATGAAGGATCGGAACTGAGCTGCACCAGCTTTGCCCCTTCCTCGTAGCGTGAGAGCTTGTGAGCCGGCCCGATGCCTTCGTCTTCGCCGGGTTCCAGGATCACCGGATTGGTCATGGTCACCGTAACTCTGTCCTTGGTGTCCGGATTCGCTTTGCCTTCCGCACCGGGAACCCAATCCTGTTCGTGCTCCAAGTGCAGGCTTCCGACGCCGGCTTCCGGGGTGATCCCGCCGACGGGTGATCCCGCTGTCACCACAAACTTGAGGTCATACTCGGCGAGGAACGCTTTGTCCTTGCTCAAGTTCATGGCATGGATTCCCCCTTGGCTGTGGCCGACGGCCACCACCGTTTCGCCGGCTGCGGCGCCTGCCTCGAGCAACGCCTGACGGATGGCCTTGCTGGTTTCCGTCGAGTTGTAACCCAGCGCTTCGGCAATCCCGGCTTCGTCCAGTGGATTGCTGCCTCCGGGCGGAATGCCCGGCTGGGTGCCCGGAATCAAGACCGCCCATGCCCGTGCTCCGTCATTATCTACCTGCACCACTTCTATTTCACCATCTGAGCTGCCATCGACGTGATCCAGTTCCCTGAGCATTCCGGCTGCCGACAGGTCCACGCTCTTGGTGGCCGTCTCGCCCCGGCTGAGCGAAATGGGACGTGGCCTGAGAAAAGCCAATGCGGGGACCCCCGCGATCGCTCTCAGGACGGCGCCCACATCAGTAGGTCCGACGATCGCCCCTGAGAGGTTCGCCACTGCCGGAGGTAGCCCCATCATCAGCGCCAATATCCGGGTCAGATCCCGGACGGCTCCTTCTGTGGCGCCCCTCCAGCCAAAGTCCAGGGGATTCGGACCAGTCGTGAGGACTGGCATTCCCATGCCCATCCGCAGCCTGATCGCCGCGTGTGATTCGGCAAACTCGTATTCACGGTGGCTTGCCCTGACATCGTTCCGAATCCGCTGAAGCTGTTCGCGGACCCGCCCAATATCCCGGCCGCTCCCGCCGACCGCGGAGATGGCATTGCTTCCACTCGTGTAGGACGAGGCCTGGTACGGGAAGAGAGCCACCCTCACCGCTTCAGCTTCCACTTCGATGGCCTGCAGTTGGAGCACGAGTCCGTCAAGCGCGGCAGCGCCAGCAAGCAACTCTTCGAATTGGAAGCGGATTCCGCCGACTCCGCCACGTATCCGCAATGTGCCATCCGGCCCGGGTGTTCGAGGGTGGGGAGTTCCGCCCGCACCGATAGGAGCGACTTCGGCCATCAGAAGCCGGACTGGGGTTTCGATTCCACATTCTGGGCATGGCGGAGGGTCGCTGCAGCGGCCTCGCTCAAGGCATCACGCCCCCTTCGAAGGGAGGCGGCCTGCAAAGCCAGCGTGGTCCGGTACGCACGGCCGGCCGGCGACTCCCATTGCTCGAGTTGCAACTGCGCCAGCTTGGCAAGAACGGCGTCGGCTTGGTCGGCGCAGACGCTCATCCGCCATCCGAGCTTCTGGATCTCCGCGCTTCGTGAAATACATTGCTGCGAATCCAGATCCGTTCCTCCGGCCGCTATAAGAATGCCGCTCAAGACGTTGTCCTCCTCCATGTCCATTGATGTTGTGGCAGCGACACTACGTTGTGCTCCGGTGGCGCGGAACCGCCGTGGCCGGCTATGTGGATAACCTGCCGGAAACACGACCAGGAAGAGGAGGCCGCGATGTTATGCACATAGTGAAGTCCGGCTTGATGGCGCGAGCCGAGTTCATGAAAGAATTGCCCCATGCCTGAAACCGTCGCCGCCGCTGTTACCCGTACGCCCTCCGGACGCCTGGCTCTCGCCGCGTCGCCGGAGCCGATCGCCCTGGGCCCGCTGGACGGCCGGTACCAGTCCGCCGTCGCTCCGCTGGTCGACTATTTGTCAGAGGCCGCTCTCAACCGCGACCGCGTGGCCGTCGAGGTCGAATGGCTCATCCACCTGACCAGCAACAACGTACTTCCCGGCGCCGGGCCCCTGAGCACCGAACAGCAGGAGAAGCTGCGCGCCATCGTCACCGAGTTCGACTCCGCTTCGGTCGCGGAACTCGCTGAAATCGAAGCCGTCACGGTCCACGACGTCAAGGCCGTTGAGTACTACATCGGCCGCCGCCTCCCCGAGATCGGTATCGAGAACCTGACCGCGATGGTGCACTTCGGCTGCACATCGGAAGACATCAATAACCTTTCCTACGCCTTGGGCGTCAAGGGTGCCGTGGAAGATGTCTGGCTCCCTGCTGCCAGCGCCTTGGTGAAGCAGATCGAAGCGATGGCCGAGGAGAACCGCGCCGTCCCGATGCTTTCCCGCACGCACGGCCAGCCGGCCACTCCCACCACTCTTGGCAAGGAACTGGCAGTGATCACGCACCGCCTGAGCCGCCAGCTGGACCGCGTTTCCAAGACCCAGTACCTGGGCAAGATCAACGGCGCTACCGGCACTTATGCCGCACATGTCGCTTCCGTTCCCGGCGCCGATTGGGAGGCCGTGGCCCAGTCCTTCGTTGAAGGCCTGGGACTGACGTGGAACCCGTTGACCACGCAGATCGAGAGCCACGACTGGCAGGCCGAACTCTATGCCGACGTCGCCCGCTTCAACCGCATTCTGCACAACGTCTGCACAGACGTCTGGAGCTACATCTCGATTGGCTACTTCCGCCAGATCCCGGTTGCCGGCGCCACCGGCTCCTCCACCATGCCGCACAAGGTCAATCCGATCCGCTTCGAAAACGCAGAAGCCAACCTGGAGATTTCCAACGGACTGTTGGACACTCTGGGCGCGACACTGGTTACCTCCCGTTGGCAGCGAGACCTCACTGATTCTTCCTCGCAACGCAACATCGGCGTCGCATTCGGACACTCGCTCCTTGCAATCTCGAATGTTGCCAAGGGACTGAAGGCTCTTGACGTTGCCGAGGAAGTACTGGCAGCCGACCTCGACACCAACTGGGAAGTCCTCGGCGAGGCGATCCAGATGGTCATGCGGGCCGAAGCCATCGCCGGTGTCGAGGGAATGGAGAACCCGTACGAGCGACTCAAGGATCTCACCCGCGGTCAGCGCGTCGATGCGGTCCGCATGCAGGAGTTCGTTTCGGGCCTGGGATTGTCTTCCGAAGCCGAGGCACGCCTCCTGGCACTTACTCCGGGCAAGTACACCGGTATCGCGGACCAGTTGGTGGACCACCTGAAGTAGAACGCTACGCTGCATGGACCCGGCGTTTCCGAATCGATGTAAGGAACTGTGTCAGCATGAGGCTCTTGCTTATCCGCCACGGGCAGACCCCCGGAAACGTCCTGGGGCAATTGGACACGGCGTTTCCCGGTCCGGGACTGACTGAACTCGGCGAACGTCAGGCCGCTGCGCTCCCGGGGTCTCTTGCCAACGAGGACATCACGGCCATCTATGCATCCACGCTGGTCCGCACCCAGCTGACCGCCGCCCCGCTTGCAAAAGCGCTAGGGCTCGAGGCCACCGTATTGCACGGCCTTCAGGAGATTGAGGCCGGGGCCTTGGAGAAGCTCACCGACCACGAATCGCACCACCGGTACATGAGCACCGTTTTCGCCTGGACCGACGGTGAACTCGACCTCCGCATGCCGGGCGCGGGTGATGGCCACGAGTTCTTCGCGCGCTACGACACTGCCATTGCCAAGGTGGCAGCGGCAGGCGACGAAACCGCCGTCGTGGTCAGCCACGGTGCCGCGATCCGCTGCTGGGCAGGTCGCCGTGCCGTGGATGTCGGCCGCGAGTTCGCGGCCACCCACCAGCTGCAGAACACCGGAATCGTGGTGCTCGAAGGCGACCCGGAGGGCGGCTGGCACCTGCTGCACTGGGACCAGAGCCCGGTGGGCGGACTTGCCTTGGCCGACCGGACGGTCGAAGATCCCACCGGCGACGCCATCGAATGACGGCTGCTTGAGGTCAACCCCAACGCCCCGGTATTTCTCCGGACGCTTACGCGCAGGAAACACCGCGGTAACCCCCGCTTCTTAGGCTTGATAGGCATAACCCCCTCCGGCGAAAGAGGTTCCGATGCAGACCAATCCGCGGCTCAACATCAGACAGGTCACCTGGTCTAACCCGGTGGGTGCAGACCTCCGCGCGGCGCAGCAAGCGGAACTGGACGCACGTTTCGGCAACTCAGACCACGAGCCAGGACCCGCGCCGTCGGAAGCGGACACGGCCGTTTTCGTCGTTGCCTACGAAAAGTGCTCCGGCCAGCCCCTGGGTTGCGGAGGGCTAAGGATTCTGGATGCCGAAACCGCGGAAATCAAGCGTCTATACGTCGTCCCGTACGCGAGGGGCTCAGGAGTGGCCAGCTCAATCCTTGCAGCGTTGGAAGCGCAGGCACATGCCCACGGTTTCAGCATGATCACAGCGGAAGCGGGTTCGGCCCAATCGGACGGCCGCAGCTTCTACGAAAGCGCCGGCTTCGCCGCAGTGCCCAACTTCGGCCCCTATATTGGTGTCAGCCACTCGCAGTGCTACGCCAAGCCGATCGATTCGCACAGCGCCTCGCACACGGCGATGGCCTAAGGACAGGCTGGCCTCCGCTCCAGCCAGGCTGGCCCACCGATCAATCCAGGCTGCGTCCGCCCTGACCCAGATGGGCCCGATTCAGTGCTTCGATTTCTTCATCGCTCAGGTCGTCGAAGCTCTTGGCCTCGTGCTTGTCGCTCCGGGAGAACCGGACGAACATCAAGATGATGAGGGGAAGATCCACGATCTCCGCGAGGAACCACATCAGGTCTCCCGCGAGTTGCTGGTCCCGTAGCGGCAAGGGGAACCAGCCTGGTTGATTGCCCAAGACTGACGTGGCGCCGTCGAGAATTCCCGGACTGAGCCGCATCAGGACTCCCGGCACCGCATCGGCGAGCAGCTCAATGAATACAAAGATGAACTCGACGACGATGAGCGATGAGGTGCGACCTGCACCGTCTTCCATGATCGGTACGGTCATGAGGAGTCCCATGACGGGCACCAGCAGCGTCAGGATGACGTCGGCGGCGGGGTTGGTCCGGAGCACGTAGAAAAACGGGGTCAGGAACACCGTGAACATGGTGAGTCCCAGAAGCGCCGCCACGAGCGTGTTGCTGAGCATGCGAACGAGCCGGTGCCCGAGTACAGCTTCCAGCCTCGCAGCGCCCATGGGGCCAAGGGTCTGCCTTGCAAGGGTTAACGGCTTGCCCAGGCCAATCAACAGCGGGACCACAAACAGGTAGGACGTCACTTTGAGGGTGAACGCCCACCGCAGCTCGTGGCTGTACGTTCCCGGGAATCCAAAGCTGAGGGCCGCGAAACTACCCAGGCCAAGGGCGAAGAAGGCAAACGAGTTCCACAGAGGCCAGCGGATATCCCGACGCTTGGCAGCCATCAGGCCCTTTGAATACAGGGCGGCTGTGGCAATAAGAATGACCAGGGCAGGCCAGTTCATTGACCATGCGCCCAACACGGCGTTCAACGGTGGCATGTTCAGTGGTCCACGTCGGAAGGCCGGGTGCTCAGCCCGGCACTGCGATGGGTTTTGTCGATCTTCATGGTGTTCCTCCAGCGCTTTCCCGGCGTGCCGCATGGTGCGCGATTCGGCGTGTCGTGTTGTGCCCTGAACCGGGTGCACCGTATCCATGTTACGGAGTCGCGCCAAGCATGGCACACCGCAGGAGACGCGGGCGCCCGGCCTCGGCTAATCTCGCATTATGGAAAAGGCTGACATCACGTTCCGGACCCGCAAGTGGATACGTCCGGAGGACCTCAACGCCAACGGCACGCTGTTCGGTGGAAGCCTGCTGAAATGGATCGACGAGGAAGCGGCAATTTACGCAATCCTCCAGCTTGGAAATGGCCGCGCCGTCACCAAGTACATCTCCGAAATCAACTTTGTCAGCTCGGCCGTTCAGGGCGATCTAGTGGAGATGGGCCTGACCGCAGTCCGCTTCGGCCGGACGTCACTGACCATGCGAGCGGAAGTGCGCAACATGATCACCCGCGACAGCATCCTGACGATCGAGGAAATCGTGTTCGTCAACCTCGGGCACGACGGCCGGCCGGAACCGCACGGCTACACGGAAATCACCTATGACCGTGACCGCATCCCCACGCACCACTTGACGCAAGCGCTCCACGAGGACTGAGCGCCCGACGTCGGGCCCCTCCTAAAGCGGCGGGCCCTGCCCGGCGTCGGGCCCGCCCAAGACGGAGCCGCCTAAAAGCTTTTCCCCGGAAACGGGTGCTGGCGGCCGCGAAATTCGCGGCCGCCAGCTTGTATTTCCGGTGACGGGAGTGGTGTCGCCGGAACTTTGGGGCGCCCAGGACGGGCGCGGCGCCTCAGTAAGGCGGGGGTCAGCGCCTATCGAAGGTGAGACCGCCGGGGACCTGGAACGTCGGCATGAGTTCCAGCATGCCCACATTCACGTGGCGCGGGGTTTCGATGGCGTAGTCGAGGGCGTTGACGATGTCGTCAGTGGTCAGCGACTCGTAGCCTTCGTAGTAGGTCTTCCACGCTTCTTCCATAGCTTCAGGCGTCCCGCCCATGTTCCGGCCGAAGATCTCGGTTTCCACCCGGCCCGGGCAGATCTCGGTCACGCGGATGCGCTTGCCGACCGTGTCGTTCCTGAGCTGGCGTGAGATCTGGTGCACGGCTGCCTTCGTGGCGTGGTAGACCGTGTGGCCATAGAAGTTGTAGACCCCGGCGATCGAGCTGATGTTGATGATGTGGCCAAGATCGCGTTCCACCATGCCCGGCAGGACCAGCCTCGTGAGCTGAAGCAGGCCGCGAAGGTTGACGTCGATGAGCTCGTCGATGTCCTGCTCGGACGAGTCCAGGAGGTTTCCGGGACGGGAAACTCCGGCGCAGTTGACCAGGACGTCGACCTTCAGTTCGCTCACGACGGCGGTCAGGGCCGCTGTGTCGGTCAAGTCAACTACGTGCGGGATGGCGCCCGTACGATCGGCCAGTTCGCTGAGGCGTTCCTCGTTGCGGGCCACGGCGTGAACGGTCAGGCCTCTTTTGGCTAGGCGCTCCGTGATCGCGGCACCCATGCCGGTTGACGCTCCGGTGACGAGGGCGGTGTTGTAGTCGGAAAAAGACATCGGTTCTCCAAAGAGTGGAAATGGAAGGCACGAAGTGTGCCGGAGGTCAGCGGCGCTTAAGCGTCGCGCAGGGGTTCGTGGGCCCGGTCCTTGACCGTGCTCACGGCTGCAAGCGTGCCGAGGGCCGTGATGACTGCGTAGAAGGCGGGCATATAGATGTTGCCGGTACTGCTGATAAGCCAGGTCATCAGCAACGGGGCCGTTCCGCCGAAGAGCGCGGAGGAGATGTTGTAGCCGAGGCCGTAAGCGGAGTACCGGACCCGGGTCGGGAACAGCTCAACGATCAAGATGTGGATGACGGCCGTGTGGCCAGCGAAGACAATAGCCATGATCGAGGCGCCAAGGATAGCTAGGCCCATGTTTCCCGTTGCGATCAGGGCGTAGGAGGGGATGCCCAGGATGGTCATTGCGATGGCGGATCCGGCGATGACCTTCTTGCGGCCGATACGGTCGGACAGGGCACCCATGAAAGGTATGGCGATGCAGATGACAACCAGGCTGCAGGCGGTGATGAACAGTGCCTCGCCGATAGTGAAGTTGAGCTGCTTACCCTTGAGGAACGTAGGCATGTAGGAGAACAGGACGTAGTAGCCGGAGCCGTTCATGAGCGGGATGAAGAGGGCCAGAACCATGGCCCGGCGGTGCTCAGCGGACTGGAAGGCTTCCTTGAGCGGGTTCTTGGAGAGGCCGCCCTCTTCCTTGAGCTTTGTGAAGTTGGGGGTGTCCGCGATGGCCTTGCGGATGTACCAACCGATGACGCCCATCGGAATGGCGACCAGGAAAGGGATGCGCCATGCGAAGGCGCCGAAGCCGCCGCCGTCGATCGCGGCCTGGGTGAGCCACGGTGACATGGAGAATGCCACGAGGGTGCCGGTGAGCAGTGCAGCGAACGAAGCGATCTGGGCGTAGGAGGTGATGATGCCGCGCTTGCCCTCGGGGGCGTGCTCAGCGAGGAAGGTCATCGCGCCGGCGGCTTCGCCACCGACCGAGAAGCCCTGCAGGAGCCGCAAGAGGACAAGCAGTATGGGCGCCGCGATGCCGATAGCCGCGTACGTCGGCAGGACTCCGATACCGGCGGTGGCCACGCTGATCAGCAGAATGACGAAGACCAGTAGCTTTTGCCTGCCTATCCGGTCGCCCAAGTAGCCACAAACAACTGCGCCTAGGGGCCGGACGAAGAACGAGACTGCGTAGCCGGCGAATACGAACAAAAGGGCGTTGTCCGGGTTGCCAGGGGCAAGGAACACCAAGGCAAGCGTTCCGGCCATGAAGGCGAAGATACCGTTGTCATAGAGTTCCACGAAGATGCCAACGCAGCCTGCGGTGACAACCTTGCGCGTTTGACGGCCCGTGAGCCGTTCATGCTGCACTTGCGCAGCGTTGGTGTTTGCGGTCATGACATTTCCTTCTTGATGTTGAGCGTAGCAACTGCTACTTGTATTGGCGACAGGCCTTTAGCTGCATGCTGCAACTGGTAGGTCCTGCCACTGGGGTCGGCATCCAATGCCAAGGAGTCCGAAGACGGTATTGACGGATTCGCGGAGGGTTTCAAGTTGCGCCCGCGAGCGCCGATGGGCGGCAGTTGCCTCTGCCACTGTTGTTTTCCTGAAGCGGACCTTGTCGCCCGGGCGGCCTTGGGCAAGGACGTCCAGGCCAATACTGGTGACGACGGCGAGGACTGGATATCCGGCGGTAACGCCGCGTCCCCGATGCAGTACCAGCAGTTCTTCCCGTGAGGGAACTTCGACGGCGCCCACCGGGACCCCGCGCGACAGCACTTCACCGCTTGAGGTTCTTTCCGGAAGTCGGCCGCCGAGCCTGAGGCCGATGTGGTTGCTCCGGCCACTCACCGCGTATTCAGATGTGAAGAGCAACTCGGCGGAATCGCCAAACTCGGCGACATCCGGACCGTCGGTCACATCGACCATCAGCTCCTGTCCCATGTTCGGCCGTTCAAGACCTAGCCGGAAGAGCGGTAGGTCGAAGTACGGTTGGCGAACAGGGCCCACGCTGCGGCGGGTCAGGAGCGTGGCTCCTTCCTTGAGCTGCAGGCCGAAGCCCACAACGGTGTCTGGGGCACAACTGCCCAGCAACGCAGGGACCTCTACCGAACCGTGGATGGCCAGGTAGGCGCGGAGGCCCCGGTTGATTCCCCGGATGGCCACCGTCTCGCCTGCACGGACCGAAACCGGTTCCCACTGGCTGCACGGACGCCCACCGACGGTGAGTGTCAGAGGAGCCCCCGTGATTGCGATCAGGATGTCGGACTGCGCTTTCATCCTGAAGTCGAGGGCCGTGATCTCCACGAGCGGATCGTTGTCCAGATTGCCGGCCAGGATGTTGGCGGCCCGGGCTGAGTACTGGTCCAAGGCGCCGTTGACCGGAAGTCCAAAGCGAGGTCCGCGGAACCGGCCAAGGTCTGTGACCACGGCGTTACCGGGTTGCTGGATGAGAATATGCCCGTTCATGGCCTTGGTTCCAGTTCCTTGCCGACGTATGAGTCGAAATCTCCGGCCTCGATGCGACGGAAACGGAGAATGTCTCCTGGCTTGTAGGGGACGAGTGGTTCGCGACGAATGTTCAGGACGGTCAACGGGGTCTGGCCGATGACGCACCAGCCACCCGGCGCGGACGCGGGTGCGATGACCGCTTGGCGTCCTGCCACGGCCACTGCACCCGCCGGGACGCTAAGCCGCGGATCCTTGAGGCGCGGCACGGGCTTGGGGAACGCGGGACCGTCCATCATGGGCGAGCCAGCCGGTGCACCCAGGCAGCGGACGGTGTAGGTCTTCTCGGTGTGCACGCGGATCACTTCCTCGATGGAGATGCCCTGGTATTCGGCTACTTTCTCCAGGTCGGGACCGTATTCGCCCCCGTAAGCCACCGGAACATCAAACTCACGGGGTGCTGCTGCGGTGCCGGCGGAACGACCCATTTCGAGGAGTCCCAGCTTGACGAACGCGCGCATTTGGCGGGCCGATACCAGGACGGGGTCGAATTCCACCAGCACGGAATCGTAGGTGGGTACCGCGCCGTGAAGGCCCTCGGCGCCACAGCTCTCCAGCCAGTCAGCAAGACGGTGGACCGTGAGCCAGTTGTCCTCGCTTGCTTCGGCAAGGGCGACGACGCGCAATGCGGAGTCTCCGGATTCGTAGATCTCGGTGGGAGCCGCTGTGAGAACGGACATGTCAGGCCGCCTTCCTCTTGGCATCCATGACTTGGGTCAGCGGAGCGATACGGACGCCGGCCGAAATGAGCTTCGAGCGGATGAGCCGGGCGAGTTCGACGGCTCCGGGATTGTCCCCGTGAAGCAGGACAGTGTCTGCGGAAATGTCGATGTCAGTGCCGTTGGCGCACCGGATCTTGCCCTCGCACACCATGCGGACGGTTCGCTCGACAATGGCCGAGGGATCGTGCAGTACCGCGCCGGGCTGGCTGCGCGGGACCAGCGTCCCGTCTTCCTGGTAAGCACGATCGACGATGCCCACAATGGCCACGTCCAGGCCAGCGGAACGTGCCGCCTTGGCCAACTCGCCCTCCTGCGCGACCACGATGAGTTCGTTGTCTACGCGTGCGGCGGCCTCGGCCACGGCCTCGGCGTAGTCCGCACGGACGGCTACGAGATTTCCCAGCCGGCCGTGCGGCGCAATGTGGGTCACCTTGGTTCCGTGGAAGGCAGCGAAGCCATTCAGGGCCCCCAGCTGGTACAGGACATCCGCGCGCACTTCATTGGCAGTCAGGCCCATGTCCCTGCGACCGAAACCACGCAGGTCCGGGAAGCTCGGATGGGCCCCAATACCCACCCCGCGGCGAACGCATTCAGCAACGGTGGCGTCCATGATGTCGGGATCGCCTGCGTGGAACCCGCATGCGATATTGGCGCTTGAAACGATCTCCAGAAGATCGGTGTCGCTGCCTATCGTGTAGGCACCGAATCCCTCTCCGAGATCCGCTACAAGATCAATTATCGGGTTCACGTGGTTCTCTTTCCGTGGTTCTGCATTGGGGTCCGGCTATTCCATACGAACTGCTGAAATATCGGAAGAATTCAGTTGCCGGTTCGATTGAAATTGTTCGGCTAAAATTCTTCAATCAGAGGAACTGTCGGTAATTCTTTGGTGATAGAAGTCTCGCACCGACGAACTTCGGGCACAAAGACCTATTCGCTATCACGGGATAGCTCCCGGTTATGACCTACGGCACACATGCTGCTGGCAGGGACCGCAAGCCGCCGAACCGCCGTCGTCGTCCTCCTTGTTGAAGGCCGACGACGGCGGTTCACCGAATGCGTCTATATTTGGGTATCGGGATAATTGGTTGATGGGAGTCAACGAACTGCCGGTAAGGATTGGGAAACGCCACCATCGGGATGTGGATCTCAAATTAGTCGTTGAGAGACAGGTCACACAAAGACGGATTGTGTGTCCCTACATAGAATTTCCTTATGGCATCCAGGCCCCGATGAGGGTCTAGAGGAAGGCAGACCCATGGACACGCGGAAGCTCTCATACTTTGTAAAGATCGTCGATTCGGGGAGCATCACCAAGGCTGCCGCCGCGCTCCACGTCGCCCAACCTGCCCTTAGCCAGCAGGTGTCGGCGCTGGAAAGCGATTTGAAGCAACGCCTGCTGATCCGCAGTAAGCAAGGAGTGGAGCCAACCGCCGCGGGACACACCCTCTATCGCCACGCCCAGACCATCCTGCGGCTCGTCGAACAAGCTCGGCAGGACGTAGCGACATCCGGGGCCGCGCCGTCCGGCAGGGTGTCCATCGCGATTGCACCGTACAGCATGGCCTCCAGCCTGACGCCGCAGATTATCCGCGAGGTTGGCCGGCGTTACCCGGACATTGTGGTGCACCTGACGGAGATCTTCGGCGGCGTATTGAGCGAGGCGATCAAGAACGGCCGCCTCGACATGGCGTTGATCTATGAACCAGGGAAGATCCGCGGAGTGCAGTTCACCACCATGATTGTGGAAGACCTGCACTTGGTGACCCACGAAGACGTCGACGTCGCCCACGGTCGAACAACGGTCACGCTTGAAGAAGCGAGCAGCCTTGGATTGTTCCTCCCCGAAAAGAACCACACCTTGCGCCAGATCATCGAGAAGGGACTGGCTGACCAAGGATTGCCCCTGCGGCTCGTAGGCGAAGTGGAATCGGTGCCGTCGCTTGTTCGGCTCATCCGCGCAAACCTCGGGGCCACTGTCCTGCCGAAATCGGCCGCTGATGCGCTCTTCCCTGATGAGAACTTCAAGGTATTACGGATCGTCGAACCGGCCCTGCAGAGCAAGATTGCCTTGTGCACCCCCGACCATGAGCCTTTGTCCGAGGCCGCCTCTGCCGTGCTCATCCTGGTCAAGGAGATGCTCCAGCAACAGTTGATCAGCAAGTACGCGGCCGATCCATCCGAGGCATGACCCATCCATAAAATTGCCTTATCCGGACAGACGTCTTTGGTCTTATTCACCGGCGTTTTTATTTCCTATTATCGAATTAGCAAGTAATTCGAAAGCGGCTCGCGGATTCCGTGGACCCAATCAAAGGAACAGCGGTGAAAAAGATCAGCCAGACCCGGTGGGTTTCGAATCCAACCCTCGGAGCGATCAGTGCACGGACCGGATTCCACTGCCCAAGGAACGGTTTCTGGCGTCCTGTGGGCGGCGTGGGCGAACCCCTCTTCGTCTTCGAAGGAAGCCTCATGCCGGCCCACGCCGGACACAGCATCGAATGGTATCTGGTCGATGCCCGGCCAGGACACCCCGGGCTCGACTGACTCGGCTCGCCACGCCATACCGCTGCCCGGCAAGCCGCCGTCGTCGGTTTTCCTCTCCACCGCACCACTCAAGCTCCGCCGCACAACTCAAGGCGCCTTGCCCCAGGCAAGGCGCCTTCTTCGTGCCCGGAAAGGCGCGCGAAAGGCCGGCCACCGTATTCGGTGACCGGCCCCAGCGAGACAATCAGTCTTCGACCAGGAGCCCCTTGGCCTTCAGCTTCTCCGTCAGCCCGCACAACTCAATGGTGGTGCCTCCCGCGTGGTAGGCCTTGATGAGCTCGCGTTCGGCATCGTCCCGGGCCTGGGAGAGCGCAATGACCTCCTCGGCTTCCTCACGGCGCACTACCACGACGCCGTCAGCGTCACCGCGGAGGATATCGCCGGGGTAGATGATCTCATCGCCGAAGACAATCGGGTGGTTGATCGGCCCAAGGGTTTCCTTGACTGTGCCCTTGATACACACGCTGCCCGAGAACACCGGGAGGCCCAGTTCGATGAGGTCCTGGGTGTCCCGCACGCCGGAATCCGTCACCATCGCCGCAATGCCTTTGGCTTTCATGGCATTGCCCAAGACGTCGCCGAAGGTTCCGGCGTCGGAAAATTCCTGCGCACCGACCAGGACCACGTCGCCTGCCTGGGCGTAGTGGATGGCGACCTGCAGCATGAGGTTGTCCTGCGGGGCACAGGCCACGGTCACGGCCGGGCCGCAGAACGACATGGAGCGGTCGATCGGCTTGATCTTCGAGCTCAGGGCGCCGCGGCGGCCCTGGGCTTCGTGGATGGTCGCGGAGGAGAACGCCGCGAGGCGGCTGACGACGTCGGCGTCCGGCCTCTGGAATTTGGTCTTTACGTGGATCATTTCCTGAATCTTTCTCTTGGCTGGCTTCTGGGGTGCCCGTGGGGCTTAGTTGAGGGCGCCGACTGCCTTGCGGATCGAGTCGACGCCGGCGTTGATGGTCTCCAGCGATGTGGCGAAGGAGATCCTGAAGTAGGGGCCAAGGCCATATGCCGAGCCCTGGATGACGGCAACCGCGGCCGCGTTGAGGAGGTACAGGGTGAAGTCCTGGTCGTTTTCGATGACGGTGCCGTCCGGAGCGGTCTTGCCGATAACGCCGCTGCAGTTCACGTACGCATAGAAGGCACCGTCGGCCGGCGCGACGGACAGTCCGTCAATGGCGTTGAGTCCTTCGACGGCGACGTCCCGGCGCTTGCGGTACACCTCCACGCTGTCCCGGACGAACGACTGGTCACCGTTCAGCGCGGCTGCCGCGGCTGCCTGGCTGACCGACGACGGGCAGGAGGACGTCTGCGACTGCAGCTTGTTCATGGCCGCGATCAAAGGCGCGGGGCCCACGCCGTAGCCAAGGCGCCAACCGGTCATGGCGTAGGCCTTGGAGACGCCGTTGACCAGCAGGATGCGGTCGCGCAGCGAAGGAACCGCCGTGACGAGGCTCGTTACCCGGCCGTCGCCGAAGTGGATTTCGTCGTAGATTTCGTCGGTGAGGATGTAGACGTGCGGGAATTCCTCAAGCACGGCGCCCAGCGCCTGCAGTTCTTCGCGTGAGTACACGGCCCCCGTCGGGTTGGACGGAGCGTTGAGGATGAGCCACTTGGTCTTGGGAGTAATGGCTTCCTTCAGGGCGGCAGGCGTGAGCTTGAAGCCGGCGTCTTCTCCGCAAGGGACGATCACAGGCGTGCCGTCGTTGGCGAGGACCATGTCCGGGTAGGACACCCAGTACGGTGCCGGGACGATGACCTCGTCGCCCTCGTTGAGCGATGCCATGAGTGCAACGTAGAGGACTTGCTTGGCACCGCCGCCGATGGTCAGCTGGTTCGCTGCGTAGTGCACGCCGGTGTGGCTTTCAACCCGGCGGAGGATGGCGGTCTGCAGCTCGGGCGTTCCCGTCACCGAGGTGTATTTGGTCTCGCCGGCGTTGATCGCTTCGATGGCGGCCGCCTTGATGTGGTCGGGGGTGTCGAAGTCCGGCTCGCCGACGGTCAGGTCGATGATCGGGATGCCTTCGGCTCGTAGTTCACGGACGCGGGCGGCGGCCGCAACGCTCGCTGAGGACTTGATGCGTGTGACCCTCGACGCCGGCAGGTACTCGGACATTGTCTTCTCCAGAATCGTGAAACTCAGGATTCGGGTGTCGAATCCCCAATTTCGAGACTAGGCACTGCCGGGCGCTGTGGATAAGACCTAATGTGCGTGGATCAATAAGAGACACTTATGACCGCCTGATCCATACGGGAAATTTTTCGCTGTTTAGGCACAATTCATTCCCATAGGGGAATCTTCTATGCACTTTCCTTATGGGTTCACGCGGTATTGGTATTTCCGCGGCTCTGCGAACGCCGCCTAGATTTCATAGACCAGAAGAGTTAGCGAAGCGTCCGAAGGGGATCCAATGCCAGCCCAATCCGGCTCCTTTCGGGGCCCGTCAGCCACCGGCAGGTACACCTACCGTGCCAAGGCGCCAGTGGCGAGTGCGGACCGCGTACCGGCCACAGGTGAACATGACAAGCTCATCCATTCGCTCACGGCCCATAAGCAACTCTTAACTCAAGCAACAAGCGCCATCAGGGCCCTGACCGCTGCCCGCAATGAGATGATCGCCCAAGCCCTTGAAGATGGGCTCAGCGTCGCGGTCGTCTCCGCAGTGACCCGGGAGAACATGCGTGCCGTCCGGACCATCGGGCTAGCCTATGGCGACCTTCATCCGAGCGGTCTTTCGCGGAGCGCCCATCTCGACGCTTTGAAGGCCAAGAGTGCTGAGCTCCACACGGCCGAAGAACATAGGGGACGCATCGAGGAGCGCAGGGAGGCACTGATCGTTATGGCCCTCCGCAGCCGGGCGTGCGACGACATCAAACTTGCATCGCTGACCGGCCTTACGCCGGACCACATCCGCAAGGCCACCCGGCGGATCCGACGGCCCGCGTAGGCCGCCGTGCTCTCTTCAGGGTTCTTTCTTTGCCGGAGGCGTCCTGCAGCTAAACAGTTCCTGTGTTCCTGTTTTCCTGGCGATGAGCACTGTCAATGCGCGGGCTGACGTTGAAATCGGTTCAAAATGTTGGATCGATCGCGCACCAACGTTCCAGATGCGTTTCACGCCCAGGACCCGGTCGTGCTCATCCGTGGCAACCAGCGGCGGGCTTCCCTGCCCTGCCATGGGCCTGCGTTTCCAGCACAGGCTGACCACCGTCGCGTGCTCCCAGAATTCGACGGCAGTGACGAAGAATTCGCGTCCCTCATCATCCAGGAACGGCCCCCACTGCGGGACGTAAACCGCCCGAAGGTCGTACTCGACGGGGCCTGAACGCCTTGCAGCCGGCGGTTGGGCAATGGCTGCAGTTTGTTGAGGATTGAGATCTGGTTGCGGGACCACGGCATGCTCCATTGAAATTGCGGACGACCCCCTCCTCGACCGCCCCCAAGCGGCCTCGGGATATCCAATGTAGCTCCGTCGAAGGACCTCCGGAAGAGTACTGACTACCTACCTAGTTCAGTAGCTCGACGGCGTGCCACCTGTCCCGCCAAAGGGCGCTCCGCCGTCGGGGGCTGTCGGGATGAACTTGTCCGCGAGGGCTTCCGTGCCGCGGGCAAGGAGCGCGACATCCGCGCCGACCAGCACGAACGACGCCCCGGCGTCCATATACGCCCGCGCCGTGGCTTCGTTGAAGGCGTTGACACCGGCGGGCTTGCCCGCGGTCTTCGCCGCGGTGAGGCAGTGTTCGACGGCGGCGCGCACCTTCGGGTGTTCCTGCTCGCCGAGCAGGCCCATGGACGCCGCGAGGTCGGAGGGCCCGACGAAGATGGCGTCGACGCCGTCGACCGCCAGGATCTCTTCCACGGCGGCGACGGCGGCCTCGGTTTCGATCTGGACCGTGACGCTGATGGTCTCGGCGGCCCGGGCGAGGTAGTCCGGGATGCGGTTCCAGCGCGAGGCGCGGGCCAGGGCCGAGCCGACGCCGCGCACGCCATGCGGCGGGTATCGCACGGCTGCGACGGCGGCCTGTGCTTCCACGGTGGAGTTGACCATGGGGATGAGCAGGTCCTGCACTCCCAGGTCCAGGTATTGCTTCAAGAGCACAGTGTCATTGGCAGGCGGACGGACGACGGCTTGGACGGGATAGCCGCGGACTGCCTGGAGCTGGGCGAGGATGGATTCAAGGCCGTTGGGGCTGTGTTCGGCGTCGATCAGGAGCCAGTCCAGCCCGGCCCCTGCGCACAGTTCGGCGATGAGCGGGCTGCCCGAACACACCCACATCCCGACGAGGGGCCGGCCGGCAGGGCCGGTTTGGTTCCGCAAGGCGTCGCGGAACGTGCGGTCTGGATCTACTCGAACCGGCATGTGACAACTCCCAACGGTCCGTAGTCGGCGTGGACGGTATCGCCTTTGTACACCCAGAGCGGGCGCGTGAAGGAGCCGGCGAGGATGATCTCCCCGGCCTTCAGCCCGTCACCGTGCGGGGCGATCTTGTTAACGAGCCAATGGACGCCGTTGGCCGGGTGGTCCAGGACGCCGGCGGCGACGCCGGTCTCCTCCACGGTCTGGTTCTTGTACAGGATCGCCGATACCCAACGGAGGTCGACGGCGTCCGGGCGGACCGGGCGTCCGCCCACCACCATGGCGCCCATGGCCGCGTTGTCCGAAATGGTGTCCACGATGGTCCGGCCCTCCATCTCGATCCTGGAATCGAGGATCTCGAGGGCCGGGACCACGTAGTCGGTGGCGTTCAGGACGTCGAAGATCGTGCAGCCGGGACCTTTGAGCCCATCCTTCAGGACGAAGGCCAGCTCGACCTCCACCCTCGGGTGGGTGAACTGGTCCCACGGTACGGAGCAGCCCGTTTCCAGGACCATGTCGTCAAAGATGGCGCCATAGTCGGGTTCGGTGATACCGGTGGCGTCCTGCATGGCCTTGGACGTCAGCCCGATCTTGCGGCCCACCAGCTTTCTGCCCGCGTCCTCGTTCCGGCGCCGCCACAACTGCTGCACGGCGTAGGAATCCTCCACCGTCATGCCCGGATACCGGGCAGTCAGGCGCGGAACCGGGGTCCGGCTCCGGCCGGCTTCCAGCAGTTCGTCCGCGATGGTTTCTATCGTCTTCGGGTCAAGCATCTCCACACTCCATTCGGCCATCCTGCGGTCAGCATACGTTGAGGGCTGTAGGCCTAGAGCTGCGAGCCGACCTTGAAACCCATCTTTTCGCCAGCGGGGCCGCCGTCGGGCTGGCGGGTGTAGGAGAAGCCGTCGGCACCGACGGTGACCGCCATTTCGCTCTTTTCCTCGCGGACGATGACCGGCTGCGGGTTGCCGTCCAGGTCCAGGACGAGCGAGGCCTCGGTGTACCAGGACGGGACCACGGGGTTGCCCCACCAGTCGCGGCGCTGGTTGTCGTGGACGTCCCAGGTGACGGTGGGGTTGTCCGGATCGCCTGTGTAGTAGTCCTGGGTGTAGATCTCGATGCGGTGCCCGTCCGGGTCCAGGATGTAGAGGTAGAAGGCGTTGGAGACGCCGTGCCGGCCGGGGCCGCGTTCGATCCGGTCGCTGATGCGCAGGGCGCCCATCTTGTCGCAGATCTGGATGATGTTGTGCTTCTCATGCGTCGAGAACGCGATGTGGTGCAGGCGCGGTCCGTTGCCGCCGGTCAGGGCGGTGTCGTGCACGGTCTGCTTGCGGTGCATCCACGCGGCGTAGGTGACGCCGTCGGAATCCTTGATGTCTTCCGAGACGCGGAAGCCGAGGTCCTCGAGGTACTTCCGGCCCCGGGGAACGTCGGGGGTGACCTGGTTGAAGTGGTCCAGGCGGACCAGTTCGCCGGCCGAGTACAGGTCGTAGCGCTGGGTGAGGCGTTCGACGTGTTCGACGTCGTAGAAGAACTCGTAGGGGAAGCCCAACGGGTCCTCGACGCGGACGGAGTCGCCGACCCCCTTGGTGAAGCCGTCTTTGCGGCGCTCAACCCGGCAGCCGAGCTCCCGGTAGTAGGCCTCGGCGGCGTCGACCTCGGCCGGGGACTTCACCCGGTAGGCGAATGCGGCTGCTGCGGCGACAGGTCCCTTGCGCAGGACGAGGTTGTGGTGGATGAACTCCTCGAAGGAACGCAGGTAGATGGTGTCCTCGTCTTCCTCGGTGACGTGCAGGCCGAGTAGGTCCACGTAGAACTCGCGGGACTTGGCGAGGTCCGTGACCACGAGTTCGAGGTAGGCGCAGCGGACGATATCCGGCGCGGGGACGGTGGGGGTGGGGACGAAGTTGGTCATGGGGTTCTCTCTTCTTTGAAAGGGGGTCTTTGGTGCTCGGTACCCAACTGACTCGCAGTAAGTGTCGTTTTGGAGCCTCGAAACGACAACAAGTGCGGGCTAGTTGGGCTACCCGGGCCTAGGCGCCGAATTTGGGGGTGTGGACAGCGCCGAGGGTGATGTGCACGGCCTGCTGGTCGGTGTAGAAATCGATGGAGCGGTAGCCGCCTTCGTGGCCCAGGCCGGAAGCCTTGACGCCGCCGAAGGGGGTGCGGAGGTCGCGGACATTGTGGCTGTTGAGCCACACCATGCCGGCCTCGACGTTCTGGGCGAAGTTGTGGGCGCGGGTGAGGTTCTGGGTCCAGATGTAGGCCGCCAGGCCGTATTTGGTGTTGTTCGCGAGGGCGAGGGCTTCGTCGTCGTTCTCGAAGGGGGTGATCGCGACGACGGGTCCGAAGATTTCCTCCTGGAAGATCCGCGCGTCGGGCGCGACGTCGGCGAACACGGTCGGCGCGATGTAATTCCCTGCGGGCAGGTGTTCAGGGCGTCCGCCGCCGGCCAGCAGCCGGCCTTCGGTCTTGCCGATCTCCACGTACGAGGCCACTTTTTCGTAGTGCTCGGGGTGGACGAGGGCGCCGACCTGGGTCTTGGGGTCGTGCGGGTCGCCGACGACGATCTTCTTCGCGCGGGCCGCGTACTTTTCGCAGAACTCGTCGTAGATGGCGCGTTCGACGAGGATGCGCGAGCCGGCGGTGCAGCGTTCCCCGTTGAGGGAGAAGACCCCGAACAGGGCCGAGTCGATCGCGGCCTCGAGGTCGGCGTCGGCGAATACGACGCACGGCGACTTGCCGCCCAGCTCCATGGACAGGCCCTTGAGGTTTGCGGCGGCGTTGCGGAAGATCGTCTGGCCCGTGGTGGTCTCGCCGGTGAAGGAGATCAGCGGCACGTCCGGGTGCTTCACAAGGGCGTCGCCGGCTTCCTCGCCGAGGCCGTTGACCAGGTTGAACACGCCGTCCGGCAGGCCGGCGTCCTTGAAGATCTGCGCCCAGAGGGAGGCCGAGAGCGGGGTGAACTCGGCAGGCTTGAGGACCACGGTGTTGCCGGTGGCCAGGGCTGGGGCGAGTTTCCAGGACTCAAGCATGAACGGGGTGTTCCAGGGGGTGATCAGGCCCGCGACGCCGATCGGCTTGCGGTTCACGTAATTGATCTGCGAACCCGGGACCTTCATGGCGTCGTCGAACTGGGCCACGATCAGGTCCGCGAAGAAGCGGAAGTTCTCCGCCGCACGCAACGCCTGGCCCTTGGCCTGGGTGATCGGCAGGCCTGTATCGAAGGTTTCGAGCTCGGCGAGGCGCTCTTCCTGGGCTTCGACGGCGTCGGCGATCCTGTTCAGCACGCGGGCACGTTCGCGCGGCTTCATCTTCGGCCACGGACCGTTAACGAACGCCTCGCGGGCCGCGGCGACGGCAAGGTCGATGTCTTCCTTCTGCCCGGCCGCGGCGGTGGCGTAGTTACCGTTGGAGACCGGGTCCAGGACGTCGAAGGTCTTCCCGCTGACCGAGTCCACGAACCGGCCGTTGATGAAGTGCTGGATGTGGGTGGGAAGGTCCTTCGGGACGTAATGGGTGGTGGTTTCTGGTGCAGTGAACGTCATTACTTTTCCTTTACTAGTTGCAACGCGGGGTCACTTACAGCCCATGTTGGGCCGTTTAATGGGCGCTAAGTGACCCCGCGTTGCTTTGTGCGAGGTACGCGTCGAGCGTGGCGCTGCGGTGGCGGCGGGCGGCTTGTTCGATGGTGTCGGCGTCGGCGTTGCTTTCAATGAGCTGAAGCAGGGCCTCGTGCTCCTTGACGGATTCCTGCGCACGGCCGGGGACGAAGCGGAACGTCGAGGCCCTGATCGAGGCGAGCCGGTTCCAGCCCCGGTGCACGAGGTCCAGGATGTGCGGATTGGGACAGTGTTCAAAGAGCACGCTGTGGAAATCCTGGTTCAGCGCCGTGAAGCGGACCGGGTCGAAATGCTCCAGGCAGTCGCGCATCTCGGCGTTCACCGCACGGGCCCGGGCAATGTCCACGGCGCCGATCAGCGGTGCGGACAACGCCGTCGCCGCGCCCTCGATGATGCTCAGGGTCTGCATCGTGTACAGGTACTCGGTCGGGTCGATTCCGGACACGGTGGCGCCGACGTTGCGCTCGAACTTCACGAGCCCTTCGGCCTCCAGGCGGCGGATCGCCTCCCGGACCGGAACCACGCTCACACCGAGGTCCTCGGCGATCTTGGCCAGCACCAGCCGGTAACCCGGCGTGTAGGTGCCCTCCACGATGCGAGCCTTCACGGCCGTATAGGCCTGCTCGGATTTGCTCCCGACGGCGGTTTCAGTCACCTTGGGCTCCTTCCCACTGCTCGTATCGGGCACGCCACTGCGCGTTCATCGGATACAAACCGTCCACGCTGTTGCCCTGCTTGACCATTTCGAAGATGAAGGATTCTTCCTTCTCCTGCTCGATGCACTCATCCGCGAGTTCTTCGGCGATGGCCGGCGGGATCACCAGGATGCCGTCCGAGTCGGCCACGATGATGTCCCCGGGCTGGACCGTGGCCCCTCCGCAGGCGATGGTGATGTCCGTGTCCCACGGGATGTGGCGCCGGCCCAGCACGGCGGGGTGCGGGTTGGCGAAGTAGGTGGGCATGTCCAGTCCTGCCACCGCGGAATAGTCGCGGACGCCGCCGTCGGTGATGATGGCCGCCGCACCGCGCATCTGGGCACGCAACGCCAGGATGTCCCCCACCGTCCCGGTGCCCTTTTCGCCGCGGGCTTCCATGACCAGGATCTCGCCCTCGTTGACGGAGTCAATGGCGCGTTTCTGCGCGTTGAAGCCGCCGCCGTGGGTCTTGAACAAGTCCTCCCGGTTGGGCACATAGCGCAGGGTCCGGGCGACCCCGACGACGCGGCGGTCCGGGCGGGTGGCCTGCAGTCCGTCGATGCTCACGTTGTTCAGCCCGCGCTTGCGCAACTGGCTGGACAAGGTGGCGGTCGCGACGGACTCGAGTTTCTTCTTCAGCTCGGGCGTGAGTACGGGCGCGACGGCGGTCAGGCCGGCCGCTTCGCGGGAACCGTATGCTTCCTCCCGCTGGGTGTCATCGGTCTTGGGCCGGGCACCGAAGTCCGCGAACGCCGTCGTACCCTCGGTCACGGTGGTGGTGAGACGACCCGAGCTGAGCCCGCCTCCGGTCACTTCAACCTCGACGACGTCGCCTGGCTGGGCGACGGAGGCGCCGGCCGGGGTGCCGGTCAGGATCATGTCGCCGGTTTCTAGCGTCAGGAGCTGGGAGAGATCGGCAACGAGCCGCGCGAAGGGGAACAGCAGGTCTTCGGTGGTGTCGTCCTGGACGAGTTCGCCGTTGTGCCAGGCGCGGATGCGCAGCCGGGAGGGGTCGACATCGGCGGCCGGGATGAGCGCCGGGCCCACCGGGGTGAAGCCGTCGCCGCCCTTGGACCGGAGGTTGGAGCCCTTGTCCGCGTAGCGGAGGTCGTAGACGCCGAGGTCGTTGCTGGCGGTCACCCACTCGACGTGGCTCCAGGCGTCTTCTATACCTACGCGGCGGGCCGGCTTGCCGATGACCAGCGCGATCTCGCCCTCGTATCCGAGGAGTTCACAGCCGGCCGGACGCTCTACCGTCGAGCCACTGAGCGCAAGGGACGACGATGGCTTCAGGAAGTACGACGGCTGCTCCGGCGTACGGCCGCGCTGGGCCGCCCGGCTGGGGTAGTTGATATGCACCGCGATGACCTTGCGGGCCGCGGCCAGGATGTGGTCGGTGACCTGTTCCAAGATTTACTCCTCATCGAGTACGAAATCGTATACGATAACTATGACCCGGGAGTTTCGGGACGTCAACCCCCGGTTTTCAGTGCCGTGACCTTGTAGCCATGTCACCCCTGCCGTACAGTTGGAATCCAATTCAGAGTTCAAATAGAGAATTCACAGTTCTATATTTGAACAACCACACAAAGAAGTGAGGAAAGCCCGTGCAGTTCCACCACCACGGTTACGTATCCGGTGACCCGCGAGTCCAGCCGACTGCCGGCGTCGGGATCGACCGGCCCGCGGATCTTCCTGACGAGGTCGACGTGCTCATTGTCGGCAGCGGGCCCGCCGGAATGCTCGCCGCCGCGCAGCTGTCCCAGTTCCCGGGCGTCACAACCCGGATCGTGGAGCGCCGCGGCGGGAGGCTCGCGATCGGCCAGGCCGACGGGATCCAGGCCCGGAGCGTGGAGACCTTCCAGGCCTTCGGATTCGCCGAGCGGATCATTGCCGAGGCGTACCGCATCACGGAGATGGCGTTCTGGAAGCCGGACCCCGCGGATCCGTCACGCATCATCCGGACCGCCCGCGCCCTCGACGATCCAACGGGTAACATCAGCGAATTCCCGCACCTCATCGTCAACCAGGCCCGCGTCCTGGACTACTTCGCCGAGTTCATGGCGAACTCCCCTACCCGCATGACCCCCGA
>NZ_JBFRGF010000021.1:0-83265 GCF_052115205.1 Arthrobacter sp. 2RAF6 | reverse complement strand
TCCGGGTCCCCGGTGCTGCTGCCCTGGCGCCACGAAGTAGCGGGCATCCTGATCGGGTACTTCGGCGGGCAGGAATTCGGCACCGCCCTCGCCGACATCCTGGTTGGCGAGGCCGAGCCCGGCGGCCGGCTTCCGACCACCTGGCCCGCGACCCAGGAGGACGTTCCGGTCATCAACACCACCCCGGACGCCGACGGAAAACTGGAATACACCGAAGGCATCCACATCGGCTACCGCGCCTGGCTCAAAGCCGGTGTCACGCCGGCGTATGAGTTCGGGCACGGGCTCGGCTACACCCACTGGACCCTCGACTCAGCCGAGGCCCCCGGCACCGCGGTACCCGGCGCCGTCGTTCCCCTCACCGTGACCCTGTCCAACACCGGCGACCGGCCCGGCAAGCAAGTGGTGCAGGTCTACGCCGAACGGCCCGGCTCCGTCGTGGACCGTCCCGTGCGCTGGCTCGTCGCCTCCGCGCCCGTGTGGGCCGGACCCGGCGAAACCGTCACCGCAACCCTGAATGTGCCTACCCGGCTGCTGGCCTACTGGGACAACGGCTGGAGCTACGAACCCGGGGACTACCGCCTGCGGATCGGCACCTCAGTCAACGAGCTACCGCTCGAAACCGCCCTCACCCTGACCGAAGAAACCCAGACCGACTCAAACCAGGACGGCGCTGCATGAACTTCCCTAACCCGCTGATTCCGGGCTTCAACCCCGATCCCAGCATCGTCAAGGTCGGCGAGGACTACTATCTGGCCACCTCCACGTTCGAATACCTCCCCGGCATTCCGATCTACCACAGCACCGACCTGGTCAACTGGGACCGGATCGGCCATGTGGTGGACCGGGAAGGGCAGCTCGACTCAAGGGACGTGCCCACCCTTGGCGGCGCTTGGGCGCCCACCATCCGTTTCCACGACGGCCTGTTCTACGTCGCCGTCACCGATGCCATGGCACGGGGGACCCTGGTGTTCACTGCCAAGGATCCTGTCGGTCCGTGGAGCGACGGACTCGTCATTGCGGGCGCCATCGGGATCGACCAGGATCTTGCCTGGGACGAGGACGGCACCGCCTACATGACGTATTCGGGACTCGACACAGTCACCGGGAACATCGGCGAGCACGGCGGCATCCTCCAGCTTCGCGTGGATTTGGAAGCGGGCAAGGCACTTGAGGAACCCCGGAGCGTGTGGTCCGGCACCGGCCTCATGTTCCCCGAAGCACCTCACCTGTACCGGAATGGCGACTACTGGTACCTCATGATCGCCGAAGGCGGCACCGAGCGCGGACACAGCGTCAGCATTTCCCGTGGAACGTCGCCGGCCGGTCCTTTCGAGGGCAACCCGGCCAACCCCATCTTGAGCGCCCGCAGCACCGAGCGGCCCATCCAGAACACCGGCCACGGCGACGTCGTGCAAACACCCGACGGCGGCTGGGCCATGGTGCTGTTGGGAATGCGGCCCAAGGGCATGACCCGGGCCTTCTCCGCCTTGGGCAGGGAAACCTTCATCACCCCGGTCACGTGGGAGGACGGCTGGCCCGTCGTCGAAGCGGTGATCCTCAATCCGCGCCCCGGCGGCGGCGAGTTCGAGGACAACTTTGCGGACGCCGAGCTCGACGGCGGCTGGATCGCCGTGCGGCGATTCCCCGGCACGTTCGCCTCCGTGGAGAAGAACCCCGGGCGCCTCACCCTTGTCAGCGACGGCACCAGCCTGGACGATTCCCGGCCTTCCTTCCTGGGGCGCCGCCAGCGCTACCAGGTGGAGACTATCTCTGCGCTGGTGGACACGGGATCTCCCGAGGAACTTGACCCTCTTGCCGGGAAGGGGAACGCCGGTGGACTCGCCGTCCGTTATGACGAGGCGCACCACTATTCGATCGAACTGAACGGGACTACCCTCACGGCAAGGGCCAGGATTTCCTCGATCGAACAGAGCTGGACGCGGCAGGTTCCTCCGGGGCCGCTGGAACTTCGCATCGAAACCCTCCAGCCGGATTCGGGTGTGGGCTTCGGGCATCTGAGCTCGGACACCATCGCCCTCCAGGCGGTCGTCGACGGCGAACTGGTCACCTTGGCCGAACTGGACGGCCGGTACCTCTCGGCGGAAACCGCGGCCTCCTTTACGGGACGGGTTGCCGGCGTCTTCGCGAGCCGCGGTACGGTCACGTTCGACTGGTTCCGTAGTGAAGGCCGCGAACCACACTAGGAACTCCAGCGCCCGCCCACCCACGTTCTTCCGAAAGGCCCTTCCGTGACATCAACTTCCGTGGCACCGCAGCCAGCGGGTCTCCGCCAGACTTCTGTCAGCCGGTTCAGCGCTGAGTACCGGACTGATACCGCCTTCGTGGCCAATCCGCGGCCCCGGCTCAGTTGGGTCGTCGCCACGGAGAGCACGGATTGGCAGCAGATTCGTGCTGAACTCCGGCTGACCCGTGAGGGGACTGTCGAGTCGGCAGTGCGCGAAGGCCCTGATTCGGTGCTGGTGGAGTGGCCTTTTGCGGCCATCGCCGCTGGGGAGCAGGTGGCAGTCGAGGTGCGCGTCTCGGGGAACGACGGCGGCACCACCGCTTGGAACGCACCCTTGACCTTGGTGGGCGGTTACCTTGAAGGGCCGTGGCAGGCCGAGGCCATCGGTCTGCCCGCCCCCACTGGAACGGAAATCCCGCTTGGACAGCCTGGCCAGTTGCGGTACGAATTCACGGTAGGCCAGGGCTTGGCCAAAGCCACCCTGTTCGCCACCGCGCACGGCGTCTACCAGGCCGAAATCAACGGCACAGAAGTGGATGACCACGTGCTCAAACCGGGTTGGACAGCCTACGCTGACCGGCTCAACCACGAAACCACCGACGTCACCGCGCTCCTCCAAGCGGGGGCCAACGCCATCGGTGTGTGGCTCGCGGGGGGCTGGTACGCGGAAAAGTATGGTTTCCACGGCTTCGCCAGACCGTTCTACGGCGAGCAGCCAGCCGTCAAAGTGGAACTGCGTCTTGAATACGCTGACGGTACACGGCAAACCGTGGCCAGCGGTCCGGACTGGCGGGGCACCACGGAGGGCCCACTCGTTTCCAGCGGCATCTACGCGGGGGAAGCCTTCGATGCGCGGCGCATGGAGGCCGGCTGGTCATCGCCGGGCTTCGACGATTCGCACTGGCTTCCCGCTTCCGTGGACTCCACGTCATGGGCGGAAGCAACTCCCGCCGTGGCGCCTCCGGTCCGTCGGATCGAAGAACTGCCTGTCAGGGAAGTCCTGACCACGCCTTCGGGCGCCACCGTCCTGGACTTCGGCCAGAACCTGGTGGGACGCCTGCGGATCCGGGTAAGCGGCGATGCAGGACATCGAATCACACTCCGCCATGCTGAGGTCCTGGAGGGTGGTGAACTGTCCCTTCGTCCGCTTCGCCTGGCCTCCGCTACCGACAGCTATACGCTGGCCGGCGGCGGCGCCGGGCAAAATGGCGCCGCTGAAGAAGAATGGGAGCCCCGCTTCACGTTCCACGGGTTCCGTTACGCCCAAGTAGACAACTGGCCAGGCGAGCTGGACCCGGTGGCGATCACCGCCGTCGTCATCCACAACGACATGCGACGCACCGGCTGGTTCGAATGCTCGGACGCAATGCTGAACCGGCTGCACGAGAACGCCCTGTGGGGAATGCGCGGCAACTTCCTGGCGCTGCCCACCGACTGCCCTCAGCGGGACGAGCGGCTTGGCTGGACCGGAGACATCCAGGTGTTCAGCCCCACGGCCAGCTACCTCTACGACTCCTTGGGGTTCCTCAGTTCCTGGCTGCAGGATCTCGCCATCGAGCAAAGCCACCGCAACGGCGTGGTGCCTATTGTCGTTCCGGCGGTGCTCGGCATGCTGGAATCGCCGGTGGCCGCCTGGGGTGACGCCGCCACCGTGGTTCCGTGGGTGCTCTATGAACGCTTCGGTGACCGGGGATTGCTGGGCCGGCAGTACCCAAGCATGTGCGATTGGGCCGATGCGTTGCTCCGCGTCCGGGACAGTTCGGGGTTGTGGCAGGGCCAAATGCAGCTGGGTGACTGGCTGGACCCGGCAGCACCGCCGGACAAGCCCGGCGCCGCCCGCACGCATGGCGACATCGTGGCCAGTGCCTACCTTTTCCGTTCCCTCGACCTCACGGCCAAGGCCGCGGCCGTGCTGGGCGCCGACGATGACCACGGCAAATACTCGACCCTCGCCGAAGACGTGCGCAAAGCGTTCCTGACCGAATACGTCACGCCCTCCGGCCGCATGGTTTCCGATGCGCAGACGGCCTACTCGCTGGCACTCATGTTCGGGATCAGCACGGATCCCGTCCAGCGCCAGGCACTTGGCGACCGGCTCGCAGAACTCGCCCGGCTGGGCGGCTACAGGATCGCCACCGGCTTTGTCGGCACGCCCCTCGTCGCTGACGCACTGACCGTCACCGGGCATCTGGAGGCTGCGGAGCGCTTGCTCACCCAGACCGAATGCCCCTCCTGGCTTTACCCGGTCACCCAGGGCGCCACCACCATCTGGGAACGCTGGGACTCCATCCTGGAGGACGGCAGCGTCAACCCCGGCGAAATGACCTCCTTCAACCACTACGCGCTCGGCGCCATTGCCGACTGGATGCACCGGACCGTTGCGGGCCTGGCTCCCGCGGAGCCCGGCTACCGGAAACAGCACATCGCCCCGCGTCCGCTCCACAGCCTGCAGCATGCCGGCACCTCACACGAGACGCCTTACGGGCTGGCCAGCGTGGCTTGGAAGCGTTCCGGCGAGCGAATCCTGGTGGAAGCCGTCGTGCCTCCCGGGACCACCGCCGTCGTTTCTTTGCCGGACGGATCCGAAGAGTTCGAGGTGGGATCCGGTCGGTACGCCTGGACTGTTCCCGACGCCGGGCCTGCCGCGGTGCCCGGTGCCGTGTCCCTGGACTCGCCGCTGTCCGCCATCATGGACGATCCCGAGGCCTACACGGCGGTCTGGCGGGCCATCGACGCGCACGATCCCGTCGCGGCCGCCCAATTCCGCAAGGACACCGTCTGGTACCGCCAGACATCACTGAATCAGGGGCTGATCTTCACTCCAGCGCCTATCAAGGAAGACATCGGCTCCGCATTGTCGGCACTGAGCGGCACACGCGCTGCCGTCCCGTCCCGAAACCCTGAAACGAGAAGGCAAAGATGACCACGTTCACCGCTGAAAGCCCCCTGTACTTCGTGATGCGGCACGCCGAAGGCAACCGCATCCTGAGCGAACGGGTCCCTACGCTTGTTAGCAGCCCGGCGCTGCACACGCTCTACTTCCACGAGGTAGGCACCATCCTGGGCACCGAAGACGCCCTGCAGGGGAAGACAGAGGAGGTGGAGGAGATCCTGCGCCTCCTCGGCGAGTTGGAACCCGAGGATCTTGTAGCCCAGCGCGCCGCTGAGGCGGCGGCTGATCTTCCCGCCCCGGCGGGAGACTATGAGCCTGGCTCGGTGGTGCGCGGAAGTGCGGTAGCCGCATACCCGGCGGCGGCGGCCGCCCGGGAGCGCTTCGAGCTCACCCTCGCCGGTCCCTCTCACGGCAACCCGTTCACCGACGTTGAACTCCGGGCCGTGTTCACTTCTCCATCCGGCGACACGCTCAGTGTGCCGGGTTTCTACGACGGCGACGGCGTATACAGGGTGCGGTTGTTGGTGCCGGAGGCGGGGGAGTGGTCGTTCACCACCACCAGCAACGCACGCTCGCTGGACGGGGTCGCCGGCGGGTTCACGGCCGGCGAGGCGGCTGCGGGGGCGAAGGGCGTGGTCCGGGTGGCCACGACCTTCCACTTCGCCTACGAAGACGGCACCCCGTACCTGCCCATCGGCACTACGTCCTACGCGTGGACGCATCAGGGCAACGCGCTGGAGAAGCAGACCCTGGATACTTTGGCGGCTGGTCCGTTCAACAAGATGCGCATGTGCGTTTTTCCGAAGTCCTACCTGTTCAACGAGAACGAACCGGAGTTCTACCCATTCGAAGGATCGCTCGCTACCGGCTTCGACTATGAGCGGCCCAACCCGGAGTTCTACCGGCATTTGGAACACAGGATCGGGCAGCTGGAAGAGCTCGGTATCGAAGCGGATCTGATCCTGTTCCATGCCTATGACCGTTGGGGTTTCTCCACGCTGAGCCCGGGCCAGGATGACCGCTACCTGAAGTACGTCGTAGCCCGGCTGGCTTCGCACCGGAACATCTGGTGGTCCCTGGCCAACGAGTACGATCTGTTGTTCCGCAAGACCACCGAGGACTGGGAGCGTTTCGCCGGCATCGTCCAGGCCAATGATCCCAACGGTCACCTGCTGTCCATCCACAATTGCCATGCGTTCTACGACTACTCCCGGCCGTGGATCACGCACAGCAGCATCCAACGCCAGGACGTGCACAAGACGGCCGAATTCACCGGGGAATGGCGGCACCGCTGGCAGAAACCGGTGGTCATCGACGAGTGCGCCTACGAGGGCAATATCGACCAGGGCTGGGGCAACATCACCGGAGAGGAAATGACCCGGCGGTTCTGGGAAGGGGCCGTGCGGGGCGGCTACGTGGGCCACGGTGAAACGTACATGCACCCGGCGGACGTGCTGTGGTGGGCCAAGGGCGGCGAATTCCATGGCAGCAGCCCGGATCGGATCGCCTTCCTGCGCCGCATTCTTGAGCAGACCCCAGGCGGATTCCTCGAGCCGCTACCCAGCGCCTGGGACGTCCCGACCGCCGGCATCCGGCACGAGTACGAGCTCAGCTATTTCGGTTTCAACCAGCCCACGTACCGGAACTTCGTAATGCCGGCCGGCCGCGTACACGAGGTGGACATCATCGACACCTGGAACATGACCATTGAAACCTTGCCCGATACCGTGGAAGGACGGTTCCGGCTGGAGCTCCCCGGCCGTCAGTTCATGGCAGTCAGGCTCCGGGCCGTCGCATAGCCGCCCGCCCCAGCGCCAGGCCAGGACCCAAGGCCCCGCCCCGGCCCAACTAGCTCGCACTTAATGTCGTTTTCAAGCCTCAAAACGACAACTACTGCGAGTTAGTTGGGTGCCCGCGACGCTGTCAGGGAGGGCTCTACGGGAGGGCTCTGCCCAGCAGCGTGTTCACCAAGCGCGCGGCCACCTTGGCGGTCCGCGAGTCGATATCGAACTCCGGGTTGAGCTCGGCAACGTCCAGGTGCAGGAGTTTCCCGCTCGCGCCAAGATGCTTGCACACCGCGCTGATGACGGGCAGCGGCACGCCATACGCTGCGGGGGCGCTCACTCCGGGAGCCACCGACGCCGGGAGCACGTCCAGGTCGATCGTCAGGTACGCCACATCCACCCCGTCCAAAAACGAAGCCACGAATTCCTGCACGGCCTCCGGGGAGCAGTCCTCATCCAGTAGGTACTTCACGCCCAGCCGGTCCGCCGTGTCGAAGAGGGTGCGTGTGTTGTTGGGCTCGGAGATGCCGACGACGGCGTAGTTCAGTTCGCGGCCCGCGGCGGCTTCCGCTCGAGCCATCTGCAGGAACGGCGTGCCCGAGCTCGGCACAGGCTCGTCCCGCAGGTCGAAGTGCGCGTCCAGGTTCAGGACTCCGAGGCGCTTGCCGCTTGCCACAGCCTCAGAGCCGGCCACGCCCAGGTAGCTGGCGAAAGCAGTTTCGTGCCCGCCGCCGAGCAGAACGGTGAGATTGCCGGCGTCGAGCAATTCCGAAATCACGCGGCCCGCGCGCTCCTGGCCCGCCTCCAGCGAGCCGTCCTCCACCACGACGTCGCCCGCGTCGAACACGTCCCTGTCCAGATGGAAAGCCATCGGGCCCAAAGCTTGGCGGATTGCCTCCGGCGCGGCGGCCGCGCCAATACGGCCCTTGTTGCGCCGTACGCCTTCGTCGCTGCGGAAGCCCACGACGACGGCGGGCCGGGAGCCCGCTTCCGTCCCGCCTGGGGCGGCTACATCGGGAGTGTGGGGCACCACGGCCTGCCACCAGCGGCGGTGCCCATCGCCGTCGCCGTCGAAGCGACCAGTCCACGGCGTCGGGCGGACATCGGCAACAGCGGGGGAAATCTCCATGATTCAAGCTCAGCGCATGACGGCACCCAAAAACACCGCTCGCAGGCGGAGGGTGTCCGGTATTCCGGAAAGGCCTACTTGACGCCCAGGATTTCCTCGACGGGACCGATCCCGAAGAACAGCAGGAATGCCGCGGCCACGGCCCACATGAGCGGATGGACTTCGCGGGCCCGGCCCTGGAACGTGCGGATCAGTGCGAAGGAAATGAACCCGGCTCCCAGGCCGTTGGCGATCGAGTAGGTGAACGGCATGAGGGCCATGGTCAGGAACGCAGGAATGCCGACACCCCAGTCCTGCCAGTGGATCTTGCCCACCTGGGACACCATCATGAAACCCACCACCACCAGGGCGGGGGCGACGGCCTCGAACGGGACCAGGTTGATGAGCGGGGTGAAGAACATGGCCACCAGGAACAGCAGGCCGGTCACAATCGACGCGAGGCCGGTGCGGGCACCTTCGCCGATGCCGGCGCCGGATTCCACGAAGATCTGGTTGGAGGACACGGACGAGCCGCCTCCGATGATCGCCCCGAGCGCGTCCACTTGCAGGACACGGTCCACGTTGGGGATGTTTCCATGCTTGTCGATGTTTCCTGCTTCCCTGGCCAGGCCCACCATGGTGCCCATGGCGTCGAAGAAGATGCTGAGCAGGATCACGAATGCCAACAGCGTGGCGGCGATGATGCCAAGGTGCTGGAACGCGCCGAGCGGGTTCGCCTTGCCGATGAGGGACAAGTCCGGAGCGGCCCACTCTGAGAGCTTGGGCGCAACCAGGGACCATCCACGCGGGTTGTAGGTCTTGCCGTCGAAACTCGGACCGATGTGCAGGGTGAACTCCAGGACGGCCGCGAGGGCCGTGGAGACGATGATGCCGATCAGGATGGCGCCACGCACCTTGCGGACCACCAGGGCGATGGTCAGGATGAGGCCCACGACGAACACCAGGGTGGGCCAGCCAAGCAGCTTCCCGTCGACGCCCAGGCCCAGCGGGACCGTGGTGCCCGCGGCGTCCGGGATACGGCGTACGAAGCCGGCATTGACCAGGCCGATCAGGGCGATGAAGAGGCCGATGCCCACCACGATCGCGGTCTTCAGGGCCTCAGGTACGGCTTTGAAGACCGCGGTCCGGAAACCGGTGAGCACCAGGATCAGCATGGTCAGGCCCGAAATCATCACCAGGCCCATCATGTCCGGCCACGTCAGGCCGGGGTGCGACGCAATCGTGACTGCCACGAAGGCGTTGACGCCCAGCCCGGTAGCAACGGCGAAGGGGTGCTTGGCCCAGGCTCCCATGAGGATCGTCAGGATGCCGGCTACGAAGGCCGTAGTGGCGGCGACGGCGGCAAAGCCAAGGGAAGTTCCACTCGAGTCCGCCCCGGAAAGGATCAAAGGATTGAGGACCACGATGTAGCTCATGGCAAAGAACGTCGCGAAGCCGCCTCGGATTTCTCGCGAGTAGTTGGATCCGCGTTCCGAAATCTTGAAGTAGCGGTCGATGGCTGAGCCCTGCTTGAGCATGGAAGTCTCCGGGGATCGGGGAAGTGTGCTCTCAAATCCTATGCCCGCAGCTTCGGCCCTCCCGCGAATTCGCCTAGTCTGTAAGGAATCCAACACCAAGGGAGTCACTCGCTCATGCGCCCTATCCGCCAGCTGCTGGCCGTCGTCGTCGCTTTCACAGCGGTTCTGATCTCTGCCGCCCTGTTCTCAGCGGCCCCAGCCTTCGCGCACGACGTCGCCGAGTCAACGTCACCGGCCAACGGCTCAACGGTTGCCAGCGTCCCGGACTCCGTGTCCATCACGTTCAACAACCGGCCGCTCCTGCTCGGCTCACAGATCCGGGTGAACGACGCCTCAGGCCAGAACTGGGCAGATGGTTCCGTCGAGATTGTGGACGCCGTGGTGTCGCAGAAGCTGAGGCCTGGCGCGCCTGCCGGCGCATTCACCGTCATCTGGCGAGTTGTCAGTTCGGATTCGCACCCCATCGAAGGCACCTTTACGTTCACTGCCAAAGCAGGAAGTACGACGGCGGGAAGCGGCTCCGCGAGCACCGCACCATCTGCGGAGGTGCCCACCGCCGGCACTGCCGCGCCTGGTTCGACCGCTACGCCGGAAAAGGTGCCCGATGCCTCCCAGCCGTTCCCGTGGAGCATTGTGGTCTTCGCGGTGGTGGCCGCGGGCCTGCTGGTCTTCCTGGGCATCACCGCACGACGTCGGCTGGCAGGCGGGGATTCCGGGGATGCTGATGATTCCAGCGACCCTGATAGTTCCGGGAACGACGAGGACTCGTAGGAGGTCCGCTCAAACCCTAGGCCGAGGCAGGAATTGCTGCAAAAGTACCCGTGAGGGCCCCGTGGACGCTGTCCGGGTAGACCTTGGCGGAAATCGCCTGGCCCACCACCTTGGCTTGGCGGAGGACTTCCTTTGGTGTGGGTGTGGCAAGTTCGCCGACGCCAACCAGATACATTCCAATCGCCCGCATGGCTGCGACAAGGTTCTGGCCGATGGCGATGCCGAGCTCGGCAAGAATCCGCCGCAATTGGCTCTGTCCACAGCGGGTGACAACGACGTGGTCGGCCAAGAGAACTCCGTTGGCGGTGTGGACGACCCACTGGTACGAGGCTACGCCCGAGGAAGCCACGCCTGGTGCTGCCAGATCCGGTCCGGCGGGGCTGGAAAGCCCGGAGCCGGAAGCTACCGATCCGGAAATCACGGTCCCGACGGCAGCTTCGTCCACGCGATCAAGGCGATCCAGGCGGACGGCTCGCGTGGTGCTCCGCACATCGAGCCCGTGACTGGCTGCGTAATTGCGCAGGTGCCGCAGGATTTCGCTGCGCTCCTGGAGGCATGCGGCATCGGCGGCGTCGCAGCGCTGGAGGATGCCGGTGTTGAGCGGCAGTAGAGGTCCGGGGACATGCATTCCGTCCACCACGATGGCGTCTACGCCGTAGCGGCTGAGTTCGCTGGCCACGGCAAGGCCGGGCATGCCGGCACCGATGACCACGGTGGTGGTGCGTTCCGTACTCGCAGCAGGCATGGTGGACACAGCTTGGCTCCTCTTTGAAGGTGCGTTGCCAAAGGCAACACCGGGGTGGCGTCCGGGTCCCCAAGCGGTCGCGAATGATGGCCGTTGATGTGTTGAAAAACACGATCCCCGGTCACCAGTGCCTCGAACATTACAGAAGAAATCACGTGGTGGATAGCCCCGGCATCGGCATGTCCGCCGATGCGTTTTTCGCGCCCCGATTCGGCAGATTCCCACGCCCCCGCGCGGCTTTCCACCTACGCTTCTTCCGGCTTGATTCGGCCCTTGCAAACGAGAATAGTGAGCATTGGAGACCGCAACTCACGGCAGTCAAGCGAGAAACACGTTGTGGGCGCGGCCTCTGGCAGAATAGCCGCAACATCAGCCAGCAGTGCGAGGAGGCAGGCCCCATGGACCAGCACGGCAAACACTCTGAGAACCATCGACCAGAGACCGAAGGCAATGCAGAGGAAGCATCCATTGCGCCCGGCGGAATTGTGGTGGGAGTTGACGGCAGCGAACACGGCCAATGCGCCCTCATTTGGGCCGCCCGGGAGGCCGAACGCAGGCAACTTCCCCTGCATGTAGTGACGGCCTACTCCGTGCCCATCTTCGCGGCTTCCGGCCTGGACGGCGGCTACGCAACAGTGGATGACTCCGTTATCCGGGACGGCGCCGAAGCAATCGTCAAGCAGGCCCTTGAGAAGGTCTCCGGCTACGCCATCGACGTCGATGGCTCGGTGGAGAACGGCGATGCCTCCGGCGTGCTGCTCGATCTGTCCGAAACGGCCGAGCTCCTGGTCTTCGGCACCCGGGGACGCGGCGGATTCGTGGGCAGGCTCCTGGGCTCCGTGAGCAGCGCCCTGCCGGCGCACTCCAAGTGCCCCACCGTGACAGTCCCGCTCTTCTGCGCGGACCGATTGGGTGAAACTACCGAGGACAAGCACATCAAGGCCGAGCGCGCGAAGGTCGGCTCCCGTGTGATCGAGAATGTGGTCGCAGTCGGCGTGGACGGCTCGGAACAAGCCCGTGTTGCCGTCCTGGAAGCCGCAGAGCAGGCCCAACGCATGGGCGCCAAGCTGCGAGTCATCTGCGCCGTACCCGAGTACAGCGGCTCCCTGGCGTGGGTTCCAGCACCCCTGGACCGGGAGGCACTCTTCAAGGACATCAGGGTTCAGCTCGACGCAGGCCTGGCGTGGCTCAAGAGCCACTTCCCCAAGCTTCCAGCGGAAACCCAACTCCTTGACGGTTCGCCCGTGGAAGTTCTCGTGGAAATGAGCCGCAGCGTCGAACTTGTGGTGCTGGGCACGCGCGGGCGGGGAGGCTTCGCAGGAATGCTCCTCGGATCGACGTCGGATGGAGTCCTGCACCATGCCAAAGGGCCCGTGCTGGTTGTTCCCGACCGCGAGGACCCCAGGCTGGCGGACCGGGTCAAATTCGGTCCGATGCTCGCCGCATAACAGGCAAACCCAAGGACCGGTGGACGCAAGCGGACAGCAATGGTGAAGCACGCACAGCCCGGAGAGGCATCGCGCTTGATCGTCGAGCTGCGCCGGATCCGGGCAACCATGCTTCCAGAGGTCGGCGGCAAGGCGGCCAATCTCGGCGAGCTGATCTGGGCGGGACTTCCGGTCCCGCCCGGGTTTTGCCTGACCACCGAGGCATACCGGCGCGCGCTTCAGCCCGATGCCGGCTCCGGGTCGGCGCTCGCGGACATTCTCCGTGGCCTTGAGGCCGTGGAATCCGGTGACCTTGAGGGGCTCGCTTCCCTCGCGACCCGCGCCAGGGAAGCTGTGCTCGACGCCGGGATCCCGGCCGACGTTGAAGACGCCGTCCGCTCGGCCTACTCCGCGCTGGGCCCGGAAGTCCCGGTGGCCGTCAGGTCCTCTGCCACGGCCGAGGACCTGCCCTTTGCGAGTTTCGCCGGCCAGCAGGACACCTACCTGAACGTCGTGGGGGCCGACGCCGTGCTGCAGGCCGTCCGGAAGTGCTGGGCGTCCCTGTGGACGGACCGGGCGGTCAGCTACCGGGCAAGCAACGGGATCGACCACGCCGCGGTGACGCTCGCCGTCGTCGTCCAACGGATGGTGGATGCTGAGACCGCAGGTGTGTTGTTCACCGCCAATCCGGTCACCGGGCGGCGCCGCGAAGCAGTGATCGACGCCAATCCCGGGCTCGGTGAGGCCGTGGTTTCCGGCGCGGTGAATCCGGACCACTTTGTGGTGGATTCCCTCACCGGCAGGATCACGGAACGAAGGATCGGCGACCGGAAGCTGGTGATTCGCTCCATTCCCGGAGGCGGGACCGAAAGGCTCGACGCGACGGCGCGGGCAGAAGACGGAACCGCCGGGGATGCCTGCCTTGCCGACTCCCAGATCAGGGCGCTCGCTGTCCTCGGCCAGCGCGTCGAGGAGCATTACGGAGCACCGCAGGACACCGAATGGGCCATCGATGGCGACGGCAAACTGTGGCTCACCCAGGCCCGCCCCATCACCACGCTCTACCCGCAAATGACCCGCCAACCCGCAGTTCCCGGTCCGCATGCGTACCTTTGCTTCAGCCTCGCCCAAGGACTCACCCGTCCCCTGACTCCCATGGGCCTCGCGGGTATCAGGCTCATGGGGTCCTCGGTAGCCGGCGCGGCGGGATTCCGGGTTCCCGAACCGCGGGACGGGCCTTCGCCTTACTACGAGGCAGGGCAGCGGATCTATTTTGACCTCACTTCGGTGTTCCGAAGCAAGGCCGGGAGGGCCATCGTGCCCAGGATCTTCGACGTCATGGAATCACGTTCGGCGGCCATCATGCGCGCCCTGTTCGAGGACCCGCGCTTCGCCGTCACCGGCAAGACGCCCTTCAAGCTGCTCAGGCACGTTGCCCCGATCGTGCTCCGCTTCCGCCTTCCTGGGATCCTGCTGCGCGCCCTCTTTCGGCCGGACGTTGCCCTCGACAAGGTGGAACGGCTGGGCGAGAACCTGAAGGCCACGCATGAAGTCCCCGCCAATGCCACTCCCCGTGAAAAGCTGGACAACGCCGAACGCATACTCGGCGAGGAATTGTTCCCCATACTGCCCAATATCCTGCCACCGGTAGCGCTCGGGTTTGCGATGATCGGGGTTGTCCGCAAGATACTCGGCGAACAGGCCTCCTGGGGTGAACTCCAAACCATCATCCGCGGCCTGCCCAACAACGTCACCACTGAAATGGACCTTGACCTGTGGCGGCTTTCGAGCAGCATCCGCGAAGATCCCGCTTCCGCTGAGGCCTTTACCGGCGGCGAGCCCGCTGCGCTCGCGGAGCGCTACCGCCACGGCGGGCTGCCGGTCGTCGCGCAGTCGGGATTGGCCTCGTTCCTGCGCGACTACGGGCACCGGGCCATCGCGGAAATCGACCTGGGCATGCCTCGCTGGTCCGACGACCCCACCCACATCATCGGAGTCCTGGTCAATTACCTTCGCCTCGATGATCCCCGCTTGGCGCCGGACAAACAGTTCGAAAATGCTGCCCACGACGCCGAGGAGCAGGTCGCCGTGCTGGTGGCCCGTGCGAGGTCCAAGAGTCCGTTGCACGCCTTGATCGTGAAAATGGCCCTTGAACGGACACGCATGTTTGCGGGACTCCGTGAGCTTCCGAAGTACCACCTCGTGCGTGGCTTCGCCGCGGTCCGCGCCCAGCTTTCGGAAGTAGGGGAGGCCTTGGCGGACGCGGGAGTCATCGATGACGCCGGCGACGTCTTCTTCCTGGATTTCAACGACGCCCGCCTCGGCTTGGACGGCAAGGATCTCCACGATCTGGTGGCGCAGCGGCGCGAGGCCTACGAGCTTGAACTCAAGCGCCGGCACGTGCCACGCGTGCTGCTCTCCGACGGCACCGAGCCGGAAGCCCTGCCCGCCGGTTTCCTGAACAGCGGGACAGGGGCTGCAGCGCGGGGCGGCGCGGTGCCGGACGGCATGCTGCAGGGAACCCCGGCTTCGGCGGGAACGGTGACGGCAGTGGCCAGGGTGATCATGGACCCGGTGGGCGCGCATCTCGAACCCGGAGAAATCCTGGTGGCGCCCTCCACGGATCCCGGCTGGACGCCCCTCTTCCTGACTGCCGGGGGACTCGTGATGGAGATGGGCGGCCCCAACTCACATGGTGCCGTCGTGGCCCGTGAGTATGGGATTCCCGCAATCGTGGGCGTCCCGGATGCCACGTCCCGCATCAGTTCAGGCCATACGATCACGGTGGACGGTGCCGCGGGGACGGTGGCTATCTAGGTGAGACCGTGGGCGTGGTCCGGAAGCTGCGTTCCGGAACGCAGCCAGCGGCCCGCGCCCACGATCCCGACGCTTTAAGCGTGCTGGTGGGTTTCGTGCGCCGAGTGGCCGGCAGGTTCCAGTTGGAAGGTGCAGTGCTCGGTGTCGAAATGCGAGCCAAGGCAGGAACCGAGTTGGTCCAAGAGTCGGTCGGCGCCGGTGGCGTCCAGGATCCGGTCCTCAACCACCACGTGGGCCGAGAAGACCGGAACGCCCGAGGTGATGGTCCAGATGTGGATATCGTGAACGGCCACCACGCCCTCAACGGAGAGGATGTGCTCGCGGATTATTTTGACTTCGACACCCTTGGGCGTGGCCTCCAGCAGGACATCGACCACGTCGCGCAGCAGGTGCCAGGCCCGGGGCAGGATCATGAGCGAAATCAGGATGGAGGCGATGGGGTCAGCCGCGCGGAAATCGGTGACCATGATGACAACCGCCGCGACGATCACCGCGAACGAACCCAAAAGGTCGCCGAGGACTTCAAGGTAGGCCCCGCGGACGTTCAGGCTCTCCTTCTGCGCCCCACGCAGGATCAGGAGCGAGACCAGGTTGGCCACGGCACCCAGGATGGCCGCAAAGAGCATGACGTCGGTGCGGATTTCCGGTGCCTCCCCGAAACGGCGGATTGCCTCGATGAAGATCACCACTGAGATCACGATCAGGATGAGGGCGTTGGCCAGTGCGGCCAGGACCTCGGCACGCTGGTACCCATAGGTGCGTTGATCACTCGCCGGCCGGGTGGCTATCCAGGCGGCAAGCAACGCGATGAAGACCCCAGCGGCGTCGGAGAGCATGTGGCCCGCGTCAGCCAGCAGCGCCAGGGAACCGGAGACGACGGCGCCCGCCACCTGGACGAGGACTACCCCGAGAGTGATGGCCAGGACGGCGACCAGCCGCTTCCGATGCTTGCCGGTTGCGGTGACGCCGTGCGAGTGGTCGTGATCGTGCCCCATGCCTACAAGGCTATCCCCAGCCGAGCTCGTGCAAGCGGTCGTCGCCGATGCCGAAGTGGTGGGCGATCTCATGGATCACGGTGATGGCCACCTCGTCGATTACCTCCTGGCGGGATCCGCAGATATCCAGGATCGGCTGCCGGAAAATAGTGATCCGGTCAGGGAGGGAACCGGCATCCCACCAAGAGTCCCGTTCTGTCAACGGCACGCCCTCGTACAGGCCCAGGAGTACCGTGTCCGGCTCGTCGCCAGGCTGCGGGATGTAGTCGTCCTCGATGAAGATGGCCACGTTGTCCATGGCCCGGGCCGCTTTGTCCGGGATCAGGAGCAAGGCATCGCTGACGGCGGCCTCGAAGTCTTCCGGCGACAACTCGAATGGAACGGTGTTGCCAACCCCACCGCCAGTACCAGGGAGCGGAGAGGAAATGCGCTGGCCGCCAGGGGAATCACCGTCGGGAACGATCGGCAGGCCGGGAGGTAAATTCGCGGGCATGTTCTGACTCTAGTCCGCGGCCCGGTCGTTGACGCCGGATGTGATGACAGCTACAGTTTTCCGGGCTGGTAATTCGTATAACCCAGTCCCAGGTCAAGCCCAGCCAGTCGTGCGGAACCTGTGACAAGCACCACCAGCGCCCCCAACAGACAGGCCAGCCCATGACCCGCCCCGGCAGCCGCTCCGGCACGACGATGAACGACGTCGCTGCCGCTGCCGGTGTTTCCCAGGCCACGGTTTCACTGGTGCTCAACGACGCCGCGGGAACCAGGTTTTCGGAGGAAACCCGGCGCAGGGTCCATGCTGCCGCCCACGAACTGGGGTACCGGACCAACGCCCACGCCAAAGTGCTCCGCGACGGCGTTGCCGGGATGATCGGCTTCGTCGGCGACTTCGTGGCCACAGCGCCATTCGCGGGCAAGATCATCGAGGGCGCCCAAGCCCGGGCTTGGGAGGCCGGGCTGCTCCTCCTGACTGTCAACACGGGCGGTGACAAAGCTCTCGAGGCCGCTTCGCTGGAGACCATGCTGTCCTACAAGGTGGCCGGAGTGGTCTACGCCGCCATGTACCACCGGGTACTTGACGTGCCGGACGTCCTGGCGGAGGTGCCCGCCGTCGTGCTCAATTCGCGCGACCGGTCCGGGCGCTTTCCTAGCATCGCCCCGCAAGAGGAGCTGGGTGGCTACACCGCCACCAAACGGCTGCTGGACGCCGGCCACCGGCGTATCGCGATGATCAACATCGGCGCGGTGGACGGTGAGCTTCCCGCCGCCGTCGGACGCCATACGGGCTATCTCCGGGCACTCAAGGAGGCTGGCGTACACCCCGACCCCGGGCTCCACCGCATCGGCGACGGGCATGAATCGGGCGGTTTCGACAATGCCCTCGCACTCATGTCCGGTCCGCAGCCACCCACCGCCATCTTCTGCGCCAATGACCGCACCGCCTGGGGTGCCTACCAAGCGCTGGCCCAGATCGGATTGTCCATCCCGCACGATGTGTCGCTGGTGGGTTTCGACAACCAGGAAACGCTCGCCCCGTACTTGCGGCCCGGGCTGACCACGCTGGAATTGCCCTTCCTTGGGATGGGCCGCCGCGCTGTCGAACTGCTGCTGGCCGGCGCGGAGCGTGACGGCAGTACCGAATACTTTGAATGTCCCCTCGTCGAACGCCATTCCGTGGCGGCGCCCTTGAAAATCACCAATAGCCACTGAAATTCACCAACCAACCAACGAACAGGAAACGCATGAACCACTCGCCCCTTGCGTCCGAGCCGCTCGACGTCGTCGTGGTCGGCGAAGCGCTCATCGACATCGTCAACTCGCCCGAAGGGCAGACCGAATACCCCGGCGGCTCGCCTGCGAACGTCGCCTACGGCCTCGGACGGCTCGACGTGAAGGCCGGGCTGCTGACCGCCGTCGGGCGTGACTCCCGGGGCGAGTCCATCGCGGCGCACCTGGCAAGCGCCGGTGTGGTTGTCCTGCCGGGCTCGCAATCGCTCGCGAAGACGGCGACGGCGACGGCGGAGATCGCCGCGGACGGTTCGGCCGAGTACACCTTCGACATCGAGTGGAAGCTGGGTCCCGCCGCACTCCCTTACGCCCCGAAGGTCCTCCACACGGGCTCGATCGCGACGTTCCTCGAACCCGGCGCCGCCGTCGTCAGGACCCTCCTGGAGCAGGCCCAGGGCGGGTGCATCGTCACGTACGACCCCAACATCCGCACCGATCTCCTGGGTAGCCACGCCGAGGCACTCCGCATTTTCGAGGAGCTCATACCGCTGACCAGCGTCGTGAAGCTCAGCGACGACGACGCGTTCTGGCTCTACCCGGGCAAGTCCCTGGAAGAAACGGCCAGGCACATCCTCGGCCTCGGTGCAGGCCTGGCCGTCGTCACGCGAGGCGCCCAAGGCTCCTTCATGGCGACGCCGCACACCCAGCTGACGGTTCCCGCAGTGACCTCGGTGGTGGCGGACACCATCGGCGCGGGCGATTCCTACATGTCGGCACTGATCCTCGGGCTGCTGCTGCGCGGCAGCCAAGGGCTTGCCCCCACGGTTCTCGAACGCATCGGGCAGACCGCCTCCATGGCCGCGTCCATTACCGTGGGGCGCCCGGGAGCGAACCCGCCCACGCACCGCGAGCTTCTCGCCGGGATGGCAAGGTAGCGACGGCCTCGCTAGCGGGACGTGATCCTAGCGGGAGCGGCGCCGCGTCAGCCCGACGCCCACGAGGCAGATGACGCCGCCCACGAGTCCCCAGATGGTGGGGATCTCGTTGAGGACCGCCCAGGAAATCAGAATCGTGGTGCCCGGGACCAGGTACGTCGTTGCGGCGAGTTTCCCGGCCTCGATGAGGGAGAGCGCGTAGGCCCACGTGGTGAAAGCGATGGCCGTGGGGAAGATCCCGAGATACACCAAGCCGAGAGTGGCCGGAAGGGGTGCGGCCTGCACTTCGGCGACCAGTCGGCCGGCCCACGGCAGGCAGCACACGGCGCCTACCATGATGCCAAACCAGGTGGCCTGTGCCGCGGAGAACTTGCGCAGCACAGGCTTCTGGACAATCACGCTCACCGCGGCGAGCACAGCGGCAAGGAGGCACAACAGCACTCCGGCGACGTCCGCCGTCGAGCGCTGTCCCGAACCGAGCGCGATCAGCGCAACGCCGCCGAACGCCACGAGGCTGCCGATAATCAGCCAGCGCGGAAAGCCTTCTTTCAGGATGACGCCGGCGAGGACGGCGATCAGGATCGGCGAAACATTGATGAGCATGGCGCTGGTTCCGGCATCGAGCATGTGCTCGGCGGCGTTCAGGGCCAGGTTGTAACCTGCGAACCACATGACACCGTAGGCCAGGATGGGCAGCCATTCGCGTCCTTTGGGCCAGCGCTTGAGCCTGGGCAGGGCGACAATGCCGAGCGCGACGGCGGCAACCACCAGCCGTCCGAGCGTCAAGGAGCCGGGGGAGAAGCTGGGCCCCACGGCCCGGATGCCCACGAAGGCGGATGCCCAGAGGACAACGGTGACGATGACGGCGGCGATGCCGAGCTTACTGATGGTCCGGGAGGTGGTGGTCGCCGGAGAGGTTGGTGTGCTTGTGGCCATGATGCCAATCTAGCCCGCGAGGGGCTGGACGGACTGGCGGAATTCGGACGTCTTTCAACAAGAAACCGCCAACTCTGACGCGGCGGATTTGAACGGTGGTTTGAGGCCGGTTTCCGTTCCTGGTTTGAGGCCGGTTTCCGGTCCGCGGGGCGCGATTTGGGAATATCCCCGACTATGCTCTAAAGTTTTAGAGTCCAGTTCGGACGAGCGAGAAGCGGTAAACGCATAGCGTTGTTGACCGTCGCGAATTCGGATTGTTCCAGGCCCCCATCGTCTAGCGGCCTAGGACACCGCCCTTTCACGGCGGCGGCACGGGTTCGAATCCCGTTGGGGGTACGCAGGGAACTGGTCAAGTCGGACTGAAAAGTCTGGTAGGCTGGAAGCCTTGAAAAAAGCGGTAGAGATACCGCGATCGTAGTAGAGATACTGCAAGCAAGGCCCTGTAGCGCAGTTGGTTAGCGCGCCGCCCTGTCACGGCGGAGGTCGCGGGTTCAAGTCCCGTCAGGGTCGCTCTGATTGCCGGAAGAAATTCCGGCAATCATGGTGACATTGTCACCTAAGGCTCTGTAGCTCAGTTGGTAGAGCGTTCGACTGAAAATCGAAAGGTCACCGGATCGACGCCGGTCGGAGCCACCACTGGGAAGCGCCAGTTCTTCGGAACTGGCGCTTTTCTTCTTTTAACCTTCAGGGGAAAAGCCCGGGGTTATTCGGTTTGTCCCTAAAAGGCGAACATTTCCGCGCACGCGCGTCATTTTCGTGCGTGCACGACGGATTCTGCCCAATCATTCGAATGGACAAACCCCGGCCCCCTGGAATCACACGGCTGGCAAGCTACGCGACCCGGAATGATCCAGCAGAATCCGACGACGTCGGTCGGCTTGTCTCCGCCTTGTCTTGGCCAAGCGCTAGGGTGGTACTCAAGAGAAGGGGAGGGCTAAATGGACCAGCAGGAAAGCTACACAGCGCCTGAACCGGAAGCCGTTGGGGCTCCGGTATCCGAGGACCGGCAAACGGTGGCGGGAAGTGGCCGCACAGTGATCTCGGATTCCGCTGTCGCCAAGGTCGCAGGCATTGCCGCCAGGGCTGTTCCTGGTGTCTATTCCCTCGGATCGGCCCCCTCTCGCGCCCTCGGAGCCATCCGAGATGCCGTCGGCAGCCAGGACCATGCTGCGGGTGTCCGCGCCGAGGTCGGAGAAACCCAAGTGGCCGTGGACCTCAATCTCGTGGCTGTCTATGGATACCCTTTGCATGATGTCGCCAACCAGGTCCGCGCGGCCGTCTATCAGGCGGTCGAATCGTTGGTGGGGCTGGAAGTCATCGAGGTCAACGTTGAGATCAACGACGTCTACGTTGCTCCGTCTGTCAAAGCCGGAACAAAAGGCGCCTTATCGGAAAGGGAGCCACTCCAGTGAACTTGACCGTTGTCGGTATCGGGATCGGCGCCTTCGTGGCGTTCATGGCCTTCCAATTCGGGCTGTGGGGTTTCATCATCGCCCTTCTCTTCATGGGCATCGGTGCACTTCTGGGCCGCGCCGCGGACGGAAAGCTTGACCTGCGCAGCGTGCTGGATGCCCTCACCGGCCGCCGTTCATCGTCATGAGTTCCACGGCTGAGGCTGTGCAGCCGGCCGTCTCCCTGGCTGGCCACAACCGGATCAGCACCCAGGCCCTCACCACTTTGGCCCAGGCGGCCGCTGCGGAAGCACTCGGTGTCTCGGCGCAGGATGTTCGCGCCGAATGGTCGGACGACGACGGTCTCCTGGCACTCTCGATTGCCGCCCCGATCCGCGTGCCCTCGCTGACGGAAGTCCTCAGGGACCCCCTGCGGGTAGAGGGATACGGCGGGACGGTTTGGGACCGGGCCATAGCTGCCAAGACGGCCATCCTTGAGCGTGTCACCGAGCTCAGCGGTTCCACCTTGAGCCGCGTGGATATCCGGATCAGCGGTGCACGGATCAGCGAAGGAGCTCGCGTCCAATGAGCCACGCCCAGACCCCGCACGCCCGGCGCAGCCACCCGGACACTGCGCACTTGCAGTCGACCGACGGCGAGGCCCCGGTCATCCAGACACCAGGAACCTCAGACGTCGGCGACCCGATCGACGTCGGACTTCAGCGCATCCTCAAGCGTGAGACCCGTTCCTCGCGCGCGGGAATGGCCGGGCTGGCCGCAGCCCTTGTGATTGCGGCCTGTGTCTACGCCCTCCTCGAATCCGCTTTGCGCGCCATTGGCCAACCACCGTGGCTCATCGATCCGCAGACAGCTGCCGAACGGCTCACGGCCCTGCCCGGAGGTATTTCGCCCTTGCTGCTTGGTTCCCTCGGCGGCGTCGTGGCCATGGTGGGCCTGATTTTCTTCTTGAACGCGGTCCTGCCCGGCAGAAAGTCCCGGCACTTGCTTGAGGACCCCCGGGCCGGAGTAGTCGTGGACGACGAAGTCATCGCTTCCGCACTGGCCAGAGCCGCCCGGACAGCAGCGAACGTCACCCAGGAGCAAGTCATGGTGGTGGTCTCGCAACGGCTGGTTGTGGTCAACGTCCGGCCCACCTCGGGCGTGCCGTTGCACGAGGAACGGATCCTTGCCGCCGTCGAGGACGAACTTCAAAAGATGGCCCCTTCGCCCATGCCTTCAGTCCGCGTCCATGTCGCTACGTCCGGGGTGATCGGGGCATGAACGGTACCCCGCACGTCCTCAACCGCATCCTGATCGGCATCCTTGGCCTGAAGCTGCTGGCCATCGGCATTCTCCTGGTCCTGCTCGCCACCGTTCCCGCCGTGGGAAGTTGGTGGCAAGGGTGGTCTGCCGGGCTCTGGGAACACGCCAAGTACCTCTCTGAGCAGACCCGCATTCCAGGTCGGGAGGAAAGCTGGCTCTGGGTTGCCGCAGCAGCGGTGCTGGTTGTGCTGATCGTGCTCATGGTGTCGTGGGTGTCGCAGCAGGGCAAAGGCCGCGCCAACCTCATCGTGTCGGAGTACGACGACGCGCGGACCCCTGGCGACGTCGACATCGGCGGGAACCTTGCCGAGCAGGCGCTCAAGGCGGCCCTCGCGGAACGTACGGATCTCGCGGGCGTAACGGTGGCAACCTACGAAGTCAACGGTCGTCCTGGGCTCCGGGTCAGGGTCCAGCCCCGTCAAGGCGTTTCCCCCCACCTGCTGGCCGCGGACATCTCCCGTCTGGTGGAGGCGCTGGACGTGGTGGTGGGGCGCAGGACTCCCGTCTTGATTCATATCGGGGCCGGCGCGCGGACCCGGTTCAGCAAGGCCGAGCGCGTTCGTTGAACGGACGCCAACCCCTATTAATCGGATGGCTACGTTACCTCCCGGGCGTTTTGCGTTGCAGAGCTGTCCGTGGGGCCATAGTTTGAAGGGTAGGGGGAACTCTTCCCTTTGGTTGGGCTTGCCCGGCCGGCACCGGACCTTGGGTCCGAGTCAAGCCGATGGACCAAACAACTTGGACCAGGAACAAGGAGAAAACCATGAGCGAAGAAACCAACAACATCAAGCAAAGCGCCGAAGCCGCAGCTGAACAGGCCAAGCACGTCGCAGTCGACGCCGCGGAGCACGTCAAGGAATTTGCCGGCGAGGCTGTCGGTAACGCGAAAGAATTCGCCGGAGACGCCGCGGAGCACGTCAAGGAGTTCCTCTCGGGTGACGTGGCAGAGAAAGCCAAGGATGTTGCCGGGAACGCCAAGGAAATCGCGGGGGACGTGGCCGAGAACGCCAAGGGCTTCGGCTCCAAGATCGCCGGTTTCTTCAAGGGCGGCAAGTAGGCTCACGCCATTACGGCGCTTTCCTGACCCTTTTTGGCTACAGAACGGGGCCGACACGCACAACTTGCTGCGTGTCGGCCCCGTTTGCGTGTCAGAGAAGGTCGGGAAGCGAAGACCCTACTTCGCCATGAGGTACGCCCCGCTATTCGGGACAATCGAAGTCCCGCCTGAGCCGCCATCGCTGGAGAGTTCCACCCGGAACCCGGCCGGCACGGGGAGCGCTGTGGTGCCCATGTTGACCACCACCAGCACGTCCCGGTTGTGGAAGGCAAGGACTCCGTTGGCGGGATCGTGCTCCTCAGCCCACTGGAACGTGCCCGAGCCCAGGAGGTGGGCCCGGCGGAATGCCAGGACGGAGCGGTACAGCTCCAGGGTGGAGCCCCCGACGCCGGCCTGGACGTCCGCAGCCAGCTCGCCGAATGCTTCGGGCTGGGGCAGCCACGGTACCGCAGGCGCTTCGCTCGCAGTGGCCGCGGGCGCTTTGCCAGCAGCACCGGCGCCGCCCGTACCAGACGATGCGGCTTCCGAGAATCCGAAGCCGGGCTCGGCGGATTTCCAGGGCAACGGTACGCGGCACCCATCGCGGCCGCGCTCCACACCCTTGGTCCGGAAGAATGAGGGGTCTTGGCGCGCTTCGGCCGGCAGGGACGTGTGCTCCGGTAGGCCGAGTTCCTCACCCTGGTACAAGTAGGCCGAGCCGGGCAGGGCGAAAGACACCATGGAAGCTGCCCGTGCCCGCGACAGGCCCAGACCGGCGTCGGGCTGTTCGTCTTCCGCCGAGATTCCCTTGGGGAAGGTGGTGGGATCTGCCAGCCCAAAGCGGCTGGGGTGCCGGACGGTGTCGTGGTTGCTCAGGACCCAGGTGGAGGGCGCCTCGACGGATCCCGCCGCGTCCAGCGAAGATTCGATTGCCTCCGCCATGCGCTCCGCGTCCCAGCCTGCCAAGAGGAAATCGAAGTTGAAGGCCTGTTGCATTTCATCCTTGCGGACGTATCGGGCCAACCGCTCTGCAGGCTCGACCCAGGCCTCGGCAACCAGCATGCGGTCGCCGTCGTACTCGGCGAGGACTCTGTGCCATTCGCGGTAGATCTCGTGGACGCCGTCCTGGTCGAAGAAGGGCGACGGTGGGTCCAGCGGCGGCTTGACTTTGTGTTCGACGGCGGTCGCTGCGGCCGCCCCTGCGGGCCCGGCTACGGCAGCGACGTGGGGGTGTGCCGTGTGCGGTTCGACGGCTTCGCTGTGGGCGCCCGGCGCGGATGAACCACCTTCGACCATGGCTGCCTCGCCCTCCCAGTCCGGCAAGCCGGCTTCTTTGACCAGGCCGTGGGCAACATCCACCCGGAAGCCGTCAACTCCGCGGTCCAGCCAGAAGCGCAGTACCGAATGCATCTCTTCGTGGACTTCGGGGTTCTCCCAGTTGAGATCGGGCTGCTTCGTATCGAAAAGGTGCAGGTACCACTCGCCGGGAGTGCCGTCGTCGTTCGTTAGGCGCGTCCACGCGGGGCCACCGAAGATGGATTTCCAGTTGTTCGGGGCCAGGTCCCCGGCCCCGGAGCCCGGTTTGGAGTCTTTGCCGGGGTGGAACATGTAGCGCTCGCGTTCAGGGGAGCCCGGGGCGGCGGCGAGGGCTTCGCGGAACCAGGCATGCTCGTCCGAGGTGTGGTTGGGCACGAGGTCGACGATCACCTTGATACCCAGGCTGTGGGCCTTCTCCAGCATGGCGTCGAAGTCATCCAAGGTGCCGAAGAGGGGATCCACGGCCCGGTAGTCCGCTACGTCATATCCAGCATCAGTCTGCGGCGACTTGTAGAACGGGGAGAGCCACACGGCATCCACGCCCAACGTTTGCAGATAGGGCAGTTTCGCGGTGACCCCGGCAAGGTCGCCCATCCCATCGCCGTTGGCGTCGGCGAACGAGCGGGGATAAATCTGATAGACGACGGCGCTTGCCCACCACGCGGAATTGCTGGAACCGGGGGTTGGGATCGGGGAGTGCGGCACTGGATTCCTCTCGATGACTTATTTTTGTGTAAACGCTTGCATTACTACCCGGAAGCTTACTAATGTGAGGCTCACCACATCAACCGCACTGCGGAAATACCTGGTCCACTCACTGAGGAGTTCCCAGCATGAACACACGCAAGTACCTTTTGCCGGCCGCTGTTGCCGGCGTGCTAGCCATGTCCCTGTCCGCCTGTGGTGGCGGCGGTGGCGGCAGCACAGCCTCAAGCGGCGGAGATGCCGCAGCGAACCTCGACGGACGCGGTCCAATCACCTACGTCCAGGGCAAGGACAACAGCAACGTTGTCCGCCCGCTCGTCGATAAGTGGAATGCGGCGCACCCGGACCAGAAGGTCACTTTCAAGGAGCAGTCCGACCAGGCGGACCAGCAACACGACGATTTGGTCCAGAACTTCCAGGCCAAGAACGTCAATTACGACGTCGTTGACGTGGACGTCATCTGGACCGCTGAGTTTGCCGCGAAGGGTTGGCTGCAGCCGCTCACGGACAAGATGAGCATCGATACCTCCAAGATGCTGCCTGCGACGGTCAAGACGGCAACATACAACAACACGCTCTTCGCGGCACCCCAGACCTCGGACGGCGGCATCCTCTACTACCGCAAGGACTTGGTGCCCACCCCGCCCAAGACCTGGGACGAGATGATGAGCATGTGCTCCATCGCGAAGTCGAACGGCATCGACTGCTACGCCGGCCAGATGGCCAAGTATGAAGGCCTCACCGTGAACGCTGCTGAAGCCATCAACTCGGCAGGCGGCACGATCGTTGGAGACGACGGCAAGTCCACCGTGACCTCCGCGGCGGCCAAGGCTGGCCTCAACAACCTGGTCACCGCCTACAAGAACGGAAACATCCCCACGCAGGGCGTGACCTACCAGGAAGAACAGGGCCGGCAGTCCTTCGAAGACGGCAAGCTCCTCTTCCTGCGCAACTGGCCCTACGTCTACAACCTGGCCAAGACGGACGGCTCATCCAAGGTGAAGGACACCTTCGGCATGGCTCCGCTCCCGGGTAAGAGCGGCCCCGGTGCCTCTTCCCTCGGCGGACACAACCTCGCAGTCAGCGTCTACTCGGCGCACAAGGCAACGGCCAAGGACTTCCTGACCTTCATGACCAGTGAAGAGACTGAAAAGTTCTACGCAACGCAGGGCTCGCTCGCCCCGGTGCTCGGTTCCTTGTACGACGATCCGACCCTGGTCCAGCAGCTGCCGTACCTTCCGGTGCTGAAGACCTCGATCCAGAACGCCGTGCCGCGCCCGGTCACACCGTTCTACCCGGCAGTCACCAAGGCCATCCAGGACAACGCCTACGCTGCCATCAAGGGTGACAAGTCCGTCGATCAGGCAATGACGGATATGGACACGGCCATCAACTCGGCCAGCCAATAGCGACACCTCCAGTGAACCTCGGGCGGCTGGCGCTTCAAGCGTACGGTCGCCCGAGGGGCACGCTATCAATTTCCGGAAGGAGGGGAAATGTCCACCCTTGCGCAGCCCAAACGGGCGCCAGAGACACCAAGCCCCAAAACCAAAAAAGTTCAAAAAGAAGTAGGACAGGACCGGGCGGCCACGTCTCAAGGCCGGTGGGCGTTCTGGTTGATTTCCCCCGCCTTGGTATTGCTTGCCGTTGTCATCGTGTATCCGGTGGTCAACGCGATTATCATGGCGTTCCAGAAGGACCAGGGCCTGGATCCGGTGACCAAGGTCTTCGTCCAGGGCGGACCCGCCGGCTTCGATAACTTTGTCCACTGGTTGGCCCAGCAGTGTGGCTCAGCTGCCTGTGCACCCGGCACACTTGGCGCCCAATTCTGGAGCGCCGTTGGAACGACGTTCTTCTTCACGGCGGTCACCGTTGTGTTGGAGACTGTTCTCGGGTTCTGGATGGCCGTCATCATGGCCCGGACTTTCCGCGGCCGCAGCGCCCTTCGTGCTGCTGTCCTGGTTCCGTGGGCCATTCCAACTGCCGTGACCGCGAAGTTGTGGTTCTTCATCTTCGCTTTCGACGGAATCGCCAACAAGCTCTTTGGCACGGCAATCCTGTGGACGGGCAGCGAGTGGCCAGCCCGTTGGGCGATCATCATTTCAGACGTTTGGAAGACGACGCCGTTCATGGCCTTGCTGATCTTGGCTGGCCTGCAAATCATTCCGGCGGAAGTGTACGAAGCCGCCAAGGTCGACGGTGCCTCGGCATGGCAGCGTTTCACCCAGATCACCTTGCCGCTGGTGAAGCCGGCGCTCATGGTGGCCGTCCTGTTCCGTGTCCTTGACGCACTGCGCATGTATGACCTCCCGGCCATCATGACCCAGGGCTCGAACGGCACAACAACGTTGTCCATCCTGGTGGTTGACCAGATCCGTCAGGGATTCAACTCAGCAGCGGCCTTGTCCACCATCACCTTCTTGATCATCTTCCTCGTTGCGTTCATCTTCGTTCGCTTCCTGGGAGCCAACGCAGTCGCCTCAGCCACACCCAAGACCACCAAGGGGCAGGAAAAATGACCGCCGTGAGCATTGACTCCGCGCCCAAGACAGCTGCCCGACGGCGGGAACGCTGGGCGAGCGGGCGCACCTACATCAGCGCAGCCCTCATCTTCATCTGGTGCTTGATTCCCTTCTACTGGATGATCGTGACCGCATTCCGCGACGTTGGATATACCTTCGATTCGACGCCTTTCTTCACCCACGTCACCTGGGACAACTTCAACACGGTGTTCTCTGAAAGCCTGGGCAACCACTTCGGCCGGAACCTCTTGAACTCGCTCTTCGTCGCAGGGGTAACCACCGTAGTTGCCCTGCTTTTCGGGGTGTTCGCGGCGTACGCCTTGTCCAGGCTTGAATTCCGCTTCAAGTTCCTGGTCCTCGGCTTTGTCCTCGGGGCATCCATGTTCCCGGGCGTAGCCTTGGTGACGCCGTTGTTCCAGCTGTTCACCAACATCGGCTGGTACGGCACATATCAGGCGCTGATCATTCCGAACATCTCGTTTGTGCTCCCTCTGACGGTTTACACCTTGACGTCCTTCTTCCGGGAAATGCCGTGGGAGCTGGAAGAATCAGCTCGAATTGATGGCTGCACGCAGGGCCAGGCATTCCGCAAGGTGATCATGCCGCTTGCTGCGCCAGCTGTTTTCACCACTGCAATCCTGGCGTTCATCGCTTCGTGGAATGAGTTCCTCATCGCGAGCCAGCTGTCCAATGACCAGACCAAGACCGTCACGGTGGCTATCGCCTACTTCGCCGGTGCCCAGGCCCACCAGGAGCCGTACACCGCGGTCATGGCAGCCGGCACGGTTGTGACGATTCCGCTGGTGATCCTCGTGCTGATCTTCCAGCGCAAGATCGTGGCGGGCCTGACAGCCGGCGCTGTCAAATGACGCAAACTCCGGATTCGGCCGGGCCGTCCCTCGGCGGCCCGGCCAAGGAGCAGCACTCGCGAGTGAAATCGGCGGAAGATTTCGACCTCGTGATAGGTTTCCTCGGCTTTTGGGCCTTGGTCCTGCTGGTCATCACCGTCGCCGCCGAGCTCGCGGCCCAGCCCGCACTGGGCTGGGCCCTGGGCCTCCTGGCAGTCTTGCTGGCACTGTGGGGGATGCTTCGGCTTCGCCGGCGGCTCCCGGCGCGGACATCCAGGCGCATCACGTGAGCAGCGAGCGGAAATAAGTAGCGCGGAATCGGCGGAGGGCAACCTGGCGGAATACGCTGGTTATCTGCCGTCTGGGAAGGAACCCCCGGCTTCCGCACGGATTCTTTGAGGGGGCTTGAGTGGCAAAAACTAGTGAACGGTCCCAGCGTGGCGGCCACGCAGGAGCCAGCATCGAAGACGTTGCACAGGCCGCAGGCGTTTCCACCGCCACCGTTTCCCGCGCAGTGCGCGGCCTTCCCCGGGTGTCTCCTGCCACCCGGGAAAAGATCCTCCGGGTTGCCGGAGAACTCGGGTATGTGGCGTCGTCGTCCGCTTCGGGACTGGCCACAGGCCGCACCAGGACGATCGGTGTCCTGGCCCCTTACGTGGACCGTTGGTTCTTCTTCAAGGCGATCGAGGGCGTAGACCGCGAGCTCCATGCTCGCGGCTACAACCTCTCCCTGTTCAACTTGGGCGGGCAGCGCGGAGCGCGGGAACGGCTCTTCAGCAAGACGATGGTCTACAAGCAGATCGATGCACTCCTGGTCCTCTGTATGTCCCTGACTCCCGAGGAAATCGCCGATCTCCAAAGGATCGAAATCCCCTTGGTGATTGTCGGCGGTCCGGTGGAGGATTGCCCCAGCATCGGGATCGACGATTACGCCGCCTCGGTGGAAGCAACCATGCATCTGTTGAACCTCGGCCACCGCGAGATCGCGCTGCTCCACGGCCAGGACGATTCCGACCTGAACTTCACCGTGCCGCGACTCCGGGTTGACGGCTTCACGGATGCCATGACGAGCGCTGGCTTCTCCATGCCTCCGGAATGGGACATTTTCGGAAACTTCACCGTGGGCAGCGGCCAGGAAGCCTTCGACGAGCTCTGGAGCAAGCCCGGACCCAAACCGACGGCGATCTTCTGTGCTTCCGATGAAATGGCCATGGGCGCCATGTTGCAGGCGAGGCGCCGCGGCGTCCGCGTACCGGAAGACTTGTCCATCATCGGCATTGACAACCATGAATTCGCCGAGGCCATGGGCCTGACAACGGTGGCCCAGGACCCCGTTGAACAAGGCCAACTGGGCACGCGCATGTTGTTGGACGAATTGGCCGGGGCCGCAGGTTCCGTGCGGTCCATGAAAGCACCGCACCGGCTCATCGTGCGTGAAACCACCGCACCGCCTCGCCCCAGGGACTAGTTCGGCCCAGGAACTAGGAAGCCCAGAAGCTAGGAAGCCCGGGCCAACTGCCTGATGGGGATCCAGCGTGAAGCCAGCCTGCGATAAGCCGCAGCCGCTCCTGTCATGTCCCCCTCGGCCAGGCACTCGATGCCGAGCCTGACATCCATGGGCGACTCGTCCGGGTACACCTTGTCCGCCACCGCGCCGTAGTCCAGCTCGACCATTGACTGCACATGGAACAACTCGAGCCACTCGGTGAGCTGGGTGAGGTCGTCCAGCATGTCCAGGTCCGGGGCGGCGAGGGCGAGGTTGGCAACGGCAAAACGTGCGCGGTCCAAGGCATCCGTCAGGGAGGCCCAGACCCTGACGGTCAGGATGCGGCCGCCGGATTCCACGACATCCTTGCGGTCCGATTCCTGGAACAGAGAGAACCAGCTGAAGGGGATGCCCCAGGTGGAGGCCCTTGTGTGCACGCGTTTCGCGTCGTGGCTGGCGTTGATGCGGTCGATGCGTGCCTGGTGCCGGTCGCGTTGGTCCACGGGGATGAGCAGGTCCGCGAGCGGTCCGTGGATACCTTCCATGAGGGCGTTGGCCGCCAATCCTGCCCGGATGACCAGTTGGCTGGGGCAGTAAAGCAGCCGCCCGGCGTCGGGGTCGCTCCGGTCTCCGGAAGGAACCCGCGTGATGCGGACCAGATCGGTGCTGCCGGTGGGGAAAGGGTCCCCGCCCTTGCGGGTGACCCGTCCGAGGGAAGCGAGCAGCTCGGCGTTTTCGACGGCGGCCCGCGAACCGCTGCGGGTACCGCTCGCCACGAGCTGCAGCCGCTGGTCCTCGGGGAACGCCTCGAGCGGTTCGTACACGCGCAACGCTGAAGAGAAGGGCAGCCCTGCCTGGCTCCCGTATAGCTTTCCGCTCATTGCGGGCCCGCCTCCTCCGTTAATTGTTGCTGCTCAGTCCGTAAGCTCCACGATCACGGGAGCGTGGTCCGAGGCGCCCTTGCCCTTGCGTTCCTCGCGGTCGATTGAGGCCCCGGTGACGCGGGCGGCCAGCGCGGGGGAGGCCATGACGAAGTCGATGCGCATGCCCTCCTTCTTGGGGAACCGCAGTTGCGTGTAGTCCCAATAGGTGTAGACGCCGGGACCCGGGGTGTAAGCGCGGGCGACGTCGGTGAAGCCGGCCGCTTCGAACGCCCGGAAGGCCTCGCGTTCGGGTTCGCTGACGTGGGTGAGCGCGTTTGACCGGAAGTAGTCGATGTCCCAGACATCCTCGTCCAGCGGCGCGATGTTCCAGTCGCCCATGAGAGCCACTGGGGTCTCGGGGTTCTCCGTGATCCACCCGGCGGCGTGGCCCTTCAGGGTGTCCAGCCACTTGAGCTTGTACGGCATGTGTTCGTCGTCCAGGGAACGGCCGTTGGGAACGTACAGGCTCCACACCCGGACCCCGCCACATGTTGCGGCAATGGCGCGGGCTTCCTGGACAGGATCCTTGCCGGCTTTTCCGAAGGCCGGCTGGTCAACAAAGGTGCGCTCAACGTCGTCGAGCCCTACACGCGAGGCGATCGCGACGCCGTTCCATTGGCTCAGGCCGAAGTGGGCAACCTCGTAGCCCATGCGCTCGAAGAGCTCCCACGGGAAGTTGTCGTCCTTGCACTTGGTTTCCTGCATGGCCAGGACGTCGCAGTCACTGCGCTGCAGCCAAGCCTCGACGCGGTCGGCACGTGCGCGGAGCGAATTCACATTCCAGGTAGCTATCTTCACAGCCACTAACTTACCGAACTTGGGCCCTGGCGCATCCCCCTGGGGTGGATTGCTACCGCGGGGACTAGTGGGCGAGCATCACCGAAGAAGAGGCGCGCCTGCGGAGCTTGATGCCGGAGGCGATCAACAGAACACCGCTGACCGCGGCGTATGTCGCGAGCAGCGCCACCACGCCCAGGAATCCGGCTCCGGGATTGACGAGCACGAAAAGCCCAAACAAAGTAGTGACCAACGCTGTCAGCATCCAGATCCACCAAGCCCTGACCGTCGTCCTGGTGTCCATGGCAAGGATGATTTGCGAAATGCCGAGGACCAGGGCCCATGCTCCTATCAGGACGCCCAGTGCCGCAGCGGTGATGCCCGGCCACGAAACGGCCACGAGGCCGGTCGCGACGGAGATGAAGCCGCCAATCATGCTCCAGCGGGAATGGCGCGCAGGATCGTAGAAGTAGTGGGCCATATTGGTAAGTCCGTCGGTGATGGCGAAGACGCCGAACACGTAGACGAGGGCAAACACCGTGGCGACCGGCAGGGAAGCGACCAGGAAGGCCAAGAGAAGGGCCAAGGCTCCCCGGAAGATGAGCGCCGTTCCTGAATGCTGAAACAACTTGCGTCCTGCGGTGTCGGACATAGTGCCACTTTAATCCAATGCCATTCAATGCGACATAGGAACGCGTGATTGATTTGCTCAGGACGGGCGGGGCTTCCCCTTCAGATGGCGGTGCAGGAAGGAGCTCACCCGCCAGGCGAATTCCTGCGGGTCGGATGCGGGGCCTTGTGGCGCATGCCGGGCGGGTTGAGCCACCGGGCTCAACCCAAGATCCACGGCGGCTTTGGAGGCCCGTAGTGATGCGGCCGAAAGACCGTCCCAGCGGGTGAGGAGTTCTCCTAGTGCCGCGTCGACGTCGTCGTCATCTACAACTGTGGTGATGAGGCCGATTTCGTTGGCTTCCTGCGCGGTGAGCAGCCGTCCGCCGTAGAGCAGGTCTTTGGTCCTCGACGGGCCGATCCGCAGCGACATTCGGTTGGCGAAGGTCGCCGGCACCAGCAGGCCCAGTCGGGCGATGGGCATGCCGATTTTGGCGGAGTGGTTCATGAGTTGAAGGTCGCAGGCCAGTGCGAGTTGGCATCCTGCCCCGGTTGCGAAGCCTTCCACTGCGGCGACGGTGGGGACGGGAAGATCTTCGATGGCTTGCAGGGCTGCTTCCATGCCGGCGAAGCTGGCGCTGACAGTGTGGGGGGAGGTGCCTTCCCATTCCCGCAGGTCCGAGCCGGAACAGAACACGCCCCCCCGGCCCCTGACGACAACGGCTTTGAGCGCTTCGTGTTCTGCCAGTGAGGTGGCGGCGCGTTCCAGGGTTTCCCATTCCTGCTGTCCGAGGGCGTTGAAGCGTTGGCCTGTTCCGATGGTCAGGGTCGCCACGGACCCGGAGTCGTCGAGGGTCATGGTATCCAGCTCTGCCGGGCTTGGTGAGGTCATTGGACTGCACCGGCCTCGCGCAGGGAGGCAATGCGGTTTGTGTTGAAGCCAAGGCCGGACAGGATGTCATCCGTGTGCTGGCCCAGCAGGGGTGGGGCGGTCCTGATGGAGGCGGGGGTGCGGGTGAGCCGGACCGGACAGCCGACCATTTTCAGTGCCCCGACGGTGGGGTGCTGCAGTTCGGCCACCATGCCTCGTGCGATGACCTGGGGGTCTTTGAGGGCTTGATCGACGGTCTGGATGGGGCCGACTGGTACGCCGGCCAGGTCGAGGGCCTGTACCCATTCGTCGGTGGTCCGGGTGAGCATGATCTCCTCGAGGAGGGGGATGAGGGTGGTGCGGTGCGCGACCCTGGACGGGTTGCTCGCGAACCGCTCGTCGGCGGCCAGATCTTCGCGGTTCAGGGCGGTGGTGAAGCGTCTCCATAATCCGTCGTTTCCCACGGCGACCATCACGAACCCGTCGGCGGTGGCAAATGCCTGGTACGGGGCGATGGTGGGGTGCGCTGAACCGTAGCGTTTGGGTGTCTCGCCGCTGGCGAAGTATCCGCTGGAAACATACGTCAGCCAGGAGACGGAGCCGTCGAGCAGGCTGATGTCGACCCACTGGCCGGCCCCGGTGCGCTTTTTCTCGTGCAGTGCGGCCAGGATGCCGATGGTCGCCCACATGCCGGCGACGAGATCGGCGCTGCTGACGCCGACCCTGACCGGCGGGCCGTCTGCTTCGCCGGTCACGCTCATGATGCCGCTTCGGGCCTGGGCGATCGCGTCGTAACCGGCACGCAGGGCATCCGGGCCGGTCTGTCCGTAGCCGCTGATGGACGCGTAAACGAGCCCCGGGTTCTGCGCGGACAGTTCTTCGTAGCCCAGGCCCAGGCGGGCCGCCGTGCCGGGGCGGAAATTCTCCACCAGCACATCCGCTTTCAGAGCCAGTTGGCGTACGGCGGCCAGGCCTTCGGCTGATTTCAGGTCAACGGCAAGACTGCGCTTGTTGCGGTTGACGGAGAGGAAGTAGGCCGCTTCTTCGCCTTGGAAGGGCGGGCCCCACTGGCGGGTGTCATCGCCCTGGCCGGGCTGTTCGATTTTGATCACGTCAGCGCCGAGGTCCGCCAGGGTCATGGTGGCGAAGGGTCCAGAGAGTATCCGGGTCAGGTCCAGCACCAACAGATCCTGCAGGGCTCCGCCGGACACCTCCTCGGAGGGTGCCGTGAGGGGGAGCAGGTCCGCGGCTGGTTCCCGAGGACCGGCACTGCGGGCAGTCGTATCCTGCATGCTTTCTTTTTGGATGCTCATACGGTTTTTCCTACGGCTTTCGGGGTTGTGGCGGCCAGGGCGTGCGCGGCCTTGGGCAGCAGGATCAGGGCGGCCATGCTGATGACGGTGCAGATGATGATGTAGATGGAGATGGCTGTGGAGTTCCCGTAGTGCTCCAGAAGGGCGGCGGCAATCAGGGGTGCCGGGCCGCCGGCAACGACGCTGGCGAGCTGGTAGCCCATGCCCGCACCCGTGTAGCGGATGTCTGGATCGAAACTCTCCGCAATCAGTGCTGCCTGTGGCCCGTACTGGATATCGTGCAGGAGCAGGCTCACGATCACGGCCACCCCGACCAGAAGCGCGTTGCCGGTGTTGAGCAGCCCGAAGTACGGGAAAGCGAACAGCGCGGTCAGGACAATGCCGGTCCCGTACACCCGGCGGCGGCCGAAGCGGTCCGAGAGCCGCCCGAACACGGGAATGCTGATCAGTCCCAGTGCGGCCGCGATCAGGGTGTCGTCCAAAATGGAGTTGCTGTTCAATTTCAACTGCTTCGTGGCGTAGGTGAGCACGAAGGTGATGAACAGGTAGAACGGCGCCTGCTCGGACGTCCGCAGCAGGGCCGAGAGCAGGATCTGCTTCGGCTGACGCCTGATGGCTTCCAATACCGGGTTCTTGAGAACCTTCTTGGACAGGCGGACAGCCTCGAATTCCGGGCTCTCAACAACGCGCAGCCGGACAAAGAGGCCGACGCCGATCAGCACAATGCTCAGAATGAAGGGAATCCGCCAACCGAAAGCGGCAAATCCTTCTGTGCCCGTGACTGCCGAGGTGAGACGCACAACTCCCGTGGACAGAACAAGGCCGAGCGGCACCCCGATCTGCGGCCAGGACGCGGACAGGCCCCGTTTCTGCTGGCTTCCCCATTCCATGCTGAGCAGGACGGATCCGCCCCATTCCCCGCCGACGCCGATGCCCTGGATGATCCGCAGCAGAACCAGCAGGACGGGAGCGGCGACACCGATGCCCTGATACGTGGGAAGGATGCCGATCAGTACCGTGCCGAAGGCCATCAGGAACAGCGTTGCCATCAGGGTGGTCTTACGGCCGATACGGTCACCGAAGTGGCCGAAGATCGCAGCCCCGACCGGACGGGCCACGAAGCCGACAAACTGGGTGCCGAAGGCCGCCAGAATACCCGCAAAGGCGGACTGGCCCGGAAAGAACAACTGCGGAAAAACCAGGGCAGCCGCAGTTCCGTAAAGGAAAAAGTCGTACCACTCGATTGTTGTTCCAACCACGCTGGCCACGGTGGCACGCCGTACGGCCTGCTCCCGGGTTACTTGTTGAAAAGTCATCATCACTCCATTGGTCTGATGTTCCGGACGTCGTGTCCGGTCGGGGTATTTGCGGTTGCGGCCAGGCGCCTAAGAATCTGATGTGATGTCGATGAAAGGATCACTGGACTAGCCTCTAGTACAGTGAGTGACCTTGTCAATACTCCTCCGTGTATTCTTATAACCCAGAGAACGATGTGAGGAGGCATACGTGCGCGAGACTGCACCATCTGACCCATTGGCGCGTGTTTCCAGGCCCCGCCTGTACGAACAGCTCGTGACGCAACTCCTTGGTTACATCGAGTCCGCCCAGCTGGGGCCGGGTGATCTGTTGCCGGCCGAACGCGATCTGGCAGAGCGGCTCGGAGTATCCAGGGCCACACTGGTCCAGGCACTCGTGGCACTGGAGGTTCTGGGCGTCATCGACGTGCAACATGGCACCGGCGCCGTCCTCGTATACCGGCCCAGCATTGCCACGGTGATCAAAAGCCTCAGGGAACACAGAAACAGGCTTCCCGAGATCGTCGAGGCCCGAAGCACCCTCGAAGTGAAACTCGCCGGCCTCGCCGCGGTCAGGCGCACCGAGGCCGAAATGGAGGCGATCGACTCTGCGCTGCAGGTGATGGCCGATGAGATTGCCGACGGAGGCAAAGGCCTGCACGGCGACGAACTCTTCCACCAGGCGGTCACGGCTGCGGCACATTCATCAGTCATGGCGCAGCTCATGACCTTCATCGCGGAAATGATCCTCGAAACACGCCTGGAATCCCTGGGACAGCCGGGACGGCCCGAGCAATCGCTCGCGTCCCACCGCAAGATAGCAGACGCGATCCGGGCCCAGGACCCGGAAGCAGCAGCGGAAGCCATGCTGACGCACATCGAGCTTGTCTCCGACGTCGAACTACTGAAGTGACATTCGGCTGACAGCAGGCATCCACCTTCCCCGACCTTCTTTGGCCACAAAAACAGGGGGCGACGCGCCTATCATTCGGCGTGTCGCCCCCTGTTGCGATTCAAGGAAGGTCAGGAACGGCGGGGCCTCTAAATGGCCTCCAGCACGCTCACGTAGTTCGCGATGCCAACTCCGCCCATGTTCTGCACGGCTCCGCGGCGGGCGTTGGGCAGTTGCATGGCTCCCGCGGTGCCCGTGAGCTGCATGGCCGCGATGACGTGCTGCGATACGCCTGTTGCGCCCACGGGGTGGCCCTTGGCCTTGAGTCCGCCCGACACATTGATCGGCAGCTTCCCGTCCTTGTAGACCCAGCCTTCCTGCACCGCCCGGGATCCCTCGCCGCGCGGCGTCAGTCCCATGGCCTCGTACATGATCAGTTCGGCGATCGTGAAGCAATCGTGCACCTCAGCGAAGTCCAGGCGCTCGATCCCGACGCCGGCCATCCCCAGCGCGCGCTCCCAGGAGACCCGCGTGGCGGCGAACTCCGTGGGGTCGCGGCGCTCTGCCGGGAGGAAGTCGTTCGCATGCCCGAATCCCGCAAACCGTACCGGGTCCGTAGCAGCGCCCGACGCCGGGCCGAGGGAGAGCACGACGGCGGCGGCGCCGTCGGACACGGGGGAGCAGTCGGTGCGGCGCAGCGGTTCGGCAACCATGGGATTTTTCTCGGAAACCGTCCGGCAGAACTCCTCGCCGAAGTCCCTGTGCATCTGCGCGTAGGGGTTGTCCATGCCGTTGTGGTGGTTCTTGGCGGCGATGGAACCGAGGATGTCGCCCAGGCCGCCGGCTAAACCAGAGCCTTCGATGCCAGAACCAGGAATGCCAGTTCCGTAGCGCTTTTCGTAGTGCTTGGCCACCTCGGCGAACAGCCCCGTGAAACCGGTAGTGGAGGCCTTGCCCGCCATTTCGTAGGAGGCCCCGAGCAGGGCCGCTCCTACGACGTCGGCTCCCGCGTCGGTCATCTTTTCGGCCCCGATCACCAGGACGTTGCGGGCAGTGCCGGCCAAGACGGCCTTCACACCCTGTTGGAATGCTGCGGAACCGGAAGCGCAGGCGTTTTCGGTTCTCGTTGCGGGCACATTGGCAAGATCCTCAGACAGCTGGAGGGCCAGCGAGGACGTGAATCCCAGGGGCTGCATGCCTGAGTTGAACTGGCCGAGGTAGATCTCGTCGATGTCCCGTGGCTCGAGGCCCGAGTTCCGGACGGCCTCCGTGGACACCTGGACGATCAAGGACTCCAGCGTCTCGTCCGTGAGTTTGCCGAACTTGCTGTGTCCCCATCCGGTGAGGAGGACATCTTTGCCGAACTGGTCTTTCAGGCTCATGCCAGTGTTCCTTCCAATGCAGGGGTGGTTTCCAATGCGACGTCGAATGCTGCCTCGGTCTTCTCGCGGAGCTCCTCCACGGTGACCCCGGGGGCGAGGCGGGTCAGCGTGAGCTGCCGCCCGCCGTCTGTTTCTTGTACGTTCCGCACAAGATCGAACACCGCGAGGTCGCTGACAATGCGGTCCACGCAGCTGAGGCCTGTCAGCGGCAGTGTGCATTCCCGGACGATCTTGGCGCTCCCGTCCTTGGCATTGTGCTCAGTGAGGACCACGACGCGCGGGGTGCCGGCGACCAGGTCCATGGCGCCGCCCATGCCCTTGACCATCTTTCCCGGAATGGTCCAGTTGGCGAGGTCGCCGTTGCCGGAAACCTGCATGGCGCCGAGGATGGCAACCTTGACGTGTCCGCCGCGGATCATGCCGAAAGACGTCGCGGAGTCGAAGATGCTGCCGCCGGGCAGGACCGTGACGGTCTGCTTGCCGGCGTTGATCAGGTCGGCGTCTTCCTCCCCTTCATGAGGGAAGGGCCCCATGCCGAGCAGTCCGTTCTCGCTCTGCAGGACAACCCGTACGCCGTCGGGCAGGTGGTTGGCAACAAGGGTGGGAATGCCGATGCCGAGGTTGACGTAATCGCCGTCGTTGAGTTCCTGGGCCGCAATGGCGGCCATTTCGTCGCGGGTCCATGCCATGGGTGGTGCTCCTTCGCTGGTGGGTGCTTAGACGGTCAGGGCTTCAGCGCGGGGCCGGACTGTGCGCTGCTCAATGTCCTTGGTCCGGCCGCTTGCCTGGACCAGCCGTTGGACGTAGACCCCGGGTGTCACGATGTGGTTGGGGTCCAATTCGCCGGGCTCCACGATCACTTCGGCCTCCGCGATGGTCACGATTCCCGCCGTCGCCACCACGGGGTTGAAGTTCCGGGCCGTATAGCGGTAGATCAGGTTGCCGTCCGTGTCCGCGGTGTGCGCGTGGACCAGCGCGACGTCGGCGACGATCCCGCGCTCGCGGACGTACGTGACGCCGTCGAACTCTTCGAGCGGCTTGCCCGCGGCAACCAGGGTTCCGACACCGGTCCGCGTGTAGAAGGCGGGGATGCCGGCACCCCCGGCGCGGAGGCGCTCGGCCAGGGTGCCCTGGGGAGCGAATTCGACCTCGAGCCGGCCGGAGAGGTACTGCTCAGCGAAGAGTCTATTTTCTCCGACGTAGGAAGCGATAACCTTGCGGACCTGGCCCGTTTCGATGAGGACGCCAAGGCCCTTGCCGTCAATGCCCATGTTGTTGGAGACCACGGTCAGGTCCTTGACGCCCGAATCGCGGACGGCGTCGATCAGGTCGGCGGGGATGCCGCTGAGCCCGAAACCTCCGACGGCGAGGGTCTGGCCGTCGCGCAGGACGTCCTGTAGTGCGACGGCTGCGCTGGGCTGGATTTTGGCCATGGCTTTTGTCCTCGTCTTTGAGTAGGGTCGCTCAGCGGCTATCCACTTTGTGGACACGGGACTGAGCTAACGGTCTGAAAAGGAGCTTAAGGTGGCCCGGTGCGGAGGGTCAATGGCGTGGCATGACCACTAGCGCAGAACTCGCACAGTGTGGACGCTAGTCTTGGAAGTGTCCACATTGTGGAGGATATCTTTGAGAGGAGATCGGATTGCCGACGCAGCAACCGCAAATCAAGCCGGTCCAAGGCGCCCAAGTCGTGGCTCGGGTCGCCGCACTCCTCCGGCTCGTGGGACGCAAACCGGAGGGCATGTCCATCGCCGGCCTGGTCCGCGAGTCCGGACTGACCCGCCCGACGGTGCACCGCTTGCTCGCGTCCCTCGCCGCCGAGGGCCTGCTGGACCACGACCAGCGGACCGGCAACTGGATCCTGGGGCCCGAGATTTTCCTGTTGGGGTCGGTGGCGGCGGCGCGGTTCCCGTTTGAGGACCTGGCCCGGCCCAGCCTGCGCCGCCTGGCCGAGGAGAGCGGGGAAAGTGCCTTCTATTCCATTCGTCGTGGCCACGAAACCGTGTGCGTGCTCCGCGAAGAAGGCAGCTTCCCCGTGCGCTCCTTCGTCTTGCACGAGGGCGTCAGGTTCCCGCTCGGAGTGGCGTCGGCCGGCACGGCAATCATGGCGTTCCTGCCGGATGAAGAACAAGAAGTGATCCTGTCCGGCTGGGAACGGCATGCGGGGGACTTCGCAACTGGCCACACGGAGAGCGTGGTGCGCCGGAACCTTGTGCAGACCCGAATGACCGGGTACTCGGTGAATCCCGGTCTGGTCCTCGAAGGCAGCTGGGGGATGGCGGCTGCCGTCTTCGACCAACTGGGCCGGCCAGTCGGCGCTTTATCCCTCACGGGCATCGAGCCGCGATTCCGTCCTGAACGCCAGGAATTCCTCGGCAAGTTGCTCATGGAAGAAGCCCACCGCATGAGCTCCGCAAGAACCGACCACCTTTGAGCCGCAACGTCGGAACGAATGCCGCCATCCGGCGTCGGAGGCTCCCAAAAGTGGTCAGTCCTTGAGGGGTATCCACATTAAGTTTTGAAATTCACCCATCCCTGCAGCCCGCACCTCCGAATAGCTGGCATAAGGACTCAGCCCGCAAGGGTGAAGTGCTTTCACGCCGGAATCAACTGGCACCGAATGTCAGTCCGTTTGAAGGAGAAATGTCATGCTTTCTACAAAGCGCACGTCTTTTGCGATCGCCGGCCTCGCCGCTTCCGCACTGCTGGGCCTCACGGCTTGTGGCGGCTCCGCCTCAACGGCTACACCGTCGTCGGCGGCTCCGGGCTCGTCGTCCACGATGGCGGCGGCCCCCTCCGCCTCGGCAAGCGCCGCGATGGACCCGACTAAAGACCTCGTCGGCCCGGGCTGCGCAGGTTACGCCTCCCAGGTTCCCAGCGGTGCAGGTTCTGTTGCCGGCATGGCTCTCGACCCCGTAGCCGTGGCCGCTTCCAACAATCCGTTGCTCAAGACCCTCACGGCCGCTGTGTCCGGCAAGCTGAACCCCAAGGTGAATCTGGTGGACACGCTGAACAGCAGCCAGTTCACCGTCTTCGCTCCTGTGGACAGCGCCTTCGCAAAGATCCCCGCTGCCACCATCGACAGCCTCAAGACCGACGACGCTCTCCTGAGCAAGATCCTCACCTACCACGTCATCCCCGGCCAGCTGACCCCGGACCAGATCGTGGGCACCCACAAGACGGTTGAAGGCGACTCGGTGACCGTTACGGGAACCAAAGATGCACTGAAAGTTGACGGAGGCTCCGCCGTGATCTGCGGTGGCGTCCACACGGCCAACGCGACGGTGTACCTGGTTGACAGCGTCCTGATGCCGAAATAGATCTCAGGAGATTAGGCACAGGTCATGCCCCTTAGGATTCGTCTTAGGGGCATGACCTGTGCAGTAAACCCGAGGGGGATGAGTGAAGCCGTCAATCGTGTGGTTCCGGGACGACCTCCGGGCCACGGACAACCCGGCGCTGCGGGCGGCGGCCGACGAAGGGGCCGCCGTCGCGCTTTATGTCTTCGACGAGGAATCGCCGGGAATCAGGCCGCTCGGCGGCGCTTCCCGCTGGTGGCTGCATCATTCCCTGCTCACCCTTCGCGAGGACCTCGCCGCCTTGGGCGTACCGCTCGTGCTGCGCCGTGGACCGGCGACGGAGATTGTCCGGGAAACCGCGACGGCGATGGGTTCCGGATCGCTGTACTGGAACCGCCGTTACGGCGAGGCAGAGCGAACGCTCGACGCCGGCATCAAGGTCTGGGCGCGCGAGTCCGGGATGCACGCGGAGAGTTTCCGGGCCTCCTTGCTGCACGAACCGTGGGCCGTCACCACGAAGCAAGGCGGACCCTTCAAGGTCTTCACGCCTTTTTGGCGGACCGTGTCCGGGTTGGATTTCCGTGAACCGCTGGAAGCTCCGGAACCGGGCCGGGGATTCTCCGGCCGGCTCCCCGGGTCCGAGGGTTTGGACACGTGGGGACTGTTGCCGCGGGACCCCGATTGGTCTGCCGGATTGTCCGAGAGCTGGGAGCCGGGTTCGGCCCAGGCGCATGAGCTTCTTGACGACTTCGTGGAGCACGGGCTGGCGGACTATTCGGTGAACCGGGATCGTCCGGACCTGTCGGGCAGTAGCCGGTTGTCGCCCTTCCTGCGCTGGGGGCAACTTAGCCCGTTCGAGGTGTGGCATGCCCAGCAGGGCCGGCCGCGGGAACTGGGCGACGGCGCGGCTGTCTTCGCCTCGGAACTCGGGTGGCGTGAATTCTGCTGGCACCAATACTTCCATCACCCGGACCTGGCAACGGCCAATTTGCGGCCCAGGTTCGACCACTATCCGTGGGCTTGGCCGGGTGGTGAGGATAGCGCCGCCCAGGAAACCGACTCCCAGCAGGCCGCCACCCTCCTTCGGGCATGGCAGGAGGGCCGCACCGGCTTCCCCTTGGTGGACGCCGGCCAGCGGCAATTGTGGCATACAGGATGGATGCACAACCGGGTCCGCATGGTTTCCGCCAGCCTTCTCGTCAAGAACCTCGGCATCCATTGGCAAGTGGGCGAGCAATGGTTCTGGGACACCCTGGTGGATGCAGATCCTGCGTCCAATCCCGCGAACTGGCAGTGGGTAGCCGGTTCCGGCGCGGACGCCTCGCCCTTCTTCAGGATCTTCAATCCGGAGACCCAGGCAGCGAAATTCGATCCCCACGGCAGCTACGCTGGCCAATGGATCCCGGAACTGACCACGGCCGACTATCCGGAGCCGGTGGTGGACCTTAAGGCCTCGCGTCGGGAGGCGCTGGAGGCCTACGCCTCGCTGCCGCGTTGAGCCGGGCCACCTGGGCAGCAACTGAAGTCCTCTAGAAATTAGTAGGAAGTCCGAGTATATTCGGGATCAAAGACGTCCCGGAGTGCAGTTGGACATGTGCTTTCGAGGCCGATGGCGGGCATTCCCCCTATGCAAAGGAGCATTCCATGGTGCGCGAACTTTCCCACTACATCGACGGCCAAAGAGTCGACGGGACCTCCCCGCGATTCAGCGACGTCTACAATCCCTGCACGGGCGAGGTTCAGGCACGGCTTCCCCTGGCCAGTGCCGACGAGGTCAGGAACGCCATTGCGAGCGCGGAGAAAGGCCAGCTCGAATGGGGCGCCATGAACCCGCAGCGCCGCGGCAGGATCCTGCTGAAGTTCGTGGACCTGGTCAACGAACACATGGACGAACTCGCTACGCTCCTTTCCTCCGAGCACGGCAAAACCTTCCCCGATGCCAAAGGTGACATCCAGCGTGGCATCGAGGTGGTGGAGTTCGCCGCCGGTGCCCCGCACCTGCTCAAGGGTGAATTCTCGGACAACGCCGGCACGGGCATCGACGTCCACTCACTGCGCCAGCCCCTTGGGGTGGTCGCGGGCATTACGCCTTTCAACTTCCCGGCCATGATTCCACTCTGGAAGTCCGGCCCCGCCCTGGCTGCCGGCAATGCCTTCATCCTCAAGCCTTCGGAGCGCGACCCGTCCGTGCCGCTGCGTCTGGCAGAACTTTTCACCGAGGCGGGATTGCCGGACGGCGTCTTCAACGTCATCAACGGCGACAAAGAAGCCGTGGATACCCTCCTTGAGGATCCACGGGTGAAGGCCATCGGCTTCGTCGGGTCCACGCCGATTGCCCAGTACATTTACGCCACGGCCGCGGCCCATGGGAAGCGCGCCCAGTGCTTTGGCGGCGCCAAGAACCACATGGTGATCATGCCCGACGCCGATCTCGACATGGCCGCGGATGCCCTTATCGGTGCCGGGTTCGGCTCCGCCGGGGAGCGTTGCATGGCGATTTCGGTGGCTGTCCCTGTTGGCCAGAAGACAGCGGACCAGCTCGTCTCCAAGCTGCAGGCCCGCATCAAGGGCTTGAAGGTGGGACCCAGCCTGGCCGCGGATTCGGACTTCGGTCCTGTAGTGGCCGCCTCGGCGAAACATCGTATCGAGGGGTACATCCAAGCGGGCGTCGACCAAGGCGCCACGCTCGTCACCGATGGACGCGACCTGAAGGTGGACGGCTACGCCGGAGGCTTCTGGGTTGGCCCGACCCTTTTCGACAACGTCACGAAGGACATGTCCATCTACAAGGAGGAGATCTTCGGCCCGGTCCTGAGCGTCCTCCGCGCAGCCGACTACGAAGAAGCACTGCGGCTCTGTTCCGAGCACGAGTTCGGCAACGGCGTCGCGATCTTCACCCGCGACGGCGACGCTGCCCGCGACTTCGCGAGCCGCGTCGAAGTGGGCATGGTGGGCATCAACGTTCCCATTCCAGTCCCGATTGCCTACTACACCTTCGGCGGCTGGAAGGCCTCGGGCTTTGGCGACCTCAACCAGCATGGTGCGGACGCCTTCCGCTTCTACACCAAGACCAAGACGGTCACCACCCGTTGGCCCTCCGGCATCCGCCAGGGCGCCAGCTTCGTGATGCCGGCCGGCAGCTAATGGCCGAGGTCCTGTTCGAGAAGCGCGGCCACCTCGGCGTCATCACGCTGAACCGACCCAAGGCCGTCAACGCCCTCACCGCCGGGATGGTGCACGCCATGCTGGATCAGCTCACCGCCTGGGCGGACGACGACGCCGTCAAGACGGTTTTGGTGCACGGCGCCGGGGACCGGGGACTGTGCGCGGGTGGAGACATCGTGGCGATCTACGACGATATCCTGCGCCGCGGAGACCAGACCGCGGACTTCTGGGCCGCGGAGTACCGCTTGAACTCGCTCATTGCCCGGTACCCGAAGCCCTATGTGGCCTTCATGGACGGGCTGGTCCTCGGCGGCGGCGTCGGGATCTCCGCCCACGGTTCGGTCCGTGTGGTCACCGAGCGGACCCGTACCGGCATGCCGGAAACCACGATTGGTTTTGTGCCCGACGTCGGCGGGACCCTTCTGCTGTCCCGCTCACCGGGCGAGTCTGGTACCCACGCAGCCCTCACGGGCGCCCACTTGAGCGGGGCCGATGCCCTGTTCCTGGGGCTCGCGGACCACTTCGTCCCGTCCGAAAGCCTGCCCGCGCTCGCGGAAGCGTTGGAAAGCTCGACGGCGGAGGCCGCCGTCGGGAGCTTTGTTCGGGAACCGCCGGCCTCGGCACTGTCTGGCCAGCGCGAGTGGATCGATGATGCCTACGCTTCCGACGACGCCGAGGAAATCGTCGCCAGGCTCCGTGCCGCTGGCGGGGACGCCGCTGCGGCCGCGGATACGATCGAGGCGAAGTCGCCTACAGCCGTGAAAGTCACCCTGGAATCGTTGCGGCGCGTCCGGGAACTCTCGCTCGAGGAGGCCTTGGAGCAGGAATACCGTGTTGGCGTGCGGTGCCTGGCCGGGCCGGATTTCCGGGAGGGCATCCGCGCCCAAGTGGTGGACAAGGACCGCAACCCACAATGGAAGCCAGCTTCCCTGGCGGAGGTGTCGCCGGCCGCCGTCGAAGGCTTCTTCGCCTCGCTAGGCGACCGTGAACTCAAACTTCATTCAAAGGAGTCCGACCATGTCTGACGCAGTTTCCGGCACCATCGCTTTCCTTGGCCTTGGCCACATGGGCGGTCCCATGGCCGTGAACCTTGTCAAGGCAGGGCATCAAGTAGTCGCGTACGATCCCGTACCGGCAGCGCTTGAAGCAGCCCGTGAACACGGCATTGCGACGGTGGATTCCGCTCCGGAGGCCGTTGCCGGCGCCTCCGTTGTCCTGACCATGCTGCCCAGCGGCAAGCACGTCCTGGACGCTTACCGGGGAGTGGACGGAGCGCCGGGCCTGCTCTCGGTAGCTGCGCCGAATACACTGTTCCTGGACTGCTCCACCATCAACGTTGACGAGGCCCGCGAGGCCGCCGCCATTGCCCTGGAGGCCGGCCACCGCTCCGTGGACGCGCCTGTTTCCGGAGGTGTGGTGGGCGCCGAAGCAGGAACCCTGACCTTCATGGTGGGGGCGTTGCCCGAGGACTTCGAAACAGTGAAGCCGATCCTGGAACTCATGGGCCGGAGGATCGTGCACTGCGGTGACCACGGAGCCGGGCAAGCCGCCAAGGTCTGCAACAACATGATCCTGGGCGTTTCCATGATTGCCGTCAGTGAGGCATTCGTCCTGGGCGAGAAGCTGGGCCTGACGCACCAAGCGTTGTTCGATGTCGCTTCCAACGCCTCGGGGCAGTGCTGGGCGCTGACCACCAATTGCCCGGTTCCCGGACCGGTTCCCACGAGCCCGGCCAACCGCGACTACCAGCCCGGGTTCGCCGGCGCGCTCATGGCGAAGGACCTCCGGCTCGCGGTCAACGCGCTTGAGAGCACCGGAGTGGACGGGCAAATGGGGCACTTGGCGTCGCAGATCTACGATGCTTTCGCGGCCGAAGGCGGAGCCGGGCGCGATTTCTCCGGCATCATCACCGACATCCGGGACAAGTCCGCCAAGTAGCCTTGGCGGGTACGTTATTCTTCCTGAGCAACAGACAAAAGGGGCACGGCTTGGCGCAGCAGTACGAAAACATCCTGGTGGAACTCCGTGGACGGGTGGGCTTGGTGACCCTGAACCGGCCGAAGGCACTCAATGCGTTGAACCAGGCCACCATGAATGAGATCGTGGCGGCCGTGTCGGACATGGATTCGGATCCCGGGGTGGGAGCCGTGGTGATCACCGGCTCGGAGAAGGCCTTCGCGGCCGGCGCCGACATCAAGGAGATGGCATCCAAGGGGTACATGGAAATGTATGCCGCCGACTGGTTCCGCGCCTGGGAAAACCTCACGCGCCTGCGCATTCCCGTGATTGCCGCGGTGTCCGGCTTTGCCCTCGGCGGGGGCTGTGAACTTGCCATGATGTGCGATTTCATCATTGCCGGGGACAACGCCAAGTTCGGTCAACCGGAAATCAACCTCGGTGTCATTCCGGGCATGGGTGGCTCGCAGCGGCTGACCCGTGCCGTGGGCAAGGCCAAAGCGATGGACATGATCCTCACGGGGCGGTTCATGGACGCCGAGGAAGCCGAGCGGGCAGGACTTGTTTCCCGCGTCGTGCCGGCCGATTCCGTGGTGGAGGAGGCCTTGAAGGCCGCCGAAGTGATCGCGTCGAAGTCCAAACCGGTAGCCATGGTGGCCAAGGAAGCCGTCAACGCAGCCTTCGAAACCGGCCTGTCCCAGGGTGTTTTGTTTGAGCGCCGGATCTTCCACTCATTGTTCGCCACCGAGGACCAGAAGGAAGGCATGGCGGCGTTCACCGAGAAGCGCCAGCCGGAGTTCAAGCACCTTTGATTCACATCGATTGCTCCCCACCGGCGCCCTAACCTCGCAAGCTCGGCCAGGGAACCCTGCCGGCGTGGGCCCAGCGTCGTTTTGGGGGCCCAAAACGGCACTTACTCAGCAGTGGATGGCCCAGTCGCGGGACCGAGCTCGACCGGGAATTCGAGCGCGTGGCCGTATTGGGACCAACCGCCCGTGAAGAGTCTGCCGTGTCCAAGGCCAGCGTGCTCAAGGGCCAAAAGATTGTGGCAAGCCGTTATTCCGGAACCGCAATAGCTGATCACGTTCTCGGCCGACGAGATGCCTGCCGCGGCGAAGATGCGCAGCAACTCGGCCTTGCCGCGCAGTTTCCCGTCGGGGTCCAGGTTCTCCCTGCACGGGACGTTCCTCGCGCCGGGTACGTGCCCGGGCCTTGGATCGATGGGGTCCTGCCTGCCTTCGAAGCGGTCGCGATTGCGTGCGTCGACTACGAGGTTCGCTTCGATCGAGAGCTCGTGGATCTCCGTCAGACGATCGCCGGGCCACGGTTCTGCGGTGAAGTTACCTGCGGGCCTCGAAGGATGTTCGGTTTCCAAGGACCCTTCATAGCTGGCCATCCCGCCATCCAAAATGGCCGAGCTGTGGCCCGTGGCGCGCAGCATCCAGACCAAGCGTGCAGCGATGACCCCGCCGGCGTCGTCGTACGCCACAACGATGTCGTCGTCGCTGATTCCCGATTCCCGCATCCCAAAGGCAAAATCACTCGCCGCGGGCAGCGGGTTCCTTCCTTCGAGTGGCGATCCCTCGGCCGATAGCCAGCGATCGAGATCGACAAAAACGGCGCCGGGGATGTGCCCGCCGTCGTACGCCTCCCGGCCCGAGCGCCCGTCGAGGTACCAGCGCACATCGGCCAGAACCACGCGGCGACGGTTTTGAGATAACCATTCGAGATCGACAAAAGGTTCCACTGCTGTACTCTGCATGGCTCAATGCTATATGGGAGTCTCATTATTTGATATACGAATCTCACAATATGGTCACGCGATGGGCTTGTCACACAGCCGAGGGCTTATGGACATCCTTGGTCCGGCGTAGAGTCCAGCTGGTTGTCCAGGAGTTCGTAACGGCGGACGGTTTCGCCGCCGACGTACCGGATGTTCGCCGGGTTCCGGCTGACGCCGGCATCGGCCGGAGAGATCATCGCACCAGCGCTCAACGGCCTCCGCCGCTACGTGTTCTCACGCCAACTGAAGGAAGCTCTCTGAGGCGATTTTCCTGAGGCCAGGACCCGACGCTGCTGAGCTTGGCGGGAGCGAAGACGTACGACCAAGGGTTGATCGAACTCGAATACACCGTGTGCAAGTGGGGCTAACGGGCTTCAGCATTGCTGTCCGCCGGGACCAGCGCTGCGTCGAAGAACGTGCGTTCCAGCCGGACCGCCTCGGCGAACGTCCCGCCCACGCGGGCACGGTCTTCGGCGGAGACGGGCTCGACGGCGTCGAACTCCGCCCGCAACCACTCAACCCACGTGTTGTACTCGGGGTTGTTGTGCAGGCGGATCCACTCCGAATGCTTTGCTGCTGACGGCCATAGAGCGGGGTCGCCGGCCCGGGACGCCCAGTCGCCGTACAGCCATTCCGCCACCAGTACTACAGCCAACACGTCCGGGTAGGAGCGCGTGGCGATAGCGCTCCGCATGAGCGCATCGAAGTCGCGGGTCGCAGGACCCAGTGAAGGCGCTATCCGGTCGGCCTCAGGTACGGATAACTCCTCAAAGCAATCCTGGAAGTATGTGTTCTCGTCCGAGGCGAAAGCCCCGAGCACCCGCGCGAACACGAGTCGCGAAGGAAGCGACGGTGCTGAGGCAACTGCCTGGCCTAGGAGCGCTGTGAACGCATCGCAGAACTGGTAATCCTGCACGAGGTAGCGGCGCAGGTCGTCATCGGGAAGGCTCCCGTCGAAGAGCTGATCCACGAACGGATGGTTGACGGCTGCGTCCCAATCTGCGGCGCAGTTGCTCCTTAGTAGTTCGGCAAAGCCCACGGTGTTCCTCCTGGAAGTTCAGAACCGCAGCCTAGCAGCCGGCGCGATGACGCAGAACGTCAATCGCCAGCCAACCTCAATCCTCTTTGAAATCTCTTGCCTATTCCGGCCCAACACCAAACTCACATGATCGACGATCCGCTGACCGGATTGGTAGGCGGGTCCAGCTGAACTGCCGGGCGCCGTGCTTGCGTGGGAAGCGATGGGCTGTGTTGCCCCGCCGGACGACACAGGCGTCACGCGACATAGACAACGCGTTAGCCGTCCGTAAAGTCGCCCGCGGCCTTGCGGAAGTCTCCGAGCACGCGAATCAGGTGCTCGACGTCTTCGTCCCCGAAACCGGACTGGCCGAATACCTCGTTGTTGAGTGCCGTCGTCGCGCGCTTCGCGAGGGTGCGGCCCTCCGCGGTGAGCTCGATCAGCGTGGTGCGCCCGTCGGTGGGGTGCGGCGAGCGGACCACGAGGGCTGCCTTTTCGAGGCGGTCGACGGCGTTCGTCACCGACGTCGGATGCACCTGGAGCAGCGCACTGGCTTTGTTCATGGGCAGCGCGCCGCTGCGGGCGAAACTCAGCAGGGCCAGGAGTTCGTAACGGGCGAAGGTCAGCCCGAACGGCTTCAGCACGCCCTCGATCCGCGCCAGCAGGATCTGCTGCGTGCGCATGATCGCGGTGATGGCCGCCATGGGCGCGGCGACTTCGCCCCAGCCGTGGCGTTCCCAGTTTCGCTGGGCGTCGGCGATGGGGTCGCGGGGGAGCGGGCTGCCCACGGTGCCTCCTGACATTGTTTGGCTGCCTATTCTTTCAGACTCGGGAACTCGTCCTCTGTGTACTCGACGCCCAGGCCGGCGGGCAGCGGGCCGTCGCCGTGGCGGGCCACCTCCGTGCCTCGAAGTTCGACACGCCGGATCTTGCCGGAAATCGTCTTGGGCAACTCGCCGAATTCGAGCCGACGGATGCGCTTGAACGGCGCCAGATGCTGCCGGCAGTACCTGAGGATGTCCTCCGCCACGACCGGACCGGGCTCGTAGCCGGCGGCGAGCACCACGAAAGCTTTAGGCACCGAAAGCTTGACCGGATCCGGAGAGGGCACGACGGCGGCCTCCGCCACTGCGGGGTGTTCGATCAGGACGCTCTCGAGTTCGAAAGGGGACAGTCGGTAGTCCGATGACTTGAAGACGTCGTCGCCGCGGCCCACGTAGGTAATGACGCCGTTCTCGTCCCGGCTGGCCATGTCGCCCGTGTGGTAATAACCGTCACGGAAAGCCTCGGCCGTCTTTTCCGGGTCGCCGAAGTAGGACTTCATGAGCCCCACGGGGCGGGGGTCCAAGCGCAAGCACAGCTCGCCGTCGTCGGCCTCTTCGCCCGTGGCAGGGTCAACAAGTACGACGTCGTAGCCCGGCAACGGCCGTCCCATCGAGCCGGTCTTGACCGGCTGGCCCGGGGTGTTGGCGACCTGGACTGTTGACTCCGTCTGGCCAAAACCGTCGCGGATGGTCTGGCCCCAGGCCCTCTCCACTTGACCGATCACCTCGGCGTTGAGCGGTTCGCCCGCCGAAACCACCTTGGTGGGCGGGGTTTTGAGCAGGGTGAGGTCAGCCTGGATGAGCATGCGCCAAACGGTGGGCGGGGCGCAGAAGCTCGTGACGCCTTCGCGCCCCATCTGTTCCATGAGGGCCTTGGCATCGAAGCGATCGTAGTTGTAGACGAAGACGCAGGCCTCGGCGATCCACGGCGTGAAAACGTTGGACCACGCGTGCTTGGCCCAACCGGGGGAAGCCACATTGAGGTGGACGTCTCCGGGTTCCAGGCCGATCCAGTACATGGTTGAGAGGTGCCCCACGGGGTACGACGTGTGGGTGTGCTCCACCAGCTTCGCCCGCGACGTGGTGCCCGAAGTGAAGTAGAGGAGCATGGTTTCGTCGGCGGCGGTGGGGGCGTCGGGGACGAACCCGGTCTCCGCGGAATCCGCTTCGGCATATTGGAGGGCGGTGGCGGTCTGGCCGGCGGCCGGGTTTTGGGGGACGGCCGGGCCGCCGTCGCCCACTTCAATGAGGGTGTAGTCGCCCGGCACCTCGGCGAACTTGGCAATGTTGGCGCTCCCAACGGCGGCCCAGCGGGCGCCGCCGCGCTCCACGCGATCCGTGATGTCGCGCGGACCCATGAGTGTGGTGGTGGGGATCAGGACCACGCCGAGTTTGATCCCGGCGAGCATGAGTTCCCACAGTTCCACTTGGTTGCCAAGCATGATGATCATGCGGTCGCCGCGGCGGACGCCCTTGCCGCGGAGCCAGTTGGCGAGCTGCGAGGACCGTGCGGAGAGCTCGGCGAAGCTTCGGCGGGTGGAGCTGCCGTCCTGCTCGACGATGACCAAGGCAGGGTTGTTGGCTGTGGCAGGGTTTGCCGCGATCTGGTCGAACCAGTCGAGTGCGAAGTTGAACTCGCTGAAGCGGGGCCACTGGAATTCGCTGTGTGCTTTGGAGTAGTCGGTGCGCAGCTCAAGGAGCCGGTCGCGGGCTGCACGGAAGTCGTCGGTGACTGTCATTGTCTGCCTTTCGCCCTGCGTGGATGGGTAAGCGCGGACCCGGTGCGAGCTGGCCGTGTGATCCGCCTCACCTGCAATATACTAGGACATCCAAGGGTTTGGAAGGGGCAGTGTGGCGCGGATGCGTCCTGTCGCGCCGGGCAGACTTTTGCGGGATGACGACGGCGGCGCCGGTTCAGGCGACGGCTACTTCCACCACGTGTCAAAAATCGTGACCGGAACAGTGCGCTTGTGCCGTGTACGCAGGTACTTCTGCTCGATCAGCATCGCGGCGGCCTCGGGGATCTCGCGGCCCTCAAGGTAGTCGTCGATCTGGTCGTAGCTGACACCGAGTTCATCCTCGTCGGTGCGTCCGGGCGTGCCGTCCAGCAGGTCCGCCGTCGGAATCTTCTCCCAGACCCGGGACGGGGCGCCGAGTTCCGCGAGGAGTGCGCGGTTCTGCCGCTTGTTGAGGCCGAAGAGCGGCAGGATGTCCGCGCCACCGTCGCCGAACTTGGTGAAGAACCCGGTGACGGATTCGGCTCCGTGGTCCGTGCCGATCACCAGGTAATTGTGTTCGCCGGCGAGGGCGTACTGGGCGGTCATGCGGGCCCGTGCCTTCGTGTTGCCCTTGTGGAAGTCCGAGATGCGTGCGCCCGTGGTCTTTTCGAACTCGTCCTCGAAGCCGTCAACTGCCCGGGAGATGTTGAATGTCCATTCGGTCTTGGCCTGGATGAAGTCCAGTGCGGCCTGGGCGTCGTCCTCATCGTGCTGGGCGCCGTAGGGGAGCCGGACCGCCACGAAATTGGCCTCCACGTCCTCGGCTGCAAGCTCTTCGACTGCCAGCTGGGCGAGCCGCCCGGCGAGGGAAGAATCCAGTCCGCCGGAAATGCCCAGGACAAAACCCTTGGTGTGCGTGGCCTTGAGATATTCCTTCAGGAACTTGACGCGTTTACGGACCTCCTCGGCAGGGTCGATCCGGGGCTGGACGCCCATTTCCGCAATGATCGTGGCCTGGAGTGTGCGCATGTCCCCAACACTAGTAACCAGCACTTGAAACACTCAACTGTGTCACCCAGGGTGTCGTACCGCAGGATGGGCGAACCCGGCCCAACTAGCTCGCAGTAGGTGTCGTTTAGAGGCTCCAAAACGACACCTACTGCGTGGGCCCACGCCGCCAGGGTTCCCTGGCCGAGCTTGCGAGGTGAGGGTGGCGGTGGGGATTAGTTGGGCGCACGCGGCCCATTCAGCGCACCGGCGCGGCGCCCGTCGATGCCCGGACTGTGAGGTGGGTGGGCATGACTGCCAAGCGCCGGCTGGTGCCGCCGTACTGGGGATTCAGCCGGGACAGGAGCATGGAGACTGCCACGCGCCCGGCTTGTTCAATGGGAGACGCCATGGTGGTGAGGGGAGGGTTGCAGAAATCGGCTCCGAAGATGTCGTCGCAACCGACGATGCTCATGTCGTCGGGCACCCGGATACCGCGTTCGCGCAGCCGCTGCAGCATCCCGATGGCCAGCAGGTCATTGAAGACGATGCACGCCGTGGCCCCCGTGTGCACCGCAGCGTCCGCTGCAGCCGCTCCGGATGTGGTCTTGGGTGCGAACGGTCCCACGCTGAATGTGGTCAGCTTCCGTTCCGTGGTTTCTTCCTGGAAGGCTTGCCACCGCTTGGCGTTGGACCAGGAGGTGGCCGGGCCTCCGACGAAGCAAATCCGTGTGTGCCCCAGCGAGACCAGGTGCTCCAGCGCCTGGATGATGGCCGACGGCGTATCGATCACCACGGTGGGTGCAATTGCCGGGGCCCGGTTGATGGTGACCAGGGGCTGCTGTGCCGCCGCTTCGGCCAGCTGTGCATCCGTCAGGCGGGACGCGGCAAGGATGAATCCGTCTGCCGAACGGCGCATTTTCTGCAGGGCATCTGCCTCCATCTCGGCTGATTCCTCGGTGTCTACGAGCAGTTGCGTGTAGCCTGCGGCCTTCAACTGGTGCTGCGCCCCGCGGATGATGTCGAAGTAGAACGGATTGGTGATGTCCGGAACCAGTACGGCAACGGTCTGGGTGCGTCCGGAGCTGAGCCCTCGGGCCTGGGAGCTTGGAATGTAATTCAATTGCGCGGCTGCTTCTTCGATCCGCTCGCGCGTCACATGGTTCACCCTCCCGGGATTGCTCAGGGCTCTCGAGACTGTTGACGTCGCCACTCCCGCGAGCTCCGCGACGTCGCGGATCGTGGGCTGTTTGCCCGGTGCCTGGAGCTGGAGTTCTGCCATCGTCTAGGTTTCCTCATCTGCCGCAGCCGCTCAACAATGAGTGACTTGTCCCACAATTGCAGCACCGATGACAATTTTTGGCAATCGCTTGTCATCCTTGTTGCGCATGCCTAGACTCGGAGAAATCACCCGATGTGACGAGCACCACGCCAATGAGGCCATCGGGCTCCAGGGAGGAAAACAATGAAGTTTGCATCGTCCGCCAAATTTGCCGCTGTTGCTGTAACAGCCGCCCTAGCTTTGACCGCCTGTGGAGGCGGCAGCACCAGCTCCGGAGGGAGCGCCGGGCCCGTCGATGGGAAGGGCAAGAAGCTGAGCGTCCTGGTCAACTCCAGCGCCGCCTATCCCGCCCAGCAGAAGCAATGGTTCACCGACATTGCGGCCAAGTTCAAGGCGCAGACCGGTGCCGACGTCCAATTCGAAACCTTCGCTTCGGCCAACGATGAACTGACCCGCATCCAGACGTCCGTCGTCTCCGGACAGGGACCTGACGTCTACAGCCTCGGTACCACCTTCACCCCCACCGCGTATGCAACCAAGGCCTTCGTCACGTTGTCCGACGACGACTGGAAGAAGGTAGGCGGGAAAGACAAGTTCAACCAGGCTGCCCTGGGAATTTCCGGCCCGGACGCCCAGCACCAAGCGGGCATTCCCTTTGTCAGCCGGCCGTTCGTGATGGCCTACAACAAGGACATCCTGAAAGCAGCCGGGATCGACAAGCCCGCCACCAGCTGGGACGAGCTTGCAGCCCAGGCCAAGAAGATGACTGATCCGTCCACGGGCACCTTCGGTCTGGCCACCGGGTACAAGGACAGCTTTGACCCCTGGAAGTTCATCTGGGCCATGTCCGTCCAGGCAGGAAACCCGCTCGTGGACGGCAAAACGCTCAAGCTTGATGACCCGGCCGTCAAGAAAGCCTACGAAACCTACTTCGGATGGCTTACCAAGGACAAGGTAGTCGATCCGGCTTCCATCGGGTGGAGCAACAGCAATGCCGTTGCCGCCTTTGCCTCGGGCAAGGCCGGATACCTCATGATGACGACGTCGAGTTCCCTTCCGACTCTCGACAAGTCGGCTGTCGCGGGAAAGTACGCCTACACAGCCATGCCGACGACGGCCCCGGGCCAGTCGTCTCCGCAGGGCGATGGCGCGAATGCGGCCAGCATCCTGTCCGGTGACAACGTGGTTGTTGCCGACTACTCGAAGCAGAAGGACCTTGCCTTCGCTTACATCAACCTGATCACGTCCAAAGATGAGCAGTTGAACTACCAGAAGATCTTCGGAGACCTGCCGGCCAACGCCGAAGCCCTGAAGGCTTTGAACAACCCTGTCCTCCAACCGGTTGCCGACACCGCGGCGAAGTCCAAGGCCACGCCGTTCACGGGAGCTTGGGGCGACATCCAGCTCGCTCTCCTCAACGTGGTGGTCCAGTCGATCCCCGATCTCTCCAGGGGTTCCGTGGACGACTCCAGCCTCCAGGCGCGCCTCAAGGACGCACAATCCAAGGGCCAGGCCTCACTTGACCGGGCATCGAAGTAAGTAGGAACTGACATGTCCACCGATTCATTGACTGCGGGAAAGTCCACGCGCCGCAAATCGTCCCGCGCTGCAAAGCCGGACCCGCAGTCGCCGGACAACACGCCCCGGCGCCGCAAGGGGCTGAGCGAACGCAACCGCCCCTTGTGGATGCTGATTCCAGGCGGCCTGCTGATGGTGATCATCATCGTGGTGCCGCTCCTCCTCGGCATCTTCATGTCGGGGCTGGACCTGGACCAGTATTCGCTGCGCCAGTGGGTCAGCGCTCCGTTCATCGGAGTCCAGAACTTCGTCGAAGCGTTGACCGCATCGCCTTTGCTCCACGCCATCTGGCTCAGCGTCAGCTACTCCTTGCTCGCCATGGTTGTCACTATCCCGCTCGGCATCGCCGGCGCCGTCGCGACCCAGAACGCGTTCAAGGGCCGGGCCGTGATCCGTTCCATCTTCCTGGTCCCCTACGTCCTTCCCTCCTTCGTGGTGGCCACGGTGTGGCGGACGATGTTCCAGCCGGGCAGCGTGATCGATTCGGCGCTGCATTCGGTAGGCATCGACCCCGGCCTGTGGCTCAACGGTCCCCAGTCTTATTGGACGCTGATCCTGGTCCAGATCTGGGCATCGTGGCCGTTCGTCTACCTGCTGGCATTGTCCGGGCTCCAGTCCGTGGACCATGAGGTCCACGAGGCCTCGGCCCTTGACGGTGCGCTGTGGTGGAACAAGCTCCGCTACGTGGTCTTCCCTTATCTCAAGGGTCCGCTCTCCTTGGCGTTCCTGATCGGCATGCTGCACCACATCAACAACTTCACCTTGCCGTTCGTCCTGTTCGGGGTACCCGCTCCGTCCGACGTGGAGCTGCTCCCGATCCTCACCTACGTCACGAGCTTCCAGAGCTTCAGGTTCGGGCTCAGCGCGGCCATGGCCTTCATTTCGCTGATCCTGATCGCGATTCCCCTGTTCGTCTATCTGCGGGCCGTCAAACTCGACGACGCCGAAACTCCCGGAGGCAAAAAGTGAGCACCGCAACTACCGCCGTCGGACGCAAATCGAGCGATGACTTCCGCCCGGGCTCCAAACGCCAGCACGAAGTCACCAAACTCTTGCCAGGGCCCATGCTCGCCATCATCCTGACGGTGTTGTGTGCCCTGGTGCTCATTCCGGTGGCGTACATCTTCCTGGCGTCCGTGAACTCGGACATCGGCGTGGCCCGGGGCGAGTTCTTCCCGTCCAGCTTCTCCTTTGAGAACTACTCCACCATCTGGTCGAGTGTTGGACTAGCCACGGGCCTGGCCAACAGCGTGCTCGTGGCCGGTTCCACCGCCGTGGTCTCCGCACTGATGTCGATCGCCACCGCCTACGTCCTGGTCCGCTACCAATTCCGTGGCCGCTTGACGATCCTTCGCGGGCTCCTCGGACTGCAATCGGTTCCCGGTACCCTCATGGTGCTTCCGGTCTTCGTGCTGTTCTCCTCGTCCGCCAGCTACTTGGGCATCCAGATCATCGGCACGCAGTGGGGTTTGTTCGTGACGTACCTGACGTTCGCGATGCCGTTTTCCACCTGGGTGATGGTCACCTACCTGCGCGGCCTGCCGAGGGAACTCGAAGAGGCGGCAAGGATCGACGGCGCCAGCAACCTGGGCGTGCTGGTGCGGATCATCCTCCCGCTGAGCTGGCCCGGCGTCGTCGTTTCCGGTATCTTCGCCTTCCTGCTCGGCTGGAACGATGTCCTGTTCGCCTCGGTCATGACGCGGCCCGAAAGCCAGACGGCCGCCGTCGCGCTCCAGGTCTTCGGCGCCTCGCAAGAAGGCGGCGCGATTCCCTACTACGGCCAAATGATGGCGGCTTCACTTGTGTGTGCCGCCCCGGTGGTCATCCTGTACCTGATTTTCCAGCGTTACCTAGTGGGCGGCCTGACCGCCGGAGGAGTCAAGTAACTATGAGCACGCCAGCTGTTGAATGGGAGCTCTCGGGCTTCGGCGACGAGATCGACGACGACCCCAAGATCCAGATTGCCGTGATGCAGGCATTGGGAGCCAACCACATTGAGGTCCGCAGCGCCTGGGGCACCAACATCGTGGATCTGGATGATGCGCAGCTTCGTGAACTGAAGTCCTTGCTGGATGCCGCGGAGATGAAGGTTTCCGCGATCGCCTCGCCGATCGGGAAAGTGGACGTTTCCCTTCCCGTGGAGCACGAGGTCGAGCGGCTTCGCCGGGCAGTCAACGCCGCGCAGGTCCTGGGATCCCGCTACATCCGGATCTTCTCCTTCTACTACGGCGAGGATGTCGCGGTGGAGAGCATCCGGGAGGCGGTCATCGAACGCATGCGTGCGCTCGCGGACGTGGCGGAAGAGACCGGCGTCGTGCTTCTGCACGAAAACGAGAAGGACATCTACGGGGATATCCCCGAACGGGTCCTGGACATTGTCGAAACGGTGGCGTCTCCCGCGCTCAAAGTGGCTTGGGACGCGGCCAATTTCGTCCAGGTGGGCGTCAAGCCTTTCGACGACGGCTACGCCAAGCTCCGCCCGCACCTTGAATACCTGCAGGTGAAGGACGCCTTGTTCTCGAACGCCGCCGTCGTCCCGGCGGGCGAGGGCGACGGCGATGTCCTCCGCACGGTTGAGGCCCTGAAGGCCGACGGGTACACCGGCTTCGCGAGCCTCGAGCCACACTTGGCCGGTGCCCATGGACTGGGCGGTTTCTCCGGCCCGACGGCGTTCGGCATTGCAGCAAGGGCGTTCGCGAAAGTCCTCCATGAAGCAGGAGTGGGGACGAAGTGAGCCAGGTCTCAAATGCTCCGGGCGCTTCGGAGATCCGGGCCGCGATCGTAGGGTGCGGGGTCATCGGCCGCACCCACTCGGCGGCGGTCCGCGAATTCCCGGAAGTGGTCATCACGGCGCTTGTGGACGTGGTTGCCGAGGCCTCCGAGGCGCTTGCTTCGAAGATCGAAGCCCAGGGCGACCCGAAGCCGGCAGTCTTCCCGACGCTGGCTGAGGCGCTCGCCGCCGCACCCGTGGATCTGGTCATCATCGCGACGCCCAGCGGGCTGCATATCCAGCAAGCGCTGGAAGCGCTCGACGCCGGCAAGCACGTCGTGATTGAAAAGCCCCTTGACGTTGACTTGGGCAAGGCGGACGAAATCCTGGCTGCGGCCAAGGCTGCCGAGGCCAAGGGCCTGGTGGCCACAGTGATCAGCCAGCACCGCTTCGATCCGGCCAGCCGGGTGGTGGACGAGGCACGCCGAGCCGGACGCTTCGGCACGCTGACCTCCGCCGTCGCCTCGGTCAGCTGGTGGCGGAGCCAGGGCTACTACGATTCGGGCGCGTGGCGCGGAACCTGGGCCATGGACGGCGGTGGCGCCATCATGAACCAGGGCGTCCACACCGTCGATCTGCTTTTGTGGTTCCTCGGCCGGCCCCTCGAGATCAGCGCCAAAACCGCGCTCCTTGCCCACCAAGGCGTTGAGGTGGAAGACACCGCCGTAGCTACTGTCACCTTCGAGTCAGGCGCCCTTGCCGTGTTGCACGCGACGACGGCGGCGTACCCAGGCTTGACGGTGCGCCTCCAGGTGATGGGCAGCAAGGGTTCCGCAGTGATCGACAACGACGACCTCGCGTACTTCCACGCCTCCGACGCCGCAGATCCTTCGGAAAGCAGCGCCATGGGCATCCTCGGCGGCGGGAACCAGGCCGCCGTCGAGCTCGCCAGATACCCGGACGACACCGTCGAAGCACTGGACCCCACGGTGTATCCGGCTGGACATGTCCGGCAGTACCGCGACATCATCGCGGCGATCCGTGCAGGACGCCCCGCGGGTGTTACCGTCCGGGATGCCGTGACCGCTCTGGCTACAGTGCGTGCCCTGTATGTCTCGGCCACCTTGGGCCAGCCCGTGCTGATTGCAGACGTCATAGCCGGCAAGTACAACAACGTGGAGGTCCGCACCGGCGGGGCCCCTTCCCACCCGGGAGCCCCCACTGGCTCGCCCCGCGAAGAGGTATCGGCATGAAGTTCTCCGTCTTCACCGCATCCACGCCCGAATGGTCGCCGCGGGAAGCCGCCACCAAGCTTGCCGCCCAGGGCTGGGACGGCATCGAATGGCGCGTCACGGACCAGGCGGAGGCAGCAGAACCAGGCTTCTGGGCAGGTAACCGTGCCACCTGGCCCATGACGGGCTTGGAGGGCTTGATCCCGGAGATTGCGCGCCTCACCGCTGAAGCAGGCCTGGAGTTCTCCGGCCTCGGCGGTTACGCCCGCTGCGACAACCACGACGACGTCGATCGGGTCCTCGCCGCGACCGCAGCCTTGGGTGCCCAGCAGGTCCGAGTGAACGTGTTGCCGCTGGGCAACTCGAACATGGGCGGCCAGGAACCAACCGGCCTGTCCTACCCGGAACTCTTTGCCGCCACCCGGGAACACTACGAGTGGGTCGCTTCCCGCGCGGCACACCACGGCGTCAAAGCCCTCGTGGAACTGCACCATGGAACCGTGACGGCGTCGGCCTCTTCGGCCCGGCGATTGCTGGAAGGGCTGGATCCCAAGCACGTTGGCGTTATCCACGACCTCGGCAACCTGCTGATTGAGGGCTGGGAATCGCCGTTGCCTGCACTCCAGCTCCTCGGCCCCTACTTGGCACATGTCCACGTGAAGAACGCCCGCTGGGTCCGCACCGAGGCGAAGGACGAATCGGGTGCGGCCATGTGGGTCAACGAATGGGCACCCCTGGCCGAGGGACAGGGAAGCGTCCTGGCCTACTTCCGGGCGCTCGCAGAGGTTGGCTACGACTCCTGGGTCACGCTGGAGGACTTTTCCACCGAGCTTCCGCTGGAGGAACGGACCGCGTCGAACCTAGCGTACGTCCGCAAGGCAGCCGCGTTGGCGGGGTTCGACGTCGCCGCTTCAGCCCCGGCATCCTGACGGGTTCGACGTCGCCGCTTAAACACAGCAGCCGCTTGCCTTTCTGAGGCAAGCGGCTGCTGTGCTGTGAGGTCTAGATGGTGCGCGGTGCTTTCGTCAGGTTGTCCTTGAGTTCGGCGGCGTTCTGCCGGATCACGTAGGCCGGGCGGTCACGCTCCACGCGCCAGCTCTCATCGAGCGGCCCGATGTTGACAGTATCGAAGCCGAACTCGTCGTAGAGCTTCGCCACGAGTTCGGCGGCCTCGGGGTAGTCGCTGGCGGTGGCCAGTGCGCGGCGGTTCTCGGAGCCCGCCGGGGTGCCGTCGGTGCCGATCTCCTTCGCCATGATGTGGTTGAAGCCCTTGGCGACCTTGGACGTGGGCAGGTGCTTCTGCAGCAGGCCCGACGTGGTGGCCTCGCCCTTGTCCAGCTCCTGGATGCGGCCGTCCCGTTCCCAGTAGTAGTTGTTCGTGTCGATCACAATCTTGCCCGCGAGCGGTTCCACAGGGATGTCCTGGTAGCTCCTGAGGGGAACGGTGACGACGGCGAAGTCGCCCGCAGCCGCTGCCTCGGCCGGGGTTGCTGCCCGGGCACGTGTGCCAAGCTCCGCCACCAGTTCCGCCAGGGTCTCCGGTCCCCGCGAGTTGCTGATCACTACGTCATAGCCAAGCTCAACTGCTTTGCGAGCGACTTGGCTGCCAATGTGTCCTGCACCGATGATTCCGATTGTTGTCATGTGTGCGGGAACACCGTCTCCCTCGCAGATATTTCACAGGTTACGGCGAGTGACGTGCCGGCGTCGTGGACACTGCATGACGCTCGCCATTCTCTTGCGTCCAACGGCGTTACGTAGAATGGGCACCATGACTGTCGCCTCTGATGCTGCCACCGCCACTGCCGCTACCCGTGCCCGCCTCCTTGAATTGATCAAAGAACTGGCGGTCGTCCGCGGCAAGGTGATCCTTTCCAGCGGTGCCGAGGCGGACTACTACATCGACCTGCGGCGCATCACCCTCCACCACGAGGCTTCGAAGCTGGTCGGCCAAGTCATGCTCTCCATGATCGACGACGCCGGAATCGCCGTTGAGTGCGCCGGCGGCCTGACCATGGGTGCGGACCCGGTCGGTACCGCCGTGATGCACGCCGCCGCCGATGCCGGCCGCGCCGTGGACGCCTTCGTCGTACGCAAAGCCCAGAAGTCCTACGGCATGGGCCGGCAAGTGGAAGGTCCCTCGGTGGAGGGCCGCAACGTCGTGGTTCTCGAGGACACCTCCACCACCGGCGGCTCGGCACTGACCGCCGTCGAAGGCGTCCGCAAGGCCGGTGGCAACGTGGTGGCCGTGGCCGTCATCGTGGACCGCAACACTGGCGCCAAGGAAAAGATCGAGGCCGAAACCGGCGTGCCCTATCTCTTCGCCTTCGGCAAGGACGAGCTGGGACTCGACTAATTCTCCCAAGCCTGAGCGGGTTTTAAGGGGGCCGTGTGCCCGGCGGCCGAAAAGCCTAAGCTGGCTGCGTGAACTATCGGGAGGGGAAATTTCCCCGGAAGCAGCAGCGCTGGCAGGACCCGGGCTCCCTTGCCCGGGTCCTCCGGCAAGCCGCAGATCTGAAGAGTTTTTCCCGTCGCTCCTTCCTGATTGGAGCGGGTGCTTCCACGGCCCTCGCAGCGGACATGCTGTTCACCCGCCAGGTCCAGGCGGAACGTCGCATCACCAAGATCCTCCCCGTGGGGGACGATTTCGCAGAGTCCTACTACCCCAACTCGAGTTGGATTCTCTTCCCCGGTTACAAGACCAGCTGGGAAGAGGCCCAATGGATCCTCAACTCGATACGCGGTTCGCTACGGCAACGGGGCCAGATGGCCGCCGTCGGGTACTCCAACTTGGGCATGGAAGTCACCGAGGTGGTGGACGCCGTGCTCGCCTACATCAACGAGCGGAAGCTGAACACCCTCTATTTCTACGGCCACAGTTTCGGCGGGATGTTGGCCACCGAAGTGGCCGCGCTCCTGCGTGAAAGGAACGGCGTCAGCGTCAAGCTGATCCTGTTGGATTCTTCGCCGTTCAGTAAGTACGACATCCTCGACCAAAGCTGGTTCGACGGCGTGGTCTTCTTGTACGAGAGCGGTTTCCAGGTTCCCTCGGTCCTCCGCGGCGGTTACGAGCTGGGCGAGCGCGTGGTGAACAAGCACGAACGCACGTGGGGGCAGATCTGGGACCAGACGCTGGAGCAGCTGTCGCCAATCGCGCCGTCGAGCGTGTTGATCCAAAGCGAATCGGACTACATCTACCACTTCGACGGCACGCGGTTTGTCGACAGGCTGGGGGACACCCGCATGGCCTTCATCGGAAACCCCAACGATGACACGGTGAACTACGGAACGGCCCGGGCAGCGTGGGCCAAGACATTTCCCCTCAACATCGCGTCCACGGGCCGCAGGACCGACGGCGCCCGTCCCGCCCACGCGAGCCCCCAGTGGAATCCCTTTATCTACAATCCGATCATCGAGGACCTGGAGAACGAGCTCTTTCCGCTGCCCCGCGCCGGCTCGCGGGTGGTGTTCTACTGACCGGTCCCCGCCGCCCCCCTAGGCGTGCCGCAGTCCATCCAGCTCGGAACCACTGAGGCCGGCGTGGCGCAGGTAATCCGCCGCGCTGCCGAACTCGTGCCCGAAACGGTCGAGGAAGTATTCCATCGCAGCTTCGGGGGATTGCAGCAGCATGAGCGAGGGACTGAATGCCTCCTCCGGAACCTCGGGGACAGCCAGCCGCCAGGCCGCCGACATGGTTTCCAGCATCGTGGGGAGGGCAGCGGTGCTTGCGGCGTAGTCCGCCACAACGGCTGCGTGGTCAGTGCCCGTCGCGAGGAGCGCCAGAGCGGATACGACGCCGGTGCGGTCCTTTCCGAGCGAGCAATGGATGAGAGTCCGCTTGCCTTGGGCCGCGGGACGCAGCGATTCGGCCACCCAATCCGGGCGGGCGCGCACCCAGCCAAGGTAGAGCTCGCCAAGGTCTTCAGCCGTGTGGATCGATTGGAGCCCCTCGGAAGCGGTACGCGGATCGAGGGGGTTCTCCACGAGCTCCACTGGAGCCTTGGACATCGAGCCGTTGGCCAGTTGCCAGGGCACAATGGCGCGTTCGTACTCGCTTCGGAGATCCACAACCGCCTGGATGCCATGAAGTTCCAGGAAGGCGGCCGTCGCCGCGATGTCCATGCCAAACGGCTGGCTGCCCCTCAGGATGCGGCCACCGGCCAGGGACCGGAGGTTCAGCACAGCCATGGCCCAGCCCCTTCTTCTTAGATTTGATTCTTGAGGTCCGCTACCGAGTTCAGGATCTGGTTCGGCCGGAACGGGAAGGCCGCGATGTCCTCGCGCTGGGTGATGCCGCTGAGCACCAGGACGGTGTGCAGCCCGGCTTCCATGCCCGCGATGATGTCGGTGTCCATACGGTCACCGATCATTGCCGTGGTCTCCGAGTGGGCGTCGATCTGGTTCATCGCGGAACGGAACATCATGGGGTTCGGTTTGCCCACGATGTATGGCTCGCGGCCGGTCGCCTTGGAGATGAGCGCGGCGATGGCGCCGGTGGCGGGCATCGGGCCGTCCTTCGAGGGGCCGGTGGCATCCGGGTTGGTCGCGATGAAGCGCGCCCCGGCGAGGATCAGCCGGATTGCCATGGTGATCGCCTCGAAGGAGTAGGTACGGGTTTCGCCGAGCACCACGAAGTCCGGGTTCTGGTCGGTGAGGATGAAGCCGGCCTCGTGGAGCGCCGTCGTGAGCCCTGCCTCACCGATGGTGTAGGCGCGGTTCCCGGACTCCGAGCCCTGCACCTGGTCCTTGAGGAATTGTGCCGTGGCCAGGGCTGATGTCCAGATGTTCTCCTCCGGAATTTCCAGGCCGGAAGAGCTCAGCCGGGCCGCCAAGTCCCGAGGGGTGAAGATGGAGTTATTGGTGAGGACAAGGAAACGCTTGGAGGTGTCCACCCAGCGCTGGATCAGTTCAGCCGCTCCGGGAACCGCCTGGTTTTCGTGGACCAGGACACCGTCCATATCCGTGAGCCAGCATTCGATTTCGTGTCCATTGCGGTAAAGGGCTGAGCTCTTCGGGGCCTCGGTTGCGTTCTCCATGCTTTTCCTCCGCGTATTGGCTGTTTCTCGTCCCAAGTCTTTCATCTTTCGGTCTCCGAGACACCCGGGTGTCCTGCGTTACGGCAATGGGTTTCGGCGCCGCAGGCGGTACTGCCCGGGCTAGTGTTGAAGAGTGACTGACCGGCCCCAGAACCCTGCACCTATCGATGCCACTGCTGTCTCCTCTACCGAGGGGGAGTCCGAAGCGAAACCGGAGGTCGGCGTCGGGCCTTGGGAAGGCGACTGGCCGGAAGGCGAGCATTGGGACCCGGACCTGCTGGCGGATGGCGACCGCCGCAACGTCGTGGACAAGTTCCGGTACTGGAAGCACGAAGCGATCGTCGCGGACCTGGACGCGCACCGGCACGATTTCCACATTGCCATTGAGAACTGGCAGCACGACCTGAACATCGGCACTGTGGTTCGAACCGCCAATGCGTTCCTCGCCAAGGAGGTCCACATCATCGGACGACGTCGGTGGAACCGTCGCGGGGCCATGGTCACCGACCGCTACCAGCACGTCCGCCACCACCCCACTGTGGAGGATTTCGTCGAGTGGGCGGAGGCGGAAGGGCTTGCCATCATCGGTATCGACATCTTCCCCGATTCCGTGCCGCTCGAAACGTACGAACTTCCGCGCAACTGCGTGCTCGTGTTCGGGCAGGAGGGCCCTGGCTTGACCCCCGAGGTGCACGACGCCGCCGTCGCCACCTTGTCGATCGAGCAGTACGGTTCCACCCGGTCCATGAATGCGGCCTCGGCTGCGGCCATCGCGATGCACGCCTGGATCCGCCGGCACAACTTCGGCCAGCGCGTTTCCTGACGCCGGGTTCCTTCTTTTCGGATCGGCAGGGTCCTGCCTGCCGCTCGGTAGCCCGAGCCGTTGGCAGCGCTTCGCCGTACAATCGGGCATACGGGTGACTGCTCGCGTACGGCAGGGACTTCAGCAGAGCCAAAGGAGCCTTGATGAAACTCATCCCACTGGCGTTGACGGCTGCATCGACTGTAGCCACGGCCGCGGCCGGCTCGGTGGCGGCCGATCCGGAAGGCAGCTGGTACCAGCAGTTGCACAAACCAACCTGGCAGCCCCCGGCCATCGCCTTTCCTTTGGTGTGGACGGCGCTCTACGCCGATCTCGCAGTGAGTTCAGCAGTGGCGTTGGCCAGCGGCGACCTGCCCGGCGCCCCGGGCAGCAAAGCCCGGCGCCAGGAGTTAACCGCCTACCGAGGGGCCTTTGCGGTGAACCTCGTCCTCAATGCCTCCTGGAGTTGGCTCTTCTGGCGTGCCCGACGGCCCTGGCTGGCTGCAGCGGAGTGTGCCGTGCTGACAGCGAGCAGCGCCGACTTGGTGCGGCGAACGTACAAGCTGAACCGCAGCGCCGGTGTGACTCTTGCCCCTTACGCACTCTGGTGCGGATTCGCCACGGCCTTATCGACCGCAATTGCAAAACTCAACCACGAAAAAAACATGGGCTGATCCGGCACCTGAAGTTCCAAAGACGTAGCGCCGAATCCCTTCTGAGCTAAAGGTCCGCAAGTGTTACCCGTCTCCGTGACCGGAAACACGGTGCCGGATTCGAAGTCGCTAGGATGGTGCTTAGCCGTATAGGTCTACTCCAGGGTCAACAAAACCCACAGACGAAAATCAGCATAGGAGTCAGCATGCCCATCGCAACCCCAGAGATTTACTCCGAGATGATCGACCGCGCGAAGGCCGGTGGATACGCGTTCCCGGCAGTGAACGTCACCTCGTCGCAGACCCTGAACGCGGCGATCCGCGGCTTTGCCGAGGCCGAGTCGGACGGCATCATCCAGGTCTCCACCGGTGGTGCGGCGTATTGGTCCGGGGCATCCGTCAAGGACATGGTTGCCGGCTCCCTGGGCTTCGCGGCTTTCGCCCGCGAGGTAGCCAAGAACTACAACGTGAACATCGCCCTGCACACGGACCACTGCCCGCAGGACAAGCTGGCTGATTTCGTCCTCCCGCTGCTGGCTGCTTCCGAGGAAGCCGTCAAGGCCGGCAAGGACCCGATCTTCAACTCGCACATGTGGGACGGCTCGCACGAGACCCTGTCCGAGAACCTGCGGATCGGCCGGGAACTCCTGGAACGCGCAGCTGCGGCCAAGATCATCCTCGAGGTTGAAATCGGCACGGTCGGCGGCGAGGAAGACGGCGTCGAGAACGAGATCAACGAGAAGCTGTACACCACCACCGAAGACGCCCTTGCCACGATCGAGGCGCTCGGCGCCGGCGAGAACGGCCGCTACCTGACCGCACTGACCTTCGGCAACGTCCACGGCGTGTACAAGCCGGGCAACGTCAAGCTCCGCCCCGAACTGCTCAAGCAGATCCAGGCCGAGGTCGGCGCCAAGATCGGCAAGACCAACCCGTTCGACCTCGTCTTCCACGGCGGCTCCGGCTCCACCGAGCAGGAAATCGCGGATGCCGTTTCCTACGGCGTCATCAAGATGAACATCGACACCGACACCCAGTACGCGTTCACCCGCCCGGTTGCCGGGCACATGTTCGCCAACTACGACGGCGTCCTGAAGGTCGACGGCGAAATGGGCAACAAGAAGACGTACGACCCCCGAGTCTGGGGCGCCTCCGCCGAGGCCGGCATGGCTGCCCGCATCGTGGAAGCCGCAAAGCAGCTCGGTTCGGTAGGCAAGACCTTCTAATGTCCGACGAATTCCGCAAGAACCTCATGGGCCCGGAGCCCACGCTCCTGCCTGCCGAGACCGAGGTGTACCAGCACCTTGCCTTGGGACAGGAAGCCCTGGACCTCGTAGCCAAGTACCCCACGTCTTCGTTGCTGTGGGCGATCCTGGCCGAGGAAGCCTGGGCTGACGGCCGGACCATCGACTCCTACGCGTATTCCCGGGTTGGTTACCACCGAGGACTGGATTCGCTGCGCCGCAATGGTTGGCGCGGTGTCGGGCCCATCCCGTGGGAGCACGAGCCCAACCGGGGATTCCTGCGCGCTCTGTACTCTCTCGGCCGGGCATCCGCCGCCATCGGCGAAGCTGAGGAACCGGAACGGATCGAGAAGTTCCTGAACGACTCCGATCCCGCCGCGAAGGCAGCGATCGAAGGCTAGGACTGCTGGGTTAAACGCCGACGGCGGCCGTCCTCCCCACGAGCACCCTGACCTCGCAAGCTCGGTCAGGGAACCCGGCTCGCGTGGGCCCACTCAGGTGGGCGGCCGCCGTCGCGCTTTCCCCGCCCAACTGACTCGCAGTTAATGTCGTTATGAGGCGTCATAACGACAACAAATGCGAGTCAGTTGGGTCGGGCGGGTCCTAGGAGACGGGGGTGAGGCCGGTCCGGGCCATGGCCTCGGCGTAGGCGCCATGGATGAGGTCCAGGTACTCCTGCTGGCGCGTGGGGGAGCCGGCGAACGAGCGTCCACCCAGCGAGCGGACCTTGAACGTCTTGAAGCCGCGGCGGTGGATGCTCTGCGGCGCGGCCTTCATGAGCTGGTCTGCCAAACGATGGGCTTCATTGCCGTGGGCTACCAGCACGGAGGTGCGCGGCACGATCGCCAGAAGGCGCAGGAGCGGCTTGAGGCCTTCGGTGATGTTGGCGGGAGTCAGCTTGCCGGGCTCGCCGTCGGGCTCGATCCACGGGTAAACGTTCCACGGCATCATGAGTTCCGGACGCAGGCCCAACTGCCACTGCATGCCCACCATGCGGGCTGTGGCGTCCGCGTCGCCCGGGACGATGAAGCCCGAGCCCTCAGTGGCGCGGGTGTTGGAGAAAAGGCTGATGATGCGGCACTCGTCAACGCTGTGGGCGGGGTCTACGTAGAGGACTTCGCTACCAGGCTTCTGTTCTTTGAGGGAATCGCAAAGCCCCGTGACCTCGGCGATGTGGGGTTCGAAACGTCGGTTCCAGAGCTGCACTTCGAGTGTTTCAGTCGCCAGGTCTTGCATATGGGCTTGGGTCTCCTACGTGTAGCGAGGCGCACTTATCCGGCCGGGAGCGGTTTGCCGCGACCGGTCGGATTGGGTGCAGTGTTGGGGGCTGGTTAACTCTACCGGAACGGCGGTGAGCTGTGGGGTGAATCGGGACTTCTGTGTTGGGTCTCTCGACGGCGGGAGCCGGATTCCGGCATGAAGCGGCCGTGCGCTAACGGAAACGGCACCGTCCCGATGGATTCGGGACGGTGCCGTTTCGGAAGCGCCTGCTACTGCTTGTTCTCGTTCTGGTCGTCGCTTTCCTTGGTCCGGGAAACCACGGTGCCGTTCGATTCGTTGAGGATGAGCTTCACGTCCCGCCCGTTGTCAAAGTTGAACATCGCGTTGATGGAGCCGGCCTTGGCGTCTGCCGAGGAGTCACCGATCTGGCCGGTGTGCCAGTTGTCCTCGATGAAGCGAAGGATGGATGACTGGTCCGTCTGGGTGTGGTCCACGAAGTTCTTCTTCGCGAAGGGCGAGATCACCACGAGCGGCTGGCGGGGGCCGGGGCCGCAGCGGTCGGCATAGCCTCCGGCCATCGGCACACCCTTGTTGTAGGCGTTGAGGCACCATGCGGCGTCGTCAGTGGTGTTCGAGGAGTTCTTCACACCGGCAGCGACGTGGTCGTACCAGCCGTCCGAGTCGTCGTAGGCGAGGACGACGGCGGTGCTCTCCCAGTTCTTCGAGTTCTGGATGGCGTTCACTTGCTGCGTGATGAACTTCTGCTCATCCAGGGGATCGGAGTAGCCGGCGTGGCCGTCCTGGTAGTTTCCCGCCTTCAGGAAGGACACGGCGGGCATGTTGTCCGAGTTGACCACTTTGGCGAAGTCCGTGGTGTCGTACTGGTGGTTGGCCTGGCCGTTGTGGCCGATCTCGTCCACGCTCGCGGGAGCAAGGTGGTGCGGGTTGGACGTTGACTTGTAGTACTGGAACGGCTGGTGGTGCGGGTTGTAGTCCGTCACCGCGGCACCCGCAATGTTGGTGTGGGTGGTCATGCAGGCTGCCGGGGTGGTGTCCGTGGCCGGCGTCGTCGGGGCGAAGCCGCCCTGGAACCAGCCCCAGCTGACGCCCTTGTCGTTGAGCAGGTCGCCGATGTTCTTGCCCTGCATTCCGGCAAGGTTGTTCTTGCTCGCGTGGCTCTTGTTGGAGCAGTCGTCGTAGACCGGATCCGGGTCTTCCGTCATGGTTCCGACGCCGTTGGCGTCAGGGAACTTGACCGTGTAGTCGCTGCTTGCTGGCTTGACCGGCTGTCCGGCGGCGGTGAACTCCGTGACGCCGTGGGTCTGGCCGGAGACAAGGTTGAGCGCGCCAGGGCTCGACGGGCCGAACACGGTGCTGAAGTGTGAGTCGCTCATGGCGAAGTTCTGGGCGTAGTTCCAGATCCCGGTCACGGTATTGCCGTCGTAGTAGTCCATGGTGAGACCTGGACGGCCAAACTGGCCACCCGAACAGGTGTCCATGCTCGTGTTCTCGACGAACTTGTTCATTAGGCCACCGTTGTAGGCCTTCTGCTCCGCGGTGTATTCGTGGTCCTGGTCGCAAGTAATTGCCTGGCCGGGCGTCAGCCGCTGGGGCTGGACCGAGTTGGGATTGTTAGGTGCCAAAAGCTTGTCGTTGGCGAGGGTGCCGATGTTCTTCGGGGTGTTCTTGGCCGCCGTGAACGCGGGAGCCGCTGCGCCGCTGCCTTGCTGGGTTTCGCCGGCCGTGTTGGCTGCCTGCGGATACGTCGCGAAGTAGTGGTCGAAGGAGACGTTCTCGCCGAAAATCACGACGACGTGCTTGATGGGCGTGCTTGTCCCGTCGTCCTGGCCCTTGGCCGAGGCCGGCGTCATGCCGAACCCGATCATGCCGGCAGCGATCGTGGATGCCGCGAGTGCGCTCACTCCTGCCGTTGACAAGAGACGCTTGTTGCGAAAATTCATGGATTTCCCTTCAGATTCACGGGCAGGTGGGGGTAAGGATTCACAAAGAATGTAGCCGCTCGACTGGGGCCCGGCGGTCGATTTGGCGGCTCAATGCGGACTGTTTGGGAAGAGTTCACATTCTGCTCACAGGGAACCTCGGGTGCTCCATCCCTGTTTTCATGTCGCCCTCCGGCCGTGTGACAACAGGTCCAAGAGCCGCATCGGCTAAACTTGGCTGGTAAGAGCCCCGGAACTCTTGCAGATCCCGCCGGTGAACTTTTGCGAAAGTCTGCGGGCAGGGCCGAAAGATTCGGGGCGTTCTCATGTACGGCGCTGAGCCTTGGTGATCCCGCCAGGACCGGCCCGAAAGAATGGGGGAGGATCCCATGCCAGCTATCGTGATCGTCGGAGCCCAATGGGGCGACGAAGGCAAAGGCAAAGCAACCGACCTGCTCGGTGGCCGCGTTGACTACGTGGTCAAGCCCAACGGCGGAAACAACGCCGGGCACACCGTTGTGGTGGGCGGTGAGAAGTATGAGCTCAAGCTCCTTCCTGCAGGCATTCTGAGCCCGAACGCGATTCCGATCATCGGCAACGGCTGCGTGGTGAACCTTGAAGCGCTGTTCCAGGAGATCGACGGCCTGGAAGCACGGGGCGCTGACACATCCCGTTTGCGCGTCTCGGCCAATGCCCACCTCGTAGCGCCGTACCACCAGGTGCTGGACAAGGTCACGGAGCGCTTCCTCGGCAGCCGCGCCATTGGCACCACAGGTCGGGGCATCGGCCCGGCCTACATGGACAAGGTGGCCCGCCTGGGTATCCGCGTCCAGGATGTCTTCGACGAATCGATCCTCCGCCAGAAGGTGGAAGGCTCGTTGCGCCAGAAGAACGAGCTCCTGGTCAAGGTCTACAACCGCCGCAATGTGGTGGTGGACGAGATCGTGGAGTATTTCCTGTCCTACGCCGAACGCCTGCGGCCGCTGGTCATTGACAGCACCCTGGTCCTCAACAACGCACTGGACGAGGGCAAGGTGGTCCTCATGGAAGGCGGCCAGGCGACGTTCCTGGACGTCGACCACGGCACCTACCCGTTCGTGACATCTTCCAACCCGACCGCGGGCGGCGCGTCTGTTGGTTCGGGCATCGGACCCACCCGGATCTCGCGGTCCATCGGTATCATCAAGGCCTACACCACCCGTGTCGGCGCAGGTCCGTTCCCCACGGAGCTCTTCGACGAGATGGGCATGTACCTACAGAAGACCGGCGGCGAGTTCGGCGTCAACACCGGCCGCCCCCGCCGCTGCGGTTGGTACGACGCCGTCCTGGCCCGCCACGCATCCCGCGTCAACGGCTTCACGGACTACTTCGTCACCAAGCTGGACGTTCTGACGGGCATCGAGCAGATCCCGGTCTGCGTGGCCTACGACGTCGACGGCGTTCGCCACGATGAAATGCCCATGACCCAGACCGAGTTCCACCACGCAGTGCCGATCTTTGAGTACTTCGACGGCTGGACCGAGGACATCACCGGCGCCACGACGCTCGAAGACCTCCCCGAGAACGCCCGCAGATACGTGCTGGCCCTCGAGAAGCTCTCCGGCACGCGCTTCTCCGCGATCGGCGTCGGCCCGGACCGGGACCAGACGATCGTGGTGCACGACCTCATCGAGGACTAGTCACCAAAGCCGAATTACAACGACGGCGGGTCGCCCTTTCAGGGGTGGCCCGCCGTCGTCGTGGGCCTTCCACGTTTATGGTGTAGGGAGGTAGGATACACGCATGTCAACTACCTTGACAGATGTGCTAATCCGCGCGGCAAGAAGTGCTGCAGAGGCTGCTGAAAGTTTTCGTCTGGAGATGCTGGAGGCCTCTGCGCGGCGAGCTGAGGCGGTCTTCGCGCTCTGGGCTGAGGGCATGTCGGTCCGTAAGATCGCAGAGGTCACCGGCGTGAGTCCCTCAGTGAGCCAGCGCCTGCTGGAGAAAGCCAAAGGAAGCCGTCCACGGCTGACCCGCCGCGAGGAGCGGGTGTCCTACGAACTGCACCGGGTCGTTGCCGAGAAGCTGATCAAGGATCCCGAGCCTGCACTCATGAAGGCTCGAACAAACCTGCAAACGATGGCTTTGCGCGCCCGTGATTCGCATATACACGGCTTGGTTGCTGAATGGAAGAAACTGATCGACGGCGGCGACGTCAACCAACTCGTCGACATCATGCTGCGTCCGGACGAACGAGGCATCGACCTCCGGCAGATGACACCATTTACCGGCGTACTGACCCAGGAGGAGCGACTGATCGCTATCCACAAGGCATCCCGTGCGGCGTAGCGAACTCGAACACGCCATCCGCGCGGCCACCGAGATCATCCGGCAGGATGCCGTTATTATCATCGGCAGCCAGGCCATCCTCGCCTCTTTCACGGAGGAAGAACTTCCTGTTGAGACCACGATGTCTGACGAAGTAGACATCGCACCAATGAATGACGACGACACTCAATCGCTTGCTACGGAGTTGGATGCCGCCATCGGCGAGATGTCGTACTTCCATGAGACCCACGGCTTCTACGTCCAAGGCGTCGGTCAGGTCACAGCGGTGCTCCCAGCCGGATGGACAAGCCGCCTGGTCAAAGTCAGCAACGCCAACACTCTCGCGACCGGACCGGGTTGTGCCTGGAGCCCCATGACCTTTGCGTCGCCAAGCTCATCGCTGGCAGGGAGAAGGACCGCCTGTTTGTCGGAGCATTGCTGGAGCATGACTTGGTGAGCTACGAACTCATTGCCGAACGGCTCCTGACTGTCTCGAACGACGACATTCGCAGGGACCGCGCGCTCTCCTGGGTTCGGAGCAAATCCCAATCTTGAACCGGGGCGCGTTCGCGGTCTCTGCTTTCACCTACGTGCCGCCAAGCACCGCGAACGCCTTCGAAAAAACTTTTGGAATCCGCGTAACCCTTTGGGGTGCCTCGACGATTACCTCTTTGAAAGGCCGAGCTGAAATTTGTCCCCCATCAGGTTTCAGCTCGGCCCTTTTCATGTCTGAAGGGGTTTCGTGGATGTGCAGAAAGTCCGGGAAAGGCAAGCCTCCGGAACCGAAGGCTGGTCCTTGGGCTTAGCGGGAGCAGCGGTTAAGCTAGGTGAGGTTGCCCGGCCCTGCGGCGTTTGGGCGGCACCGAGGATCTCGCTTGGATCCGGCCATTCGCTCCCCAACGAAAGCCACGCTTCAGTGACCGACGTCTTGACCGATGCAGCATTGCTGGCCCTTCGCGGCCGGGATGCCGAACTGTTCAGCACCGTATATCAGGCCTTTGCCGGCCAGGTGCTCGGCTACCTGACAGCAAAAGGTGTTTCGGATCCCGAAGCTGTCACGCAGGACGTTTTCCTGGCCGTCCTGCCGCGCGTTGAGACGATCACGGGCGGCGTCAGCGGTCTGCGGACCTTCGTATTCTCGGTGGCCCACGCCCGGATGGTCGATGACCACCGTCGGCAAAGCAGGGCGCCCGAGCACCACGAGTTTGAACCTGAGCGTGACACGCGCCAATCGAGTTCGGCGGAAGCCGAAGCTATGGACCGTGTGGCGCCAGGCGAAGTCATGGCGCTGCTGGATCTCCTTCGGGAAGATCAGCGGGAAGTCCTGACGCTGCGTATCGTTGCCGGTCTGACTGTGGACCAAGCAGCCGAAATCATGGGGAAAAGCCAAGGCGCGGTCAAGCAACTGCAGCGCCGGGCGTTGAATGCACTCCGCGAGCACTCGGTAGTAAAGGAATATGTGGCCCCATGATGCGTTGGGATTGCAAGGACATTGACCGCGACGCGATCAGCCTCGAGCTCATGCTTGAGGCTGGCCTCACGGGCGACCCCGAACTCACGGATTCGTTGAAAGCATTGGAATCGTTTGCGTCCATGCCGGCGCCGGTCCCGGGGCCCGCACTCGCGGCGATGCTCGCCGGCTCGGCGGCGGGTGACTCGACAGACAACCTTCCCCTCGACGAACTCGGCAAGCGGCGTCAGTTGAGCAAGCATCGCCCCGTCGTCATTGGTGCCGCCGTCCTCACCGCCATGGGCCTGGGCGTTGGTGGCGTCGCGGCCGCGAGTGGCGGATTCAGCAAGGGAACCCCGGAATTCATGCAGCTCCTGATCTCCGGCTGGGCGCCCGCTTGGACCACTGCTCCGCCGTCGCTGGTTCCTCCGGCCTCCGCCCAGGACTCCCCGAAAGTCACGACCCACCCGGCTCCCGACGATCTGCCGCCGTCGGCACCCCCAGCGGCAGGCCCTTCGACGGACCCCGCCCAGGTCAGCACCGGCGAGGCGGCGCACGAGCCCTTGGCGCCAGCGGCCGTTCCCGCCCCGGCACGCCAGCCGAGCGACGGACTGCCCGAAGCGCCGAAGGCAGTGCACGCCGAGCCTAAGACCGACACGCAGGGAATCCTCCCGCCGTCCAATATCCCATCCACTCCGACTGCGAAGGACCTCCAAAACGAGGTGCAGCAAGCAGTCGAGAACGCTCCGGACGACGTTTCCCTGAAGCCGGCCGGGACGTCGCTGCGCTGGCTGCTTGGACTGCTGTCCCGCTAGTAGGCTGGAGCTATGACACACGTCAACGATCCGGTGGTCATCGACCGGCTTATGCGAACAAAGGGCCGCTGGGCAATCGTGGGACTCAGCACGAATGAGTGGCGCTCGGCGTTCGAGGTAGCTCTCTACGTTCGCGACACCATGGGCATGGAGATCATCCCGATCAATCAAAAGGGCGAAGACGTTCACGGCGAAACCGGCTACAAGTTCCTTGCCGACGTGCCCTTCGAGAAGCAGCCCATCGACGTCGTCGACTGCTTTGTGAACTCCTCGCGCGTCGGCGGGGTAGTGGACGAAGCGATTGCCGTGGGAGCGAAAGCCGTGTGGCTCCAGCTTGGAGTAATTGACGAGGATGCAGCGGAGCGGGCCAAAGCAGCCGGCCTGGACGTCGTGATGAACGCTTGTCCGGCACAGGTGGGCTGGCGGAGCGGCATCTAGCGTCGTTTTCTGTTAACCGTCCGCTGGTATGTTTCGGGGGAAATCACCTTTTCGAGACCAGGGAATTCCCATGTGTGACGACCACCCCTCCACCGCCAGCCGACGTACCGCGCTTGGTTTCCTCGGGGCTTCCCTCGTGGCCGGGTTGGGGGCATGCGCGCTCCCGGGAAACCCGTCCGCGGAAAGCCCGACGGCGGCTCCCCGCACGGCGGGCCCCTCGCCGTCGTTCTCCGCAAGCACCGCGGTGAGTCCCACACCAAGCCCTGCGGGACCCGGTCGGCTGCGGAACCCCTTCGTCCCGGACTTCACGCTGCCGCCCATCCAAGGTGGACTAGCTCCCGTGATCACCAAGATCCCCACCAAACATCCCGTGGTGTTCCTCACGATCGACGATGGACTGGTCAAGTCCCCGGAAAGCGTGCGGCTCCTCGCGGAGAACGGCTACCCGGCCACACTGTTCCTGACGAGGAACACGGTCCGCGACAACCCTGCATTCTTCAAGACGTTCATGGAGCAGGGGAGTCTGGTTGAGAACCATACGGTCAGCCACAATGTCAACATGACCACGCAATGGGGCTACCAGCGGCAGCTCGACGACATCGCAGGCATGCAGGATTTCGCCGTCCAGCAATACGGCCGCAAGCCCACCCTTTTCAGGCCACCTGGAGGTGCCTATTCGACCGCAATGCGGCAAGCCGTGGCCGCCGCCGGGTTGAAAGCCATCATCACGTGGGAGGCCAAGGCCAATGCCGGGCGCATGGATTACCAGTACGGCAATTCCCTCCGGCCGGGCGACATCGTCCTGATGCACTTCCGCACCGAATTCGCGGCGGACTTCGAGGCATTCCGCTCGGCGCAAGTGGCTGCCGGCCTGGAAGTGGTGCTCCTCGAGGACTTCCTGGACGTTGCGTGAGGCAGTCGGTCCGCTGATCGTCGCACTCCGCTAGTCTCGCTACATGGACGCTGCCACACTCCGCCAAATCTGCCTTGGCTTCCCCGGGACCTATGAAGACTTCCCGTTCGGCCCGGAAACTTCGGTTTTCAAAGTCCGGTCCGCCGTGTCCGGTGGATCCAAGCAGGAAGCCAAGATGTTCGCCGCCTCTGCCATGGACGACCACAACCTGGCAGTAAGCCTCAAATGCGATCCCTCCTTGGCCGTGCAACTTCGCTCGGCCCATCCGGAAATCACCGGCGCCTGGCACATGAACAAGACGCACTGGAACGGCGTGCGCCTGGACGGCGCCCTCCCTGACTCCATGGTCCGGGACATGGTGGAGGACTCCTATGACCTGGTGGTTTCCTCGTTGACCCGCAAGCAGCAGGAGCAACTGGGCTGGGCCCGGCTCGCCAAGGACTGACACGCGGACCCCGTCTGCAGCTTCCGCTAGATTGTGAGTGGACCGCACCTTCCAAGCCTCGAAGCAATCAGGAGGAGACAGATGCTGGAACAAAAGACCCTCGATGAGCTGTGGAATTTTGAGGACCCCGCGTTGTCGGAAGCCCGCTTCCGCGAAGCCATGACCGATCCCGCCTACGATCCCTTTGAGAGGGCCGAGCTCGCCACCCAATTGGGCCGGGCCATCGGCCTGCAGGGCCGCTTCGAGGAAGCGGATGCGCTCCTGGACGGGATCGACGCCGAAGAGGAACCGACCGTTGCGGTGCGGATCCTCCTGGAGCGCGGCCGCCTGCTCAACTCCGCCGGCCACCCTGCCATGGCTGTTCCGCTGTTTGAGCAGGCCGCCGAGATGGGAGACCTTCTGGGCGAAGATTTCCTTGCCGTGGACGCACTTCATATGCTGGCCATCGCGGACTCCGGTCACAAGGAATCATGGACGCGGAGCGCGCTTGAATACGCCTCCGCCGTCGAGGATTCGCGCACCAAACGATGGATGGTTTCACTTCACAACAACATCGGTTGGGCGATGTACGACGACGGGCGGCGCACCGAGGCGATGGTCGAGTTCCAGCTCGCCGAACAGTGGGCTGAGCGGGTAGGAACCGAGCAACAGCAGCAATGGGCGCGCGAGGCCATCGCTCAGTGCGCAAAATCCCTGAATTTACGGGGCTAAAACACCCAAATGACCACTCTGGAACGGAAGGATTGTCAGATCACATTTTGACAAAAGTTGATTGAAACTGCCCCCAAATATTGCTTTTCAATCACTCGTGGTGAAGTATGTCACACGAAGGGCGCGTCGCAGCGGCGGTGCCCGGACCGATCGACTGCCGGCCGAGGAGCCGTCAGGGTTCGGTACTACGAGTCTCTGGAGGGTTTTAGGATGAACGTTCAGCAGCAGTCCTTTGCACGGCGCGGGTTCCTCCGCGGCGCGCTTGCCGCGGCAGTGCTTGTGCCGTTGGCCGGCTCGATGGCCTCCTGCGCAGCCGGTGGCGGCGGAGGAACCACCGGTCCTACAGGGACCGTTTCAGATACCAATCCGTTCGGTATGGCGGACAAGTCCACCGTTGACGCCGTGATTTTCAAGGGCGGGTATGGAATCGACTACGTTGACTTCGCGGGGAAGGGCTTTGAAAGCGCACATTCAGGTTCCACTGCCAAGATTTCACCGTCCACGGACATCGCGCAGGAACTCCAGCCGCGATTCGTCGGAGGCAACCCGCCGGACCTGATCGACAACTCTGGCGCCAAGGCAATCGGCTTCAGCACGATCCTGGCCCAGCTCGAAGACCTCACCAGTGTGGTCGAGGCCAAGAACCTCGAAGGCAAGGTCATCAAGGACACCCTCTACGCTGGAGTGCTCGCCCCGGGTACTTTCAATGGCAAGCTGGCGGCCCTGAACTACGTGCTGACTGTTTACGCCATGTGGTACTCGGATTCATTCCTCAAGGACAACGGCTGGACCGTGCCGAAGACCTGGGATGACATGTACACCCTTGGCGAGCAGGCCAAGGCCAAAGGCAAGTACCTGTTCGTCTGGGGCAAGGAAGCAGCCACCTACTACCAGGAAATGGCTATCGCCTCCGCCATCAAGGAAGGCGGCAACGACGTTCGCCTTGGCCTCGAAAACCTGAAGGCGGACGCGTGGTCCCACCCGGCCATCCAGAGCGTCTTCACCGCCTTGGACAAGATCGTCAAGGCGGGCCACTTCAAGCCAGGTGGCTCGGGTACGCAGTTCACCGCAGCCCAGGCGCAGTGGAGCAACGCCCAGGAAGCCGTGTTCTACCCGTCCGGATCGTGGATCGAAAACGAGATGAAGGACCAGACCAAGTCCGGATTCAAGATGACCGGCGTTCCTGTTCCTACCGTGACCTCGGGATCCAAACTTCCTTACGAGGCCATGCACAGCGCTTCCGGCGAGCCCTTCGTTGTTCCCTCCCAGGGCAAAAACGTTGCTGGCGGCAAGGAATTGCTGCGTGTCATGCTGTCCAAGGATGCTGCCACCAACTTCGCCAAGACCAAGCTGGCCCCCACCATCGTCAAGGACACCGTTCCCGCCGATGGCTTCGGTTCCACCGCCCTGGTTTCCCAGACCAAGCTGCTCAGCGATGCTGGATCGAACATCTTCACGTGGAACTTTGTTGACCTCTACGGGATGAACAAGGACCAGCTGGTTGTGTGGAACACGTTCCTCGATGGAAAGTCCGATGTCGCTACGCTGACGTCGGACCTGCAGAAGATTACCGACAAGGTCCGCAACGACAGCTCGGTCACGAAGATTGAAGTGAAGTGACACTAATGAAAACCCGAACGAGCCGGAACGACGGCGGCCTCACTGCCGTCGTTCCGGAGAGTGCTCCACCGGTGGTCAAGCGGCGGCGCAAGCCCCTGACGTTCGACAAGATCAGCTTCTTTGTGGTCTTCCTTGGCGTACCGCTGGCCATCTACCTCCTGTTTGTGATCTGGCCATTCATCCAGGCCTTCGGCTACTCCCTGACCGACTGGTCGGGGTTCTCACCCAAGCAAAACTTCATTGGCCTTCAGAACTACCAGAAGCTCTTTACGGATGACATCTTCATGAAGGCCATGGGGAACAACATCCTGTTGGTCATCTTCCTGCCCATCATTACCATCGTCCTCAGCCTTGTACTGGCCACCTTGGTAACCGTGGGGGGCAGCAGCAAAGGCCAGATCAAGGGCTTGCGCAACTCCAGCTTCTACCGGGTTGTCTCCTTCTTCCCCTACACGATTCCCGCAATTGCCATCGGCATCATGTGGGGCCAGATCTACGATCCTTCCGGAGGCCTGCTGAACGGCATCCTCACATCCTTGGGCATGGACCAGTTCAAGTCCTACGCCTGGCTCGGCGACAAGAACACCGCCATGATCGCAACGATGTTCGTGATCGTGTGGGGCTTCATCGGCTTCTACATGGTGCTGTTCGTCGCGGGCATCAAGGGGATCCCTGCCGAGCTGTTTGAGGCGGCCAGGATTGACGGGGCCGGGCGTTTCCGCACTGCCGTGTCCATCACTATTCCGCTGATCCGGGACAACATCCAGACTGCCTACATCTATATGGGAATCCTGGCGCTGGACGCCTTCGTCTACATGGCCGCCCTGAACTCCGGCGGTGGCCCGGACAACTCCACTTTGGTGATGTCCCAGCAGCTCTTCTTCACCGCTTTCACCAAGGGCCAGTTCGGCCTGGCCAGCGCCATGGGCGTTGTGCTCGCCGTAGCCACCCTGATCTTCTCCGGCCTCGTGTTCCTGGTTAACAGGCTCAGTGGTGGCGACAAGGATGTGTCCCTCTGATGACTACAAAAATTGCCAGCCAGGAAATGAAGTCCCTGCACTTCAACCCCCGCAAGCCGGCCATGACCAAGGGAGACAGACTGGTGGGCGCCGTTTCGCATACGGCCCTCAGTATCTGGTCTCTCATCGTGATCCTGCCACTGCTGTGGACTTTCATGTCCTCCTTCAAGACATCGAGCGAGATCTTCGCCTCGCCGTTCGCCTTGCCCTCGCAGTGGCGTTTCGACAACTACGTCCGGGCGTGGACCGAGGCTGGAATCGGGAGCTACTTCCTCAACTCGGTGATCGTCGTCGGATCCGCTTTGGTGATTGTCATGGTGCTCGGCGCCATGTGTGCCTATGTCCTGGGGCGTTATGTCTTCTTCGGCAGCAAAGCGATCTACTACCTCATGCTTGCCGGGCTCACCTTCCCGATCTTCCTCGCCATGGTGCCGTTGTTCTTCGTCATGCGGAACATCGGCTTACTCAATACCTTGCCGGGCCTCATCCTGGTGTACGTCGGCTTCGCGCTTCCGTTCACCGTGTTCTTCCTTTTCTCCTTCTTCAAGTCGCTCCCCCACGAAATCACGGAGGCGGCTGCCTTGGACGGAGCAGGCGAGTGGCGGACGTTCTTCCAGGTCATGTTGCCGATGGCCAAGCCGGGACTCGCCTCCGTGGCCATCTTCAACTTCCTGGGCCTGTGGAACCAGTTCCTGATTCCGGTGGCGATCAACGCGGCAGGGCCCCGCGTACTCTCCCAGGGGCTCGCCGCCTTCGCTGGTCAGATGGGCTATGCCGTGGACTTCGGTGCTCTCTTCGCTGCCGTCACGGTCACCGTGGTTCCGGTGCTGATCGTCTACATCATCTTCCAGCGCCAGCTTCAAGGATCCGTGTCGCAAGGCACATCCAAGTAGCACGGCCCAGCTAAATAAGCGCCCGACGGCGGTTCTCACCTTTGGTGCGGGCCGCCGTCAGAGCCGCTGGTAGCGGGATCGGAACAAGGAGTAGATACCGTAGGCCATGAGTCCGAGGCTGACGAACCCCAGCACCCATCCGCCAAAGGGTTGTTTCAGGAAGGCCTTGAGTGCCGAGTCGAGGCCGCCTTGTTGGGAAGGGTCGTGCGCCGCTGTGGCAATCAGGATGAGCAAGCCGACGGCGCCGAGCGCCACTCCTTTTGCGCAATAGCCCACCACGCCCAGCACCGTGAACGCATCTCCCAGGAGTCCGGACGGTTTTCCCCTCAGGTTCTTTTCGTACTTGCGAGTGATCCCCAGGAAAATGTACGTGCCTGCGGCTGCCAGCAGCGCCACCCCGATGATCACCAGGAGGACGGTGCCGGGAGTGCTGGACATGAGGTCTGCACTGGTCGTACGGGATTTCTCGCTGCTGCTGCTTGGACGGCTGAGCGCAAAACTGCCGAAGGTCACCGCGGCCACAGCGAAGACAATCGCCTGTCCGGCTGCCTTGAGCCGGTTCATCCAAGGCTTCGAGCTCCCACCCCCGCTCCACCCCATCACGGCGTCGCTTGCCATGTAGAGCGCGAGGACACCGCAGGCGATCAGCCCCGCCCACAAAAGGACGACGCCGCCAGGCGTGGCAGCCATCTGGCCGACCGCACCGCTTTGGTCGGCTTGGCCGGATGCGCCCAGCGCAATCCCCAGGGCGATGATCCCGATCAGGAGGTGTATCAGCCCTAAGGCCACGAAGCCGGCCCGCGCCACCACCCGGACGGTCCGTGAATCCTTGGCGTCGTCTACGGCGTCTTCCACCGAGTCGGCGCCCCGGGAAACTGCGTTGCCGGCCTTGTTTGTATGATCGTCCGCGCCCATGGAGCTCCTTCGGTCTGTCCTCATCTTGCCACCGCGGGCTCCGAAGGGGGAGGGCGTGCCACTACTGGATACGATGGGCGCATGTGGATCGCGTGGATCGAATTCGACATCCTCCTCGGCGAGGTGCACAGCCTGAAGGAGAAACGCTCCCTCGTGCGCCCGCTGCTCGCCGAATTGAAACGGCGCTTCGAGGTCTCTGCCGCCGAGACCGGGCACTTGGTCCAGCATCGCCGTGCCCTCATCGGCGCGGGCGCAGTGGCAGCAGACCGTGCGCATCTCGTGGAGGTGCTCGACGCCGTCGAACGCTTCGTTGCCGCGCGCCCCGAACTGGAGCTCCTGAGCGCCCGACGCCGGGACCTCCACAGCGAAGACTGACCCCTTTTCGCATCGATTGCTGAGCAGACGTCGTTTTGAAGGCCCAAAACGACAATTCTGGAGCAATGGATGGGGGCTGTGGATAACTTCTGCGAGGGTGCGCTGTTTTCTGTTCTGATGGGGCCATGAAAACTCCGCGTCGCCTTCCGTTGAGCCTGGAGAGCCGGCCGTTCACTATCTCCGAAGCGGCCCGGGAGGGCGTCAGTCCTGGGCGTCTCCGGCACGGCTCTCTGAAGAGACTCGGCAGGGGGATTCGCTCGGAAAGCCCGACGGCGGAGCTCCCCTTGTGCGTCCGCGTGCGCCC
>NZ_JBFRGF010000020.1:0-90155 GCF_052115205.1 Arthrobacter sp. 2RAF6 | reverse complement strand
CGCCCGCTCCGTGCCCTGCTCCCTGATCAACGCATCCAAAGACTCAACCCACTCGGCAGTCTCTTCCGGATCACGATCAGGCAGCTGGGAAGTCAACCCGCTAAGGATGTGTGAGGTCTCTTCTCCTGCAGCCACGTCCAACCTCTCTTTTGGCGCATTCATCGTCGCCTCAGGTCCGGCAGGGTAACTGCCCGTCATGAACGCGGCGTGTGCGACATATCGGTTACAACAGCCCGGTCATGTGCGCCGGGCAGGTTCTCTTGAGCTCGAGCTGCGCTATTCGCGGCGGGCGGTTGCCCTGCAGCCAAAGTCTTCACTGGCCACTGTAGCTTTGTACGAGCCGCGATGCGTAGCCGCGCGGTCGTGAAGGCGTTGTATGTCACACTCAAGCTGTTACATCGAAGGCAGTTGTAGCTGCGGTCATGGCTTTGGCCCCGAATGTAGCCGTGGCTTTAGCCGTGGCTGGGGCGCGGATTATGGTGGAACGCGGGACAATGGCTTGAAGCACACGCCCAAAGGGTGTTGGCTTGTAGTAATCGAAATCACTTCAAGAGGAGGAAACGTGAGCGAGGCCGACGCCGCCACATCGGTAAATGTGGCGGAAAGATTGGGTTTCAAAGATGGGGATCTAATTCAGGAACTCGGTTACGACGATGATGTCGATTTCGATTTGCGTGATGACATTGAGGAACTCACGGGTTCCGAACTGCTTGACGAAGACGATCACGAGGTAGTGGATGCGGTCATTTTCTGGTGGCGCGATGGTGATGGAGACCTTGTCGACGCACTAGTGGATTCACTGACCACCTTGGGTGAAGGCGGCGTGGTCTGGGTGCTGACCCCCAAGTCTGGCCGCGACAACTACGTGTCGCCCTCGGATATTCAGGACGCTGCTCCCACTGCCGGCCTGCATTGCACTACCTCCGCAGGCGTCTCCAAGGACTGGAGCGCCACGCGGCTTGTAGCGCGCAAGAAGAACAAGTGACTCACACCAGGTTGACCTCTGCCGGGCTGCGTCGGGGAGTTCCGGTTGTGGGCCAGGAGGCCCCGGATTTTGAGCTCGTGAACCAGTTCGGGGAGCCGGTTCGCTTGTCGGGGCTTCGCGGCCGCAACGTTGTGGTGGTCTTCTATCCCTTCGCCTTCTCTGGAATCTGCACCGGGGAACTGTGCGAGATCCGCGACAATCTGGGTATTTTCGAACACGCCAGCGCTACAGTCCTCGGGGTGTCGGTGGACAGCAAATTCGCTTTGCGGGCTTACGCGGAGAAGGAAGGCTACGAGTTCGATCTCTTGGCGGACTTCTGGCCGCACGGGGAAGTAGCCGAGAAGTATGGCGTGTTTGATGCAGCTACTGGCATGTCCTTGCGGGGCACTTTCATCATTGATGCTGCTGGCATCATCCGCTATGTCGTTGTCAATCAGCGCGGCCAGGCACGCGACTTAGCGGAATATCGCGAGGCCTTGTCCGCACTTGGCCAGACCTAGCGCAGATGAGCGCCCAACGGCCCGGCGTCGGAATGACTGGCTTCGCCATACATCCGCCGACACCCACGGTTGAGTTGGATGCAGGCGAGTTGGACGTTCTGCGCCAAGCCGCCGGGATCCTCGGTGGCAAGCGGTTTGCTGTCTTGACAGGAGCCGGCCTAAGCACTGACTCCGGAATCCCCGACTACCGCGGCCCGGGAGCCGCGCCGCGGAATCCGATGACTTTCCAGGAGTTCATCGGAAGCCCTGCCAACCGGCGCCGTTACTGGGCGAGGAACCATCTCGGATGGTCGCACCTCCGGCATGCGGACCCCAATGCCGGGCACGCCGCCGTCGCACTCCTTGAGCGGCGCGGGCTGATCACGGGGCTCATCACGCAGAACGTGGACCGTCTGCACGAGGACGCGGGCAGCATCAATGTGGTGGACCTGCACGGCCGCTACGATCGCGTGATCTGTCTTGACGAGGGACACGTCTTCACCCGGCGGCTCGTGGCGTCGATTCTTGAGGAAATCAATCCCGGCTTCCTCGAAGCCGCGCAGGCTTCCGGCGTCGTGGAAATGGCACCCGACGCGGATGCCTCGGTGGAGGATCCCGAGCTCATCCGATCGTTCGTCGTCGCTGTTTGTCCCGTTTGCGGGGGAACCCTCAAGCCCGATTTCGTGTACTTCGGTGAAAATGTGCCCAGGGACCGGGTGCAGCGCGCCTATTCCATGGTGGACGAAGCCGGGGCGTTGCTGGTGGCAGGTTCTTCGTTGACGGTCATGAGCGGGTTGAGGTTCGTGCGGCACGCAGCCAAACTCGGCAAGCCGGTAGTGATCATCAACCGTGGACCGACCCGCGGCGACGGGTTCGCGAACCTCAAAGTGGAAGCAGGGGTCAGCGGCGCGCTTGCCTGGCTTGCCGCTGAACTTCCCGATTTGCTGCCTGCAGGTCAGCCGATTGGTGTTCCGGTCGATTGATCCGGTAGAGTACATGTTCGTTGGTTGAAGCGCCGAGGGTGCTGAAATCAGTGTTTGGGTCTTTAGCTCAGCTGGTAGAGCGCCACGTTTACACCGTGGATGTCATCGGTTCGATCCCGGTAGGACCCACCACATAGAAAGAGCCCCTGAACTGCGAAAACGCAGCTCTGGGGCTCTTTTCTTTTCAGGGGTTATAGGAGAAGACGTGTGTAAATCCCGGGCGCGTCATGTCCGTCCCGGGAACTTCGGCCAAGAGAATGATCCGGCAGAATCCGACGGCGTCCACGGATCGTCAACCCGGATCTGGTCATGGACCTCCCCGGTCACTGGGATCCGCGGGGCAACGTTCCAGCACCAGGGGGTGGGGCGGCGGAGTGACCGGGCGGCGCCGAACGAGGTGGGCGAAGGCTGAACGAAGGTGCCCATCAGCCAGCCAAGGAACAGCTCGAGCCCGGAGCGTCGGCTGACGTCCTGGCGTTCCCCGGAGCGGCTAATCAACATGGCGGAGCCTCCTGGTGCGCTCATGATCACCGCACGCATGGATAACCACGGGATCACGTGGTTCGGCTATGAAACGGATGCGGCCCTGCCAGCTGTTCCCCGACATGTGTATGAGGCGCTTCATCCAGGTGGTCCTTCCTCATAGCTACTGTTGCGAAGGGCGGCTTGTGCGACCGCTTTGGAGTTGTCCCCAGGATGCTAAGATGCGTCGCGGAATGGTTTCGGAAATGGACGCAGGTGGCGTTGTGAGGGTGGCAGCTGAGCGTCCGAATGCCCGTGCCACAATGAAAGACGTCGCACGGGTCGCCGGAGTCGGTGTCGGCACGGTCTCCCGGGTCGTCAACGGCAAGTCGAACGTGAGCGAGGAGAGCGTCGCCGCGGTCAACGCTGCGATCGAGAGGCTCGGATTCCGTCGCAACGACAGTGCCAGGATGCTCAGAACCGGGGCGACGTCCAGCATTGGGTTGCTGGTCGAAGATGTCGCTGACCCGTTCTTCTCCCTGCTGAACCGCTCCGTGGAGGAGGAGGTACTGCGCCGCGATTCCGTGCTCCTGACCGCCTCCTCGGACAAAGACCCGGAGCGCGCCCGCAAGATGATCCTCACCTTCTGCGCACGCCGGGTCGACGGCCTGGTGATTACCCTCCCCGAAGGCAGCGACGAGGAATACCTGCGTGCGGAGCTCGACGCCGGGACGAGCATGGTCTTCGTCGACCGCCCGCCGCGGGTGCTGGATGTCGACGCCGTGATCGTGGACAACCGCGGCGGCGCACGCACCGGCGTCTCGCATCTCATCGGCTACGGGCATAGGCGGATCGCGTGCTTCACCGATCGGCCGGACCTCTACACCGCGAGTGAGCGCATCGCCGGCTACCGGGCGGCACTCGAGGAGGCGGGGATCCCCTTCGACCCCGAACTCGTCTACTCCAGCGCTACGACCCGCGAGCCGGTGGACGAGCCCCTCGGGCGGATGCTGGCGTCGGATGACCCGCCGACCGCGGTTTTCGCCGGCAACAACCGCACGACCATCAACGTGATCGGGGCGCTGCGCATCCACAGCGCCTCGCTCGCGATCGTGGGTTTCGATGACTTCGAACTTGCCGACATCGTCGTGCCCGGGATTACCGTGGTGGCGCAGAACCCGAAGGCGATGGGGCAGATTGCGATGGAGATGCTCTACAAGCGCCTGGATGGCGATGTCTCGCCCTCGCAGACCGTCACGCTGAACACCCGCCTCATCGTGCGGGGCTCGGGAGAGCTGAGTCGCGACGCGGTGCTCGCCGCGCGCTGACACGAGTTCGCAGGCCTCTGTAAATCCCCCTGACCGGTATTCATCTCGGTCGTCCCTTACCTCTCCGCCGTTGACGAGGTCGAGGTGTGCTGAGTATACTCGGCGCGTGGAAACGTTTCCATGAACGGTTATCCGTCACCGCTCGACGGCGGACGGCGGGTGATGAGCGCTGATGCTCGATACGCGTGAGCCAGGTCAAGGAGGACACCCCACGATGTCAAGCCCACACGACAGTCCGGCTGTACGCCCAGGGAGCCGGGGAAGGCCACGTCGATCGCGGCTTGCGCCGGCGATGGCGGTTGCGGCCGCGCTCGCGATCGGAACTCCGGTCGAGGCATCCGCGGCTCCGGCCGTCACCGACCTTTCCAACGAGGTCAACCCGTTCGTTGGCACTGAGAGCGAGGGCAACGCCTATCCGGGGGCGACGCTCCCGTTCGGAATGGTGCAGCTCAGCCCTGACAACACCAACACTTACGGTTCCACGTCGTACAGCAACAACGCCGGTCGCGTGTGGGGGTTCAGCCACCGGCACGTCAACAGCGCGGGTTGCCCGGCCGCCGGTGAGCTCCTGGTCTCGCCCAGCACCACCGCCACACCCACCACCTCGCGGCGGTATACCAGCATCCAGTCCGGAAGCGAATCCGCCACAGCCGGCTACTACGGCGTCACTCTCGACAACTCCGTCAAGGTCGATCTCTCGGCCACCACCAGAGTGGGCGCGCACCGGTACACCTTCCCGGCGGGCACGACCTCCAATCTCTCGTTCAATACGGGTCAGACGCTGCGCACCGCCGGCGCGAGTTCGGTCTCCTGGGTCGATGGGACCACCCTTGAGGGCTGGATCGACAACGGTGGGTTCTGCAGCGGAAACGAGAAAAAGTCCCGCTACTACTTCAGCGCCACCTTCGACCGCGCTCCGCTGTCGACCGGTACCTGGGGCACGAACGCCCAGTTCGTCGTCGGCCGGAACGCCAGTGAGGTCACCGACGGCAACAACGGTTTCGTCGCCACATTCGATACCACGACCGACCGCGATGTCGAGGTGAGCGTCGGGGTCTCGTACGTGAGCGTCGAAGGCGCCCGCGGTAACCGGATCGCGGAGGCGACCGCCGACGGCACCCGGGTGCCGTTCGATCAGATCCGCGCGAAAGCCCGGGACGCCTGGAACGCCGAACTCGGCCGGTTCGACATCACGGCATCCGCCGAGCAGCGCAAGATCTTCTACACCCAGCTGTATAAGACGCTGCTGTCGCCGACCATCGGAAGCGACGTCGACGGCCGGTACACAGGAATGGACGCCAAGACGCACATCGCCGACGGCTGGAACTACTACCAGACGTTCTCGCTGTGGGACACCTACCGCACACAGGCAACGTTCCACGCGCTGTTCGCAAAGAACCGCGCCGCCGACATCGTCCGGTCGATGTACCAGGCCCGGGTCGAGGGCGGCTGGTTCCCGCGCTGGTCGCTCGGCTCGGTCGAGACGAACATCATGGCCGGCGACCCGGTCTCGCCCTGGATCGCGGAGAACTTCACGCTCGGCACCGTGCCCGAGGACGTCGCGGACCGGATGTGGGACTACCTCGTCGAAAACGCCACGACGGCCCCTACCGCGGGTGTCGCATCCGTCGGCCGGCAGAGCGCCGCGTTCTATCTGGCCAACGGCCACGTCCCCTACTACCAGGAGGGGGGCGGCGGCCTCGGCGGCCAGTTCGAAGAGTACCGCCACGCAGGCTCGGCCACGATGGAGTTCGCCGCGGCGGACGCCAGCATCGGCGCCGCTGCACAGAGGCTTGGGAAGGCCGGCCAGGCGGCACAGTTCCTGGCCCGTGGCACCAACTGGACGAAGCTCTGGAACCCGGATGTCACACTCAGCGGCGGTTTCAAGGGCATCCTCAACGCCGTCACTCACGAGGGCCAGTTCGTCTCGGTTCCCGAGCTCACGGATGTGACCCGGTCCGGTTTCCACGAGGGAACCCCCTGGCACTACCAGTGGATGGCGACGCAGGATGTAGTGGGTCTGCAGCAGAAGATGGGCGGTCGCGACGAGTTCGTCAAGCGACTCGACTACTACTTCAACCAGCCGGCGCTCCAGTCTGCTCCGGGGGTCTCTCCGAGTAGTTGGGCGGCGGGCGGCAGTACGTACTACACGAGCATCGGGTACAACCCGGGCAACGAACCGATGTTGATGACCCCCTGGCTGTACGGCTTCGTCGGTGAGCCGACCAAGACGAACGATGTGCTCGCGGCCAATCTCAACCGCTTCCCGAACGCCCCCGGCGGCGGAGTCGGCAATGACGACCTCGGCACCCTCGCCGCTTGGTATGTGATGGCCTCGCTCGGCATCCAGCCGGTGATGCCCGGTTCGGGGATCATGGCGCTCAACGCCCCCAAGGTGCAGGCCGCCACGATCACCCTCGAGAGCGGTGAGAAACTGCGGATCACCGCGGCAGGCGCGAATGAGAAGCTGCCGAGCTATATCGCCGGTGTCACCGTGAACGACAAAGTGCACACGGCTGCCTGGGTTGACGTTGACGAGCTCCGGAACGGCGGTCGGCTCGAATTCGCACTGTCCGGCACCAAGGCAGGTCTCGACTGGGCCACGGCCCAGAAGGACTGGATACCGAGTGCCTCCGCTCCGCGCAAGGCCACTCCGGTGATCGTGCCGGGTACGGAACTGAGCGCGATCGCGGGCCGGGAAAAGACCATCGAGGTCGCGCGGGTCACGTTCGCCGGCGCTGCTGAACCCATCATCGCAACGGTGTCGTGGGCAGGGAAAGACCCGGTCGCGGCAACTGTGACGGAGGACGACGGCGCCTGGGTGATCAGTTCCACGTCGACGTTCCCAGCGGCCGGAACCGTGAGCGGCGTGGTGGGCATCGCCAGCGCCGCGAACACGCCGAGGTTCTCGCCAGCGCTGTTCGAACCGGCCTCGGCCAACCTCGCGGTTGTGGTCAATGCCGCACCCGTGGATCCGCCCGTTGATCCGCCGGTCGTTCCGCCCGTGGATCCGCCGGTCGACTCTGGGGTTACCGTCGTTCCCCCAACCACTGGAACCGTTAAGGCAATGAGCGGACTGGCCGACACCGGCATGGCGCCTACCCTTTTCTCCCTGATGTTCGCGGCTCTCGCCGCCATTGCGCTCGGCTCGGCCTTCGTGATTCGCCGCAAGCGGGCGAACGGCTAGGAGACTGCTGACCTAGGGAGAAGAGCCTCTGATCTGCGAAAACGCAGCTCAGAGGCTCTTTTTCTTTCGTTCTAGATGGGTTCTGGGGCTGATGGTTGTCGCCAACGGTTTGGAGGCCCAGAATGGCAGCATGACAGCGTCCGGAGATACAGCGCGTGACAAGAGGCTGGCGGAAATCGGAACGGCGGTGTTCGCGGCCGCCCCGGCAACCGTCGCCGGTCTGTTGCCGTGGCTGGTGACCCGTTGGAAAGTGAAACAGCCCGTGCCAGGTGGACTGGCGGCCCAGTGCGCAGGTGTTCTGCTGATCGGCGTCGGCGCGGCGGTAATCACCAATTCGTTTGCACGGTTTGCCCTTGAGGGAAGGGGAACGCCGGCACCCTTTGCGCCACCGAAGAACCTCGTGGTCAGCGGTTTCTACAGCTTCGTGCGGAACCCCATCTACGTGGGCATCGGCGCCGCGATCACCGGACAGGGCCTCCTGCTGGGACAGCCGAAGCTCTTCGGCCTGGCGGCCCTGGGCGCAGTTCCCGTGGTGGCCTTCGTCAGGTTGTATGAGGAGCCGACGCTGGCACGCAAGTTCGGCGCCGAGTATGAGGACTACCGTGCCAACGTCCCGCGCTGGCTGCCACGGCTCACTCCTTGGCAGCAGCAGGGCTAGCGTCGAACCTGATCCACTGCCGGGAATTGGAAAAGCTCTCCACCGCGACTATTGGGGGATGCCGCGGTGGAGAGCTCATAGATGAATATACAGAGAATTTCTGGATATGGAAAGGAAGCCGTTCTCCGTCCGGCGCGTCTCATCCCAGCACCAAGCCACTATGATGGTGGTTGTTCAGTGGATTGAACAAGCGCGATTGCCGCGGATCGGAGTTCCGCTGCCCCCGGGTAGCGTTTCTGCCTGGCACGCGCCCACTCTGCGCCAGACGCACGATTGCGAAGGAGAATCATGGCCGATTCCCGCACCCCCCGTTCCGCCGAAGGATTGGGGAGCTCCTCGCCGGCGCCTGCCGTGACCCGCGCGGCTGCGGTCCTGGATGCCTTGGCGGAGGCACCTTCGGGCCGGCTGACACTCAGCGATCTTTCGCGTGAGCTCGGGATTCCGAAGTCCTCCACGTCAAACCTGCTGATGGCTCTTGAAGAAGCCCGGCTTATTACGCGCGAAGGTGCCGACTTCTCACTTGGCCGGAAGCTGGTTGAACTTGGCGCCGCTTACCTCAGCAGGCTCGATGAAGTCCAGGAGTTCTACAAGTTCTGCGAGCAGGCACCAACGCTTTCCGGCGAAACAGTGCGGATTGCGATGATCGACGGCGATCACATCATTTACCTGGCGCGCTACGAAGGGCACCCGGCCGTCCGGCTTACGTCGAACATTGGCGACAAAATGCCGCTTTCCCTGAGCGCCGTCGGAAAGGTTCTCCTGGCCCAGCTTCACGACCATGACATCGAGGCGATGTTCCCGGACGACGCGGAGCTCCCTGTCATGACCCCGAAGTCCCTCCGGAGTGCCGCTGAGCTCAAGGCCCAGGTGGCCGCGATCCGCAAGCAGGGCTATGCCTTGGAGGATGAGGAATCCACGCTCGGCGTGGTTTGCCTCGCCGTGCCCGTGCCTACCCACGGGGCGCATGGCCCCAGCCTCGGTCTCTCGGTGACAGCCCTGAAAGCCACTTTTTCCGAGGAGCAGGCTGCCCTGATGGTGAAGGAACTCAAGGAGCTCGCCCACTCGCTGGGCAACCCGATGGGCTAACGGATCCAGCCGCCCGACGGGGTCATAAATAAATCTGATTACACCACTTGAAACTTGTACAACGTGCTGTACTCTGTTCACTATAGTGATTCACGCCATGGCGGCTGACACTATCTCGCCAGGCCAACGGGGGTCTGGAGTGTTCTTGAGGGAGTGCTTGTGACAACTCGTACTAAGACAAAGCTTGCTGATATGGACGGCGCAGTAGTTGAGCCGGAACAGCTGCGAAGGGCAACTCTTGCCAGCTCCGTAGGATCCGCCCTGGAGTACTACGACTTCTACATTTATGGCCTGGCTTCGGCCCTGATCTTCGGCCCGCTGTTCTTCAAGCCCTTGGGTGAAAGCGGTGCATTGATCGCGTCGTTCGCAACCTATGGCGTTGGGTTCGCGGCGCGGCCCTTCGGCGGTATCTTCTTCGGATTCATCGGAGACCGCTTCGGCCGCAAGATGGTCCTTCTGATGACTATTGGCATGATGGGCCTTGCCAGTTTCGCCATTGGCTTGCTGCCGACGTTCGACCAGGCGGGCATGCTCGGCGCTGTCCTGCTTGTGACGCTCCGTATCATCCAGGGCCTCGGCGCTGGTGCCGAACAGGCAGGCGCGACAACGCTTATCTCCGAAGTCGCTCCACCCAAGCGCCGCGGCTACTTCGCTTCGCTTCCGTTCGTGGGCATCCAACTTGGAACCCTCCTCGGCGCCGGTACTTTCGCGCTGATTGGCCTGGCCAACAAAAGCGTGCTCGAGGGCTGGCTGTGGCGTGTTCCGTTCCTCGCCAGCTTCATCCTGATCGTCGTGGCCCTCTTCATCCGTCTCAGGCTGAAGGAAACCCCGGTGTTCCAGGAGCTGGAGAAGCACAAGAACGTGGTGAAGAATCCCGTTGGCGAACTTTGGAAGCACTCCAAGAAGAACGTGCTGATCGGCATTGGCCTCCGCATGGGCGAAAACGGCAACTCGTCGATCTACTCCGCGCTGCTCATCTCCTTCATGTCCGTCAAGGAAGGCGTCTTTCCCGGCGACAAATTCATCGGCCCGGTTGGTCTCCTGATCGCGGCAGGATTCGCCGCCATCATGGTTGTCACCTTTGGAGCCCTATCCGATCGATTTGGTCGCGTGCGCGTCTACCGATTCGGAGCACTGTTTCAGGTGGTCACTGCGATTCCTGCCTTCTACTTGGTGACTCTTGGCAACGTGACCCTCGTGTGGGCAGTCATGGCTGTAGGCATTGCCATCGGCGTACAGGGGATGCTCGGCCCGCAGTGCGCGCTGCTACCCGAACTGTTCGGCTCCCAGTACCGCTTCACCGGCGTGGCACTGAGCCGCGAATTGTCAGCTGTCCTGGCGGGCGGGCTCGTGCCCTTCATTGGTGCAGCCCTCCTTGCCGCGACGGGCAACTCGTGGGTGGTTTTGGCGGTCTACTCGCTGGTGCTGGCGCTGATTTCCTACGTCGCCACGTTCTTCACGCCTGAAACAGCCGGTCGCGACCTCTTGGCGCTGGAGGATGCGAAGTAAGTAGCCCGTACCCCGACGTACACAAGCAGCGGTGGCCCCTTCCGAAATTCGGAAGGGGCCACCGCTTTGTTGCGCCCATTGCGCGGCCTTCGTGCTCCGGTCCGGAGCTTGTTTCGGAGACTGGCGTTAGATGCGCCGGAATGGCAAACAAGCCTTGGTTTGGCACGGCACGCCGCCCCCACAGCAAGCCGCCCCCACAGCAAGCCGCCCCCACACAGCAAAGCGGCCCCTACGGAATGCCGGAGAGGCCGCACAGCGATGCGCTGGTTGTTGGCGGTTTAGTAGAAGTGCACTGTGTCCACGAGATGGGGGAGTTCCCCGCCGTCGAGGAACGTACGCAGGTTGCTGGCGAAGCGCTCGGCAATGAGGCGGTTCTCCGCGGCGCTGAGCGCCGAAGTGTGCGGAGAGACCATGACCTTCGGGTGGTTCCACAGCGGGCTGTCCTGGGGGAGAGGCTCGACGGCGAAGACGTCGAGGCAGGCGTAGGCCACCTGGCCGTTGTCCAGGGCTTCGAGGAGCGCCTCCTCGTCAACCACGGTTCCGCGGCCGACGTTGACGAAGACCGTGCCGGGCTTCATCGCCGAGAAGACTTCGTGGTTGAAGAGTTTCTCTGTGTAGGGCGTGCCGGGGAGGGTGTTGACGACGGCGTCAGCCGAAGCGAGAAGCCCGGCCAGGCCATCGTTGTCCGCGACCTCGTCGATTCCCTCGATCGCTTCGACGTTCCGCTTGGTTCCACTTACCTTCATGCCGAGTGCGCGGGCGATGCGGGCGGTCTCAAGGCCGATTTCGCCGAGACCCGTGACAACCAGCTTGGAGCCGTTCACAAGTTTGGTCGGAGTGCGGAGCTCCGGCCAGACCTTGGCAGCCTGGTCCTGTGCGAGTTCCGCGCTCCGTTTGAAGCCGTTGAGGATGCCCAAGGCTGCAAACTCGGCCAGTGGAAGGGCATGCACGCCTGCCGAGGTGGTGACTTTGAACTTCTGCAAGGTCTCGCTGTCGAGGCCGGAGGCCTTCACGGCACCACCGGCGCCCGCCGCCATGGCGTGGATCCACTGCAGGTGCGGGTTGCTCTGGGCGATGCGGGCCAGCCCGGCCGGGTTCTCATTGGGGAAGCCGTAAAGGACCTGTGCCTTGTTCAGCATGGACCAGTAGCGCTCCTCTTGTTCCGGAGTGCGCTTGAAATCCGGATCGCCGGAATGGTCGGCCGGAAAGCGTTCCGGGGGAAGGAGTTCGGGTTCGTAGAGGACAGTAATGCCGGGATCTACTGCGCGGATACGCTCCACATGCTCGGCTTCGAGCGGGACCGCGATCGCGATGGTAAGTTCATCAGTCGTCATAGTGTTCATCATACTGAATTGCGGCTAGGATATTGAACAGTTTTTGAAAATATGAACCACAAAGAAGTGAGGTGCAAACGGGACATGACTGCCAAGACTGTAGGTTTTGTGGGACTCGGGCTCATGGGCTTCCCCATGGCCGCCAATCTACTTGCCAGCGGCTGGGAAGTGACCGCTTGGAACCGTTCGGCCGAGGCACTGGCCGAATTGGAGAGGCTCGGCGGAAAACGTTCGGAATCGGTTGCCGGGCTCCGGGACCAACCCGTCATCATTTTCATGCTTCCGGATCTCTCCTACATCCAGGATGCCGCAGCGCCTCTGCTCGATTCCTGGCGCTCGGACGCGCCGCTTCCGGGAACCACGGTGGTCGTCATGAGCAGCGTGTCCCCGACCGCCGTACAGGAATTCGGCCGGACGGTCCATAGCGCAAGTGGCGGGAACGCCGTCGTCGTCGATGCCCCGGTCAGCGGGGGCACCAAAGGTGCGCAGGATGGCACGCTGGCCATCATGGTCGGAGCCGGCGAAGAAGACTTCCAGCGCTCGCTTCCCGTGCTTCAGGCCATGGGCACCACCGTCCGCCGCATGGGTGGCCTGGGCGCCGGTTCGCTGGCGAAGGCCTGCAACCAACTGATTGTCGGGACCACGACGGCGGCGCTGGCGGAAGCCGCCGAACTCGCCGAGCGCTCGGATATCGACGTCGAAACCCTGTTCGAGGTGCTTTCCGGCGGACTCGCCGGAAGCCGGGTCCTGGAGATTGTCGGACCACGCCTGGCTGCCAAGGATTACGCGCCCACAGGTCCCGCGAAGTTCATGCACAAGGACCTCAAGTTCGTGCTCGAAAGCGCCGAAGCGGCCGGTGCCGCTGTCCCTATGGCGACTGCCGGCGCCGAACTCTACCGCGAACTGATTGATCAGGGCCTTGGCGACCAGGACCTCGCAGTTGTTCGCCAGGCCATCGCCAACCTCAGCGACACTTCCCTCAGCCCTTTGAACTAAGTAAGGAAACAACCATGAGTGGACTCTTTGATCTCACCGGGCGCGTTGCGCTCGTTACCGGATCCAGCCGCGGCATCGGCAACGCGCTGGCCCGCGGATTGGCCGATGCCGGTGCCACCGTTGTCCTCAACGGCATCAACACAGAGCGGCTCAAGGACGCGGAAGCCGCCATGGCGGCGGACTTCGGGCCCGGCCGCATCCACAGCTGTGCGTTCGACGTCACGAGCGATACTGAGGCTGCCCGCGGCGTTGCCTGGGTCGAGGAGAACGTCGGGCCCCTCGATATCCTCGTCAACAATGCGGGAATCCAACACCGCGTCCCGATGCTGGACCTGGATGTGAAGGACTGGGAGCGGGTCATCACCACCGACCTGACGAGCGCCTTCCTCGTAGGACGTGAGGCCGCCCGCCACATGATTCCGCGGGGCCGCGGCAAGATCATCAACATCTGCTCGGTGCAGACCGACCTGGCGCGCCCCACGATCGCCCCCTACGTTGCCGCCAAGGGCGGACTGCGGAACCTGACACGCGCCATGACCGCCGAATGGGCGGCCTCCGGCCTCCAGATCAACGGCATCGCTCCGGGTTACATCCACACCGAAATGACCCAGAACCTCGTGGACGATCCCGACTTCAACTCCTGGATTCTTGGCCGGACGCCGGCCCACCGATGGGGCACCGTAGCGGATCTCGCCGGCCCTGCGGTCTGGCTCGCCTCCGAGGCTTCGAACTTCGTCAACGGCCAGACGATCTTCGTCGACGGCGGAATGACGGTGGTCGTCTAATGAGCGGGTTTCAGCTTCCCCAGTCTTCACCCGCGGTTGTGGCCCACGCCGCAGGCGACCTTCGCATCGAGGACATAGCCCTCGTTGTTCCCAATCCTGACCAGGCCGTCGTCGAGATCGCTTACGGTGGCATCTGTGGCTCGGACCTGCACTACTGGCTCCATGGCGCGGCGGGGGAATCGATCCTCAAGGCTCCCATGGTGCTCGGTCACGAAATCGTCGGCACCGTTGTCCAGCAGGCCGCCGATGGCAGCGGCCCGGCAGCCGGAACCGCCGTCGCCGTCCACCCCGCGACCCCCGCCCCGGGTGCCGCCAAGTATCCGGAAGACCGGCCCAACCTCTCCCCGGGCTGCACCTACCTCGGCAGTGCAGCACGGTACCCCCACACGGATGGCGCCTTCAGCCGCTACGCCACCTTGCCGTCCCGCATGCTCCGGGCCCTTCCGGCCACGCTGGACTTGCGCACGGCGGCGCTTGTGGAGCCGGCCAGCGTTGCCTGGCACGCCGTCTCCCGCGCAGGGGACGTGGCCGGAAAGACTGCGCTGGTGATCGGAAGCGGTCCGATCGGCGCGCTGGCAGTAGCTGTCCTCAAGCGCGCGGGGGCAACCCGGATCGTGGCCGTCGACATGCATGACAAGCCTCTTGAGATCGCGCGTGCAGTGGGCGCCGACGAAGTTCTCAAGGGCGATGACGCGGAGGCAATTGCCGCCGTGGAAGCCGACGTCGTCATCGAGTCCTCCGGCAGCCACTTTGGACTGGCATCGGCCATCAAGGGCGCAGTACGCGGCGGGAAGGTGGTCATGGTCGGGCTGCTGCCCTCGGGACCGCAGCCGGTCTTCATTTCGCTGGCCATCACCCGTGAGCTCGAACTGCTCGGGTCCTTCCGTTTCAACAACGAGATCGATGAGGTCATTGCGGCTCTCGCGGACGGTTCGCTCTACGTGGATCCGGTGGTAACCCACGAATTCACCTTGGACCGCGGCCTCGAGGCCTTCGAGGTGGCCAGGAACTCCGCCGAATCCGGGAAGGTCCTGCTGAACTTCCAGCCTGTGGCCTAAGCTCCAGTCGATCTGTCGGTCGGGCGGCGCCGTCGGTCAGCCGTCAGCGCCGCTCGACTGGAACAAATACCCGTGGCTGGCCTTCCCAGTCAGGCGACAGGTCCGCGATGGTCTCCCGCATGATGTTGGACGAGGCCTCGCGGGCCTTGTCGCCGTCTCCGTCCTTGATGCCCTGGGCTACATCCAGATGCCATTGCAAGGCCGCTTCCTTCGGATGTTCCGGCATAAGGCCGTGAACGGTCCGGCCGGTGAGCGTCTCCGTGACCTGCCCGATCAGGTTCGCGAACATTTCATTGCCGGAACCGGAGAGCACCAGGGCGTGAAAGCGGATGTCGAGGTCCAGGAAGGTGGGCATGTCGCCCGCACGGCCTGCTTCCCGCATGGCCACGGAGATGTCCACCAGCTCGCTTCTCAGGGACTCCGGGGCGTTTTCCGCGGCCAGTTCCGCGGCCACGGGCTCGACGGCGGAGCGGAGTTCGGCGAGGGAGCGCAACTGTGCGCCGCGGCCTTCTCCGGCCAGCCGCCAGCGGATGACAAGCGGATCGAAGGGATTCCAGCGGTGCGCGGGGAGAACCCGGATGCCAACTCGCTTGATGGTTTCCACCAGTCCCAGAGACTGCAGTACCCTGACGGCCTCACGTACCACCGACCGCGACACTTTGAGCTCCTCCTCAAGTTGCTCAGCCAACATGACGTGACCGGTGGGGAGCTTACCGCCGACGATATGGGTACCCAGGTGCTCGACAGCGCGGTAGTGGAGACTGGTTGACATAGTCGTAAGCATAGTGGCGTTGACCGCTCCGCCACCGGAAGCCCGGGCGCCGGCGAACTCCCCACAGTACGAGCTCGCAACATAGACTCTTTTGTGACGCGGACGTTTCCAAAACGTGGGCGCAACTTTCCCAGACGTGGTCCGAATACGTATGGTTTATTCCAGCTACTGCTCTAGAAAGCGTTTCCTCGCTTCTAGCAGGACTCGATGCACAAGAATGAATTGGAGTTTTGATGTCAGCACACATCGGTGTCACCGGCCTCGCGGTGATGGGCGCCAATCTGGCCCGCAACCTGGCCCGCAACGGCTTCACCGTTGCCCTCCACAACCGCTCCGTCGAGAAGACCGACGCCCTGCTGGCCAAGCACGGCACGGACGGCGACTTCATCCGCACGGAAACCCTCCAGGAACTCGTGGACTCCCTCGAGAAGCCCCGCCGCGTCCTGATCATGGTGAAGGCCGGCAAGCCGGTTGACGCCGTCATCGACCAGCTCGTGCCCTTGCTGGAGCCCGGTGACATCGTGATCGACGCCGGCAACTCGCACTACGAGGACACCCGCCGCCGCGAATCCGCACTGGCCGAGAAGGACCTGCACTTCGTGGGCGTCGGGGTTTCCGGCGGCGAAGAGGGCGCCCTCAACGGCCCCTCCATCATGCCCGGCGGTTCCAAGGAGTCCTACGACGCCTTGGGCCCGCTGCTCGAAAAGATCTCCGCCAAGGTTGACGGCCAGCCCTGCTGCGCCTGGATCGGCACCGACGGCGCAGGACACTTCGTCAAGATGGTCCACAACGGCATCGAATACGCCGACATGCAGGTCATCGGTGAAGCCTTCGACCTGCTCCGCTCCGGCGCCGGCATCGAGCCGGCCGAGCAGTCCAGGATCTTCGCCGAGTGGAACAAGGGCGAACTGGCTTCCTTCCTGATCGAAATCTCCGCGGAGGTGCTTGGGCACGTCGACGCCAAGACGGGCAAGCCGTTCGTCGATGTCGTGGTCGACGCCGCGGGCCAGAAGGGCACCGGCCGCTGGACGGTCATCTCCGCCCTTGAGCTTGGCTCCCCGGTTTCGGGCATCGCAGAGTCCGTCTTCGCGCGGGCCCTGTCTTCCCAGGCAGAACAGCGCAAGCTCGGCCAGGAGCTGCTCGCCGGCGAGGAAATCGCCGTCGAGGTCCCCGAGAACTTCGTCGAGGACGTCCGCCAGGCTCTCTACGCTTCCAAGCTGGTTTCCTACGCCCAGGGCCTGGACATGCTGACCTCCGCCGCGAAGGAATACGGCTGGGACCTCAAACTCGATGAAATCGCTTCGCTGTGGCGCGGCGGCTGCATCATCCGTGCCGAGCTGCTCAAGGAAATCACCAACGCCTACGCCGCCGAAGAGAAGCCGGCCAACCTGCTGTTCGCCCCGGCCTTCACCAAAGCGATCGCAGGCGCGCTGCCGGCATGGCGCCGCGTGGTGGCAACGGCCGTCCAGCTGGGCATCCCGGTCCCCGTGTTCTCCTCCTCGCTGGCCTACTACGACGGACTTCGCCGCAAGCGCCTCGCCGCAGCCGTCATCCAGGGACAGCGCGACCTCTTCGGCGCGCACACCTACGGCCGCGTTGACGCGGAGGGCACCTTCCACACCCTGTGGGGGGAAGACAAGTCCGAGATCTCCGCAGTCGACACCCACTAACGACCCCCTGCCCCACTCGGTTCAAGTCAAAGGCCGGTGCTTCCGCGTTACTGTGGAGGCGCCGGCCTTTGCCGTAGGTATCCCATGAAGGAAAACACCACCCGTCACTCGAGGAGCAGTCCATGCCGCAACGCGTCGCATTTGTCACAGGTGCGTCAACCGGAATCGGTTTCGAGGCCGCCATCAAGCTCAGCAAGGCAGGAATGGTCGTGTACGCGGGGGCGCGGCGGGTCGAAAAGATGGAGCCGCTCAAAGCCCACGGAATCAAGGTGTTGTCCCTGGACGTCACCGAGGATGACTCGATGAAGGCCGCCGTGGACCTTGTCCTGGCCGAGCAGGGTCGGATCGACGTACTGGTCAACAACGCCGGATACGGGTCCTACGGCTCCTTGGAAGAGGTGCCGCTGGATGAGGGCCGGCGCCAGTTCGAGGTCAACGTCTTCGGTCTCGCCCGGATGTCCCAACTGGTGATTCCCGTGATGCGTGCTGCGGCTTCCGGCCGGATCATCAACGTGTCCTCGATCGGCGGCAAAATGTATGAACCCCTGGGCGCCTGGTACCACGCAACAAAATTCGCCGTCGAGGGCCTCAGCGACTCCCTCCGCCTTGAATTGAAGCCCCACGGCATCGACGTCGCAATCATCGAGCCCGCTGGCACGGACACGGAATGGGGAACCATTGCGGGGGAGAGCCTGCTGGCGGTCTCGGGACATGGACCGTATCGCGAGCAGGCTGGGATCGTGACGGCCGCCCTGGCCTCGACGTCGGGAACCGCTCTTTCGACGCAACCGCGTACCGTGGCGGGAGCTATAGTCCATGCGGCGACGTCGCGAAGGCCCCGGACCCGTTACCCGGTGGGCAGGGGAGCCTGGACCATTCTGGCCTTGCGGAGGGCGCTTCCCGACCGGGCCTTCGACACAGTTTTCTGGAACGCCTACAAACGCTTTTCCGGCTAGATCCGGTACTCGATGTAGTACTCGGCGGGGTCGACGGCGGGTTTCGTTTCGCTCTTTGCATCACGGTGCCGCCACGTTGCGGGAACGCCGGTGATGATCGACTCAGGCGGTGCGTCCTTGACCACGACGGCGTTGGCGCCTATCGCACTGTCGGCGCCTATCGTGATGGGACCAAGGACCTTGGCTCCGGCTCCTATGGTGACCCGATCCCCGATAGTGGGGTGACGCTTGACCTTGGCCAAGGAACGGCCACCCAGCGTCACGCCGTGGTAGATCATGACGTCTTCGCCGATCTCGGCCGTCTCTCCGATGACCACACCCATGCCGTGGTCAATGAAGAACCTGCGGCCTATGGTCGCGCCGGGATGGATCTCGATGCCGGTCAAGAACCGGGCAAGCTGGGAAATGAGCCGTGCCGGGAAGCGCAGCTCAGGGTGTTGCCACAATTTGTGCGTCACGCGGTGCGCCCAGATGGCATGCAGGCCGGAGTAGGCAAAAAAGTTCTCAAAGGAGCCTCGGGCCGCCGGGTCATGTGACCGGGCGGCCTCGAGGTCCTCCATAAGTCTTGCGAAGAAGCTCACAAAGACCTTTCTACAGGAAATGAAAGAAAGCGGTTGTGCGGGGTCCGCAATCAGCCGCGAATGTCGTCAAAAAGCACAGTAGAGATGTAACGTTCGCCGAAGTCGGGAACGATTGCCACGATGAGCTTGTCCTTGTTCTCCGGACGCTTCGCGAGCTCCAGTGCACCCCAGACAGCCGCGCCGGCAGAGATGCCGCCCAGGATGCCTTCCTTGGTGCCAAGGGCACGTGCGGTGGCCACCGAGTCCTCGAGGGTTGCGTCGAGAACCTCGTCATAGACGTTGGTGTCCAGGATTTCCGGGATGAAGTTCGCACCAAGGCCCTGGATCTTGTGCGGGCCGGGGGCGCCGCCGTTCAGGATAGGGGAGTCCTTGGGCTCGACGGCCACGATCTGGATCTCCGGCTTGCGCTCCTTCAGGACCTGCCCGACGCCGGTGATGGTGCCGCCCGTGCCGACTCCGCCGACGAAGATGTCCACGCCGCCGTCGGTGTCCGCCCAGATTTCCTCGGCCGTGGTTGTGCGGTGGATCTCCGGGTTTGCCTCATTGGCGAACTGCTGGGCCCAGACGGAGTTTTCCGTGTTGGCGACAATTTCCTGGGCCTTCTCGACGGCGCCGCGCATGCCTTCAGAGCCGGGAGTCAGGACAATCTCCGCACCGTAGGCGCGCAGCATGACGCGGCGCTCGGTGGACATGGTCTCCGGCATGGTCAGGATGACCTTATAACCGCGCGCCGCGCCGACCAGGGCCAGTGCGATGCCGGTGTTGCCGGAGGTTCCCTCGACGATCGTGCCGCCCGGCTTCAGCGCACCGGACTTCTCGGCAGCGTCGACGATCGCGACGCCGATACGGTCCTTGACGCTATTGGCGGGGTTGTAGAACTCCAGCTTCACGGCAACCGTGGCATCCAAGCCTTCGGTGAGCCTGTTCAAGCGGACCAGGGGGGTTCCGCCGATCAGCTGGGTGACGTCGTCGTAGATCCGTGCCATGTAATCATGCCTATTCTCTGAATTCGCTGAAATAGCTACTGCTGAGGTCAGCCTAACGAGCGGTGCTACACGCTGCTACGCGCGGAGCCACGAAGAGTAATATTTCCGGGCCTTGGCGAGCTTGGGGTTGATGATCACCTGGCAATAGCCTTGCTCGGGGAACTTGGCGTAGTAGTCCTGGTGGATGGACTCGGCTTCGTAGAATTCCGGCAGCCTGCTGACCTCGGTCACAATCGGCCTGGACCACAGTTCCTGGTTCCGCAGGATGGCCTCTTCGAAAAGGATCTTTTCCTCCGTGGTGGTGTAGAACATCGAGGAACGGTATTGGGTTCCGACGTCGTAGCCCTGGCGGTTGAGCGTGGTGGGATCGTGCAGGGCAAAGAACATGTCAAGGATGATGTCCGCCGGAATGGTGTCCTCGTCGAAAGTCACGGCGACGACCTCCGCATGGCCCGTCATTCCGGAGCAGACATCGTAATAGTCAGGGTTGCGGATGTGCCCGCCGGTGTAGCCGGAAACCACGGAACTGACGCCCTTGGTCTTCTGATAGACAGCGTCAAGGCACCAGAAGCAGCCTCCACCAAGTACAAAAGTTTTCATGATCTCTTCAATGGCTGGGAGTCCCGGATGATTCCCGCACAACCTTACGGGACTGTGACGGCGCAGACCCGGCCAGTGGCAACAATCTCAAACAGTCCGGTTGCCGCAAGCGCGACTTGGCCGACGGATGCGCAAGAATGTAATGCATGGAAGCTGTGAACACCGCGGTTGCAGATACGGGATCCGGGAAAGAACCGGAAAACGGTGCAGCCGGAACTCCAAGAGCCAGTACCCCAACGCTCGGTCAGGTCTTATTGGCAGTGGAGGAGCTCTGGCCGGAATCGCTCGCCGAGGAATGGGACGAGGTAGGACTGGTGGTCGGACGGCCAACCGCCACCGTCACCAAGGTCATGTTCGCTGTGGATCCGACACTCGCCGCCATTGAAGAAGCCATTGAATGGGGCGCCGAGCTCCTCGTTACGCACCATCCTTTGCTGCTCAAAGGCGTCACCTCCGTTGCGGCCACGAGCGCCAAGGGCCTTGCTGTCCATCGGCTCATTGAGTCAGGTACGGGGCTGCTGACCGTGCACACCAATGGGGACTCCGCCGTCGGAGGCGTTTCCGACGTCCTCGCTGACGCGTTCGGGCTGGACAACGTTGTCCCGCTGGCTCCTGCGCCCCACGGCCTGCCGGAAGAGGGAATCGGCCGGGTCGGCGACCTGCCCGAACTCATGACCCTGGGAGATTTCGCCGCGCGGGTGTTCGAGATCCTGCCTTCAGTGGCGGGTGGCGTGCGGGTTGCCGGGGACAAAGATGGACTGGTGCGCCGCGTAGCTGTTTGCGGCGGTGCCGGAGACAGTCTCTTCGACGCCGTCCGGGCGAGCCAGGCGGACATCTACGTCACGGCGGATATGCGGCACCATCCTGCGTCCGAGGCCCGCGAAGCTGCCGTTGACGGCCGGCCGTACCTCGTTGACGTATCGCATTTCGCGAGCGAGTGGCTCTGGCTGCCCGCCGCGGCCGAAGCGCTCGGAAACGTGCTTGCGGACCAGGGTTACGACGTTGAGATCCGGGTGGCTTCCACCAACAGCGATCCTTGGGACTTCATTCTGACTCCCGGCTAAGCCTGGCGTGCGAGGTCCTTCGCCGGGCCCACACCGGCGAGGGACCCACGCCGAGCGCAGCGAGGTTTGGGAGCCGGTGGGGATGTAGCGAGGCAGGGAAGTACGCTAGGCGCTAGAGTCGAGACAAACAGGCCCAAGGCCTGGCTGGGGCTGAACATCAACCCCGGCACGATCAAGCGGAGGTAAGCGTGGCCAAGGCAGCACCGGCGGAACAGTTGAAATTGCTCGAACTGCAGGGGTTGGATGCGAAACTCAAATCCTTGGCGAACCGCCGTCGCACGTTGGAGACCGACCCCCGCATCACCGATCTCCAGGACGCCCTTAGCGTGGCCAACGGGGCTCTCGGGACCGCGAAACTTGCCGTCCACGACGCCGAAACAGAGCTGCGCAGGTCAGAGGCCGACGTCGAGCAAGTGGCTAGCCGCATTGAGCGGGACGAAGCAAGGCTGAATAGCGGGACAGGACTTTCCAAGGATCTCGTTGCGCTGCAAAGCGACATTGCGTCACTGAACAAGCGCCGCTCGGACCTTGAAGATGTCGAACTGGAAATCCTGGAACGTCTGGACGGACTCAGGGAGCGCCAATCCGCGCAACAGCAGATCGTCGATGACATCCAGGGTTCCTTCTCAGGGATCCGTGCCGAGCTGGACGCCGCGATCGCCGAGATTGTTGCCGAAGAGCAGGATGTACTCGCTCAGCGGACCGGTTTCGCCGAAGGGCTCGACGCCGGGATGCTGGCCATCTACGAAAAGACCCTTGCCAAGCGCGGGGTGGGCGCCGCGAGGCTGTTCCACGGCAAGTCCGAAGGCTCGGGAATGATGCTCAGCCCGGGCGACCTTGCCGAGGTCAAGGCCGCTGCCGAAGACGAGATCGTGTTCTGCCCCGATTCCGGCTGCATCCTGGTGCGTTCCGCCGAGTGGAACTAGCCGCGTGTTCCCCACCCAACTGGCTCGCAGTTGTTGTCGTTTTCAGGCGTCATAACGACATTAAATGCGAGCTAGTTGGGGAGGATGATGCTGATGGTGTGCGGCTTGCGTGCCGTGCCTTCCGTTAACTCCGCCGTCCACCTTTCCGACGCCGCCTTGAGCAGCTGTTCGGGTGTCCCAGGCGCCTTGCCTCGACGGCTCAGCAAGTGCCGGGCCAGTTCGCCGCGGGTGTGCTTGGCGAAGTGGCTGACGACGGTGCGTTTGCCATTGGACTCGGAAAAGACATTGACGGAGACAGCCTGCGCCACGGGCGGAGCCCAAGCCGCGGCGTAGGTGCTGGAGCGGCAGTCCACCAGCAGCTCGCCCTCCACCCGAGAGGCGAGGGCCTGCGTGAGCTGCGGCTTCCAGAACGACGCGAGGCGCCCGACGTCGGGAAGTGCCGTTCCCATCGACAAGCGGTAGGCGGGCACGCGGTCGCCGAAGCCGATGGCGCCCCACAGGGCGGACACCACGAGGATCGACTCCACCGCCTTGCGGCGCTGTGCCGGTGTCAGGGTCTTGTAGCCGAGCGCATCGTAGAGAACACCGGAATACACCTGATGGGCAGGGGCTGCGGGTTCGGCGTGGAGCCGGGTATTGCGTTCGACATCGTCCTTCAAGGATGCGCCCACCCCCAACAGGGCGAGGGCGTCCTCATGCGCGCTGACCAGGCCGAGCGCGTCGAGCACCTTGGCCCGGTAGCTGTTGAGTTCGGGAAAGCTCAGGGACTCCCAATCGACGGCGGAGCCCCTCACCGCGGGGGTCTTGCCTTCGGAAGGCGGCAGCAGAATCAGCACCAGTCGATATTAGCCGCATTGCCAGTAACACAGTCGCCATCTCTGGGGCGCTACAGTCCGGCAGCGCCGTCTGAAAAATTGAACGGGCCCGACGCCGGTAGACTGGAGGGCGGATGGGTTGACCAGGCGGCCGCGCGCCACGTGAGTGGCTCGAGGAACGTCCGGGCTCCATAGAGCGGGGTGGTGGGTAACGCCCACTCGGGGTAACCCGCAGGCCAGTGCCACAGAGAACAGACCGCCCGCGTCTGCTTGTGCCAGCACAGGCAGGCAGCGGGTAAGGGTGAAACGGTGGTGTAAGAGACCACCAGCTCCTTGGGTGACCAGGGAGGCTAGGTAAACCCCACCCGGAGCAAGGCCAGACAGGGCACGATCGAGGGCTGCTCGCCCGAGTGTCCGGGTAGGCCGCTGGAGGGCGTCGGCAACGGCGTTCGTAGATGGATGGTCGCCACTCCTTCGCCGGCAACGGCGCGGGAGGACAGAACCCGGCGTATCGGTCAACCCATCCACCAGCCGTATGTGAGTGAATTCACGCATTCCAACGGCCAAGAGGTCCCGTGCCAGACCTTAGAATGGACAGTGAACGTAGAAGTTCCACCGCCGGTTCTGCGTTCGCAGCCGGCGGTTTTTCTTTGCAACGTTCGAGGTGTCCGGGCAGACCGAAGTCCCGCCGATGCCAGTGCCGCAGGATTACTCCGGGCGGCCGCCATCTACGTACGAGGACGTATGTAGCTGACCCTAGGAAGGTAGTTCTGTGAGCCAGTCATCAGATTCTTGTCTTGATACGTGGATGGGCCGCGAAGCGCTGGCCGAGGCCATGATTCCGGTGATCGGCCGGCTGTACCGTGAGAACAACGTGGTGACGAGCATCCACGGGCGCAGCCTCATCAACAAGTCGTCGATGAACATCCTGAAAGCCCACCGTTTTGCGCGCCGGATGAGCAAGGATGAGCTGCGTCTGGAAGAGACGGCGCCGCTTCTCAACACCCTCGCGGAACTTGACCTTGGCGCGGCAGCGATCGACATCGCCCGCCTCAACGAGAAGTACAAGGCCGAAGCCCCGGGTACGCCCTTGGAAGACTTCCTCCGCGCCGAACTCGCCGAGGTCGTGGGGCGCCGCGGCGCGGACGACCGCACCAGCACCGACGTCGTCCTCTACGGATTCGGCCGCATCGGCCGGCTCCTGGCCCGCCTCCTGATCGAAAAGGCCGGCGGCGGCCACGGACTGCGCCTGCGCGCCATCGTCGTCCGCAAGGGCGCCGAGAATGACCTCGTCAAGCGCGCCAGTCTCTTGCGCCGCGACTCCGTGCACGGTTCCTTTGAAGGCACCATCCGCGTGGACGAGGAATGCAACACGATCACGGCCAACGGCGTCCAGATCCAGGTCATCTACTCGGACAACCCCTCCACTGTCGACTACACGGCCTACGGGATCAAGGATGCCCTGGTGGTCGACAACACGGGCCGTTGGCGCGACGCCGAAGGCCTGTCCCAGCACCTGCAGAGCAAGGGCGTCGCGCGCGTGTTGCTCACGGCCCCGGGCAAGGGCGAGCTGAAGAACATCGTCCACGGCATCAACCACTCCTCCATCGAGGACACGGACACGATCGTCACCGCAGCTTCATGCACCACGAACGCCATCACCCCGGTGCTTAAGGCACTCAATGACAAGTTCGGCCTCATTCACGGCCACGTGGAGACCGTGCACTCGTTCACGAACGACCAGAACCTGATCGACAACTTCCACAAGGGCGACCGCCGCGGACGTTCGGCTGCCCTGAACATGGTCATCACCGAAACGGGTGCGGCCAAGGCGGTGGCGAAGGCTCTCCCGGAACTGCTGGGCAAGCTGACCGGCAGCTCGATCCGCGTTCCCACCCCGGATGTTTCGCTGGCCATCCTGAACCTGAACCTTGAAAAGGGAACCACGAAGGACGAGGTGAACAACTACCTCCGCGAGATGTCCCTGCACTCGGAACTACGCAAGCAGATCGACTTCATCGACTCGCCCGAGGTTGTCTCCACGGACTTCGTCGGCTCGCGCCGTGCGGGCATCGTGGACGGCCTGGCCACCATCGCCAACGACAAGAACCTCGTGGTGTATGTCTGGTACGACAACGAATTCGGCTACTCCTGCCAGGTAGTGCGCGTCATGGAGGAAATGGCCGGGGTGAACCCGCCGTCGTTCCCGGCGCGCAGCGTCGCCGTTGACCTGGACCCGAAGGCAACGCTGGAGACTGCCGGCGTCTAGCCTGCCCTGGCCAAGGCCAGGAAAGACACAGGGTTTTCCCGGCTGATGCGCTGGTATCAGCCGGGAAACCTGACCAGAATGGACGCATGGAAAGCGAAAAGATTCTGGAACATGAAACAACCCTGGAACACGCACTGGACGTGGCGCGCGCCAACCTCAAGGAAGCCCAGCGCCTGCTTGACGGAGCCAAGGCCGCGCATGCAGCGGGTGATATCTCCGAGGACCGAGTCATCCAGTTGGGGTCCCTTTTGGAGCTGGCAGCCGAAGACCTGAAACGCGTGACCAAGGAACAGTAGGTCGCCGCTGCAGCCTGCGCTGTGATTATTCCGACACGGTGACTTGCCCTCCACACTGTGGATATCGGCGTCGGCCATCAGCGCCTCATCTAGTCTCAAGGGACGTATTCCTCCCCGAAAGGACGCAATCCCTTGAGTACCACCTGGGCCGCCTATCGACGCGCCCGCCGCCAGTCCCGGCAGGCCTGGATGCTGGTGATTCTCCTCATCGCGGGTGGACTTGCCGGCATCGGGTGGTTCTTCACCAACGGACAGTTCGCAGTTGGCCAGGACCCGGTCAATGGGCCAACGGAAGCTCCGGTCTTCGACCCGAACTGGATGAAGCCGGTGGAAGCTGTTCAGCCGGTGCCCGTCGGTTCGGCCGTTGATGCCTTGGACGCGCTTCCTGTGAAAGGGCGTGCGGCCAAGGACAACTACGACCGCAACGAATTCGGCCAGGCGTGGCTAGACGTCGACCGTAACGGCTGCGATACCAGGAACGACATCCTGAGGCGGGATCTTACGGCGGCGGAGTTCACGGCAGGCTCCAAGTGCAGGATCGCTTCCGGGGAGCTACGTGAGCCATACATCGGGCAGGACATCCATTTCCGCAGGGGCTCCGAAAGCAGCTCAGCCGTGCAGATCGACCATGTGGTGGCTCTCGGGGATGCCTGGCAGAAGGGCGCCCAGCTGCTCACTGCCAAACAGCGCCAAAGCCTCGCCAATGACCCGCTCAACCTCATTGCCGTTGACGGTCCCGCCAACGTGAAGAAAGGCGCGGGCGACGCCGCGAGCTGGCTCCCTGCCAACAAGGGCTTTCGCTGCCATTACGTAGCCCGGCAGGTTTCCGTCAAAGCCGCGTACCGGCTCTGGGTCACCCAGGCGGAGAAAGACGCCATGAGGCGCGTCCTGGACTCGTGCCCCGGTCAGCGGACCATCAGGGCGATGTAGCCGCCTGAGGGCGCGGGAGCGGCCGCGTCAGGCGTCGTTGCTCCGCGCCGGGGGAAGCACTAAATGGCCGTGTCCAAGTTGCCAGACCCCGCCGTCGTCGATCCTTTCCAGCACCACCCGCTGAAGCGAGGTCTCGCGGGGGAGCCGATCAAGGTTTTCCATGCCCCGCTGCCGGAAGGTGAAGTAGACGGCGTCGACCGGAGCGTCTGAGCAGCGGTCCAGGGTGAATCGGCGGGCAAAAGCGGCGATGTTGCTGTCCGGCAGTTTCCGGGACAGATACGGATCCAGCATCCAGGAGTCGCAGATCGCCACGGAGACGGCCTTGTCCGCGAAGTACCGGTCGAAGAACTCCCTGGCCTGGCTGAAGCTCGAGTCCACGAGGGCAGGGGAGAGGCCGCCATCCTCGGGGATGTGTACGCCCAGCACCCAGGAGTCGCTAACGGTGGCTGAGCCTCCCGCGTCGCCGCGGACAAGGTGGAATTGCAAGCGGCCGATCCGGAAGATGTTTCCGGCCATGTGGAGGGTCAGCCACGCCCACGTGTCCAGGCCGAAGCGCTCGTGAACCCGTCGGTTGATACGAAGGTTCAGTCCCACATCGGCCAGGATCGCGGCGGAGGACTCCGGCGGGATGCCAAGGGAAAGATGATGGCCGTGGACTACCGGTGCGAAGCGCAGGAGCGCCTCGATCCAGTCCGTTTCCGTGCAGCCATCCGCGGAGGCAGACTCGTTTGGAAAGGCGCCCAGGCGGGTGTGAAGGCTGGCAAGGGCCTGTCGCGTTCCGTCTCCGGGAGGAGAGGCCAGGAGCGAGGCACACGCAAAAACGTCCTCGCCGTGGATGTCGAGAAGCTTGAACAATTCGTCCTGCTCGATGACGGTCATCGCTCAGTGTCCGAAGGGGTCCGGGTCAACACCTGGCATCCAGCTCAGCCCGGGTACTCCCCAGCCGTTCTTTTTGGCCTGCTTCATGGCTTTCTTTGCGTAGCGGTCAGCCAGGCGGTCCACATAGAGCTTGCCGTCAAGATGGTCGAATTCGTGCTGCATGACTCTCGCGAACCAGCCTGTCGCCACGAAATCCACCGGGTTGCCGTCGCCGTCGAAACCCTGGATGCGGGCCCATTCCGCCCTCTGCAGGGGGTAGTGCTCCCCGGGGAACGACAGGCAGCCTTCGACGTCTTCCTCGGGATCGGGGAGGGCACCGGGGATCTTGGAGAGGGTGAGGATCGGGTTCACCAGAACGCCTTCGTCCGGTGCGTCGTCCTCGTTCGCGTATTTGAAGATGAAGATCCGCTTGCCGACCCCCACCTGGGGTGCGGCCAGCCCGACGCCGTTGGCGGCTTCGTTCGTCTCGAACATGTCGGCAATCAAGGTGCGCAGATCGTCGTCGAACTCTTCCACCTCGCTCGCCCGGCGGTGAAGCACGGGCTCGCCCCAGATGGTGACTGGCAGGACGGTCATGTCAGGTGTTCCTCTGGTTCTCGGGTCTGGAATGGCCGAAATCGGCCGGAACAAAACAAAGGCCGCACTGGATAACCAGTACGGCCTTTGGCTGCGATCGATAAACTGCTACCAATCCCATGAGGGTGAGCGACGGGGGTTGAACCCGCGACCTCCTGGACCACAACCAGGCGCTCTGCCAACTGAGCTACGCCCACCATGAGCCTTTTGTGCTTTCGGAATGACCCGTTAGCTGCGAAGGCAACGACAAAAACTATACCCCGTCTTGGAGAGTGGTTTTGCCACTTTTGACCGTTTGGCTGAAATTTCCCGAAAAGGTGCCGCAGATCACGCGCCTTCCGGGGTTTCCGGGCCGGCAGCAATCTGCTTGGAAATCTTCTGTGCCGTTGCTGTATCTGGACCAGGCGCCGGGACGAACACGGCCTCGCGGTAGTAGCGCAGTTCGTCGATGGAGTCCCTGATGTCGCCAAGCGCGCGGTGGCCACCATGTTTGGCGGGCGATTGGAAATATGCGCGGGGGAACCATCGGCGCGAGAGTTCCTTGATGGTGCTGACGTCGATGACCCGGTAGTGGAGGTGTTCAACGATGTTGGGCATGTCCCGCGCGAGGAACATCCGGTCGGTTCCGACTGAGTTGCCACCCAACGGTGCCTTCTTCGGATCCGGTACCCACTTCTCGATGTACTCCAGGACGATCGCTTCGGCTTCGGCCATGGTCTTGCCGTGCGGGAGCTCGTCCAGGAGTTTCGAACGGGTGTGCATGTCGCGCACGAAGTCGTTCATCTGTTCAAGCGCGGCATCTTCGGGTTTGATGACGACGTCGACCCCATCACCCAGGATGTTCAGCTCCGAATCGGTGACCAAGGCCGCGACCTCGATCAGGGCGTCGTTTTCAAGGTCGAGACCCGTCATCTCACAGTCGATCCAGACGATGCGTTCATTAGTAATAGGCACCCGCCCAGCCTACCGTTCGGGCGCATGGGAAGGGTGGCGGGGCGCTCCATTCCGCGTCTGCGGCTTACCGCGGCTGGTAAACTGGGCCGTTGTCGAGCGGTTGTTGCCTGCATCGATGAGCTGGACCAATGTACGTAGGGACTGGAATATCATGACGGCAGGCGGAACGGGCGTGGGCACCTCAAATAGCCGGGATGAGGCAAAGGATCCCGCGGCGCCGTCGGAGAGGGCCGCCGCGAGTCTCTATTCCCCGGATGCCGCGCACATCGGCGCCGGAACCCCCGGCCAGATCAAGGCCTACGTGGCAATCTGGCAAGGATTTTTTGGATCCCTGATGATCTTCGTCGGTTCGATCGGCGCCGGCTGGATCGCCAACGGCTCGCCCATGTTCAGGCACCCGCTTGTCATCGCCCTGCGCACGGAGGGCTGGGGCGTGACGACCTCCACCATCCTGCTGACGGCGGGGGCCATGCTTTTGGTCAGGTCATGGTTGAGGCTCGGGCAAAGGCTCAAGGACTGGGGACCAGGATCGCTCAGATCGGTGGTTGTCGCTGTTGCGGCGTGGGCGGGGCCCCTGATGTTCGCCGTGCCCATCTATTCGCGCGACGTGTACGCCTACACCGGTCAGGGAAGGCTGGTGCTGGAAGGCCAGAACCCCTACACTGCGGGCATTTCTTCGCTCAGCAACTGGTTTTCCCTGGGCGCTGATCCTGCCTGGGCGGAAGCCAAGACGCCGTACGGACCGTACTTCCTGTGGCTTGCCAGATGGGTGGTGGGCATCACCGACGCCCAGCCCGATTTTTCCGTTTTGCTCTTTCGCGTTCTTGCGACTGTGGGAGTGCTGCTCTGCGTGGTATATGTTCCCAGGCTCGCCGAATTGCACGGGATTAATCCCGGCCGTGCTCTGTGGATCGCCGTGGCCAACCCGCTCTTTCTCATCAGCTTCGTCGCCAGCGCCCATAACGATGCCCTCATGGTGGGCCTGGCGGTGGCCGGAATGTACTTTGCAGCAACCGGGCGCCACATCATCGGGCTGCTGCTGGTCACGGCTTCCATCGGCATCAAGCCGATCACAGTACTTCTCTTGCCTTTCATAGGGCTCATGTGGGCGGGTCCGGCAGCGAGTTGGGCCCGCAAGTTCTTTTTCTGGGGCGCGACGGCGGGTATCAGCTTTGCCGTCCTGGCAGTGAGTGGAATTCCTTACAACCTTGGCTTTGGATGGGTCTGGGCCATCCTCGATCCGACGCCCGGCTACACGGGATATTCTCCTTCGGGATTCCTTGGCCAGCAGGTCGAGGTGATTGCCAATCTCCTGGGCCTGCCCGGTTCCACCGTGGCCACTGGGCTCCGGACCCTCATGAAGTGGGCCGGAATCGGGCTGGTGGTGTTACTGATGTTCCGCGGCGACTATTCGCGGCTGGTGCGACGCGCGGCCCTGGCGTTTGCCGCCGTCGTCATGCTTTCTCCGATTATCCAGCCGTGGTACATCCTGTGGTTCATCCCGCTGCTCGCGGTCACAGGCATCAGGGACGACTGGCAGATCAAGTCCCTCTATGTCGCGGTCACGTTTTTCGTGGCCTTCGGCGCCCAGGACCAGATTTCGGTGCTGTCCTTCGTGGAACTGAACGTCAAAGTGTCCTCCCTGTCCTTCCTCGTGGCCTTGGGATTCACCGTCTACCTGATGGTGTTGGACGTTCACACGCGCAGACTGTTGATCCGTTCCACCCCTGCGCAACTGCTCCGCAGGCTTGAGCGGCGGCTCAGGCGCTCTGAATAGCGGTTCTTGCGCTGGACTTGCGGCCCAGTTCCACGGTCCGCTGTACGGACCACCAGAGCAGGACAACCAGAAGCACGTTCCGGGTGGTGAGCACTGTTGCCATCACGGGGTTGGCGTGGATCAGCGGCGTGTAGAACAGCGGGTAGATCACAAAAGTCGTCATGGCGATCCCCATCAGGAGGGCGGCAGGAACCCGCCAACGGTTCCAGTCATGGGTCAGCCCGGCGATAACCACCGGCGCAAGCCAGATGATGAATTGCGGCGAACCCACCTTGTTGAACACGATGAACGCGGTGGTCATCATGAGGGCGCCCTCGAGGAACAGCTCTTCCGCTTCGGCACCCCGCCGAAGCGCCCAAAGCAAAAGGGCAGAGCCGGCGACGGCGGCAAGCACCAAGAGAGGCTGCATCATGAATGCCGCCGCATTGGCGCCCGGCCCGTACACCTCGGTGGAGTTGATGGCGACGTTGTCGGCGATTTTGGAGCCGCCGATGTTGAGGACGCTCAACCAGACCCAGGGCGTTGAGAACGTGGCTTCCAGTTGCATGCCGCGTTCGCCTTGGTTGGTCAAAAAGTCGAGGATATGCGGGAGGCCGCCTGAAAGGTAGGTACCCAGTGCGACGACGGCACTTACGGCGGCGCCGCACGCGATGATCCGCAGCCTGCGGTGGCTCGCGATGATGATGGGTACCAGAACGGCGGCCGGCCAGACTTTGATCCACGTGGCGATGCTGAGGAGGATGCCAGCCGCCATGGGCCGCCTGGCGGCATACAGCAGGGCCACCAACACGATGGGTGCGGTGATGCCCTCTACGCGGGCGAAGCTGAGGTAGCCCATGAAAGCGGTAAAGAACAGCCACCACCAGGCAGGGGCGATCCCCGTTGTCCTGCGCGGGCCGCGTGTCAAGATGAACAAGCCAGCGGCATTGAGCGCAGCGATGATCAATGTCCAGACCAGCAGGTACGGACCCGGGCCCGCGATGTTGGCCAGGAAGATCGGAATTTGGGCGAGCACAGGATATACCCAAGGACTGATCGCTCCGTGGAGATCCGCGGGGTTGTAGCCGGTCATCGCCCACTGGCGGTACTGCTCAGTGTCGCTGAACGTGTTTCCGGACAGGAAGAAACTCGCCATCCAGCCGAGGAAATACACATGGATGGCGGCGAAACCCCACCAAACGCTCGAAGGACGGCCGAACCAGGCGACGGCGGCAGGCGGCAGGGCGGCGTCGCGCACGCGGGCCAGCCCGTCAAAGAATCGAACGGAAATCTCAGGACTCCTTGGCAGCGGCGGCCGGTTCGGTGGCCGGGATCTTCTTGCCCAAAAGGTACAGGCGGCGTACTGACCAGCAGAACAGGACCACCAGCAGGACATTGCGCACAGTCAAAACCAAGGCCATCAGAGGGTTGTTATGGCTGAGTGCGTCATAGAAAAGGGGATAGATGAAGTATGTCGCTACCCCGATTGCGATGAGCATCGCCGCGGGAACCCGCCATTCCTTCCAGCTGTGGGCAAGCCCGACCGCGACAGCAGGCGCCAGCCACACCATGAACTGGGGTGACCCGACCTTGTTGAAGACGACGAAAGCCGTGGCCATGGTCAGGGATCCAGCCAGCAACAATTCGGTGCGGTCCGCGCCGCCGGTTCGCTTGCCGTTGTGCAGTGCCCAGAAGGTCAGGGCGGCAACCAGGATCGCGGCCAGGACAAGAAGCGGCTGCATGAGGAACGACATGAAGGCCGTGCCAGGGCCATCCACCTGCATCGAGTTGATGTCGGTGTTCATGTACATTCTCGAGTCACCCACATGGAGGACCGAGAGCCACAACCACGGAGTGGTGAAGGTGGCTTCCAACTGCATGCCACGATCGCCTTGCTGGGTCAGGAAGTTAAGGAGCTTCGGCAGTTGACCTACGGCCGCCGTGAGGGCGATGACTAAGACGCTGGTCAGAATTCCGGCGGCCACCACTTTGGTTCTCTGCTTGACCACAGTGAACAAAGAAAGCATGACGGCAGCCGGCCAGACCTTCATCCAGGTGGCAACGCTCAGGAGGGTCGAGGCAATGAAAGGGTTCGACACCCCGTACGCCAAGGCGATCAGCACGATGGGGGCAGTCAATCCGTCCACCCGGGCGAATCCCAGCCAACCCATGATGAAGACGAAGACCAGCCACCACCAGCCCGCCGGGACAGCCTCGCGACGGCGGCCCCGTCCCGTGAGCTTGGCGAGAGCGACTCCGTTGAGCAGGGTGATCATGAGCACCCAGATAAAGAAAAACGGACCGGGTCCAGCCAAGCCCGCGATGGCCATAGGCACCAAGGCCAGCACGGGGTAGACCCAAGGGCTGGGCCCGCCGCTGAGGTTCTCATCCCGGAACCCGGCAGAGGTCCAGTCCCGATAGATGAAGGTGTCGCTGAAGGCCTCGCCCCGCAGGGAAAGAATCAGGGCAAACACGAGGAAGACCAAGTGCACGACGCAGAAGCCTACAAGCAGGCCCTTGGGAGAATTGAGCCTTGCCTCCACTGAAGAGGGAAGAACACGATGCCGGAACCGTGTGAGCGCGCTGAAGAATGAGTCCGTGGAAATGGGAGGATCCTTGTCAGGTAGTTATCGTCACAGGTGCCGTAAGAGCCCCATCCATCCTATCTCAGGCCACTTTCGCGGGCAGACCCATGGTCCGGTTGGCCCCGGGAAGCCAGGGGTGGCGATGCTACAGTTGCAATAATCCATGGCAGCCGGCAGTGCCACTTTGGCCCGGATGCGGCAGGGAACCGGACAGGATTTTGTTTGATGGTGACGTCGAAGTTTCGTGAGCGTGAGGTGGGGAGTTCGTTGGCTCATCCAGAGGCGCTTGGCGATTCCAACGCCCCGGTACACGGCACTGTGATAGCCAAAGCGGCAAGGACGGCGATCGTCCAAGGGCTCGTCGGGTCGTTGCTCATGGTCGCAGGTTCGGTCGGCGTCGGCTGGTTGGCCAGTAGCAGCGGCTTGATCCGGACCCCCATCTTCATCATGGCCAGGACATCTCCTGTTGGCGTGATCCTGTGCACCGTGATGCTCTGCCTCGGGGCACTCCTGCTCCTGCGCTCTTGGTTGCGCATTGCCCAGCGGATCGGCGGATGGAACCCGTCCTCGCGTCCCGTCCTTCGGCGCGCATTGTGGATGTGGGCAGTCCCGATGATGTTCAGCTTGCCGTTGTTCAGCAGGGACGCCTATGCCTACATCGGCCAGGGCCGTCTCATGGAGCAGGGCCTGAATCCATACACCAACGGCATCTCCGCCCTGAGCAATTACTTTTCACTAGGACCCGACAAATTGTGGACCGAAGCACCGACGCCTTACGGTCCGCTGTGGCTCTGGATCGAACAGGGCGCCGTGTGGGTGAGCGCCAGTGTCCCCGAGCTTGCACTGATTCCCTTCCGCCTGGCCGCCCTCGCCGGGGTCATACTGCTCGCTGTCTACGTTCCCCGCTTGGCTGCGCTCCACGGAGTGAACCCCGACCGGGCGCTCTGGCTTGGGGTCCTCAACCCGGTCCTCCTGATCAACTTCATCGCCAGCGCGCATAACGACTCCTTGATGTTGGGACTGGTAGTAGCCGGGCTGTACTTCGCCTCGGTCAGACGGCCCGTGCTTGGAATCGTGCTGATCACGGCCTCGATCGCCATCAAGCCGATTACTTTGATTGCCTTGCCTTTTGCCGGACTGCTGTGGGCCGGTGCACGTGCCGGCTGGGGCCGCAGAATGATCTGCTGGGCGGCTACCTTGGGCTTGTCCCTAGGGCTCCTGGCCGCCACAGGATTGGTGAACGGCCTGGGATTTGGCTGGCTTGGCGCCCTCCAGACTCCCGGCGCCGTCTGGATCTGGTACGCGCCGGTTGGCTTGCTGGCACACACGGCGGGATTCGTCGTCGGACTTTTCGGGGGTCCCGGCGCGCCCGTGACGGACGTTATCCAGACCGCGGGAACGGCGGTCTCGGCGCTTGCCATCGTCTGGCTCGCCGTACGAACGCCAGGCCGCGGAATCGGTATGCCTCCGCCGCTCGACGACGAAGCCGAGTTCAACAAGACGGTGCTTCGCAGGATGGCCTGGGCCTTCGCCGCAGTCGTCGTCCTGGCGCCGGTGATCCAGCCTTGGTACATGGTGTGGCTGCTGGTGTTCTTTACCGTGACGGGCATCGCGGACGGCGCCCAGCTTCGGACGGTCTTCTATTTGACGGCGTTCTTCACCCTTATCGCCCTGACGGACCAATTGAGTGTCTTCCAATGGATCCCCATCGAGGTGGTGCGCGGAGTGGCCATCGCCATCGCGGTCTCTTTCATCGCCTATCTGGTGTTCTTTGACAAGAAGACCCACGTGCTGTTCCGCCCACGCCGCGGAATTTTGAAACTCAAGCTCAAACCGAAGTCCTGAGCCGGATTCACCCGAGGTGTTTCATCGCTTCACGTAGGGACAACGGGCTCAGCCTTAAGCGAGGTCAGGTCGATGGCCGCGTAGCGTTCTTCCCGCGATGTAGCTTCCCGCCACAGCTGCCGTACATCGTTTCATGTACGCCTGCGCCGTTTTCGCACGGTCCGGATCTGCCACTGCCTGCAGGCGTACCCGGATGATGGCGATTCTTCGGTGCTCCATACCGCGACTTTAGGACACTCGTGGACCGAGGCGGACACGCAACCCTGTTGACTGGGATAAGGGCGCCCATAGAGTGGGTGGAAAGAGTTCGTCCGGTGGCCGGTCCGGCCCCTGGTTCCTCATGCTTGGAGGCCTCAGTGTCTATGGTGAAGACCCCAGAAGAGATTGCGCTCATGCGCGAAGCCGGAAGAGTGGTTGCCAACACGCTTTCGGCGGTTCGTACGCACGCCGGGGTTGGAGTGTCTCTCAAGGAACTGGACGAAGTTGCTGCCGCTTTCATGAAGGACGCCGGAGCCAAGCCCGCGTTCCTGAATTACCGTCCGCGGTGGGCGTCCACGCCATTTTCAGGGGTCATTTGCACGAGCGTCAACGACGCCGTGGTGCACGGCATCCCGGACGGATATGTGTTGCAGGACGGCGATCTGTTGAGCGTCGATTGCGGGGCATTCGTGGAGGGTTGGTGCGGGGACGCGGCAGTCAGTTTCATTGTGGGTACTGCGGATCCGGTGGACCAGGAGTTGATCGATGCCACGGACACCGCCCTCGCCCGCGGAATCGAGGCCGCCAGGATTGGAAACAAGATGGGCGACCTTGCGTACGCCATTGGCGGAGAGGCCAAACGCAGCGGCTACGGGATCCTTGCAGATCACGGTGGGCACGGCATTGGCAGGACCATGCACGCCGAGCCGAGCGTGCCGAACTTCGGACGGCCGGGCCGTGGCGTGAAGCTCGTGGAGGGCCTGGTGATCGCCATCGAGCCGATGTTGATCCTGGGCGGCAGCGACGACTACTACCACGACGACGACCAGTGGACCCTGCGCTCCGCCAACGGCCGCCGTGCGGCGCACAGTGAACACACGGTGGCGATCACTGCGGACGGCCCGGTTGTGTTGACACTGCCTTAGCTGGGTTGTTTCTTCGGCGTACGGGGCACGATAAATCAGCGCCGTCGGCGCATGACCGCCCTTCCGGACACCGCTGTGGAAACCGTAAAGAAGCCAGGCGCCCCGAACAGCTTCACAGTTCCCTGGTAGAGATCGGCCGGACCGGCCCTGGGCCGCAGCGAGGAATCCACGGGGTAGCCTTCCACGATTTCGGCGCCATGCGCGAAGGCATGCCCGACGGCGGCCTCCAGCAGTGCGGCGGACACCCCGCTCCGGCGGTGGCCGGGAGAAACCACGAACCAGCTCACCGACCAAACTCCCGTGCCTTCCTGGGCACCTGCTCCCGCGTCCCGGGCCGGACGGTTGGCCGCTTGCCGTTGCCAAATGTCACCTAGTGCCGCGTGTGGTCAGTGTAAAGGTCGACCCCGTCCGGAGGGGCGGCCCCGAGCCCATCCGGTCGGCTGCGTGATCCCGCCTTCGGCTTAGCTGCCCGCCTGATTCCGGCGTCGCGTTCGCGGTGTTTGGCAAACCGCTTGTGATTTTTGAGCGCCGTGGGTCGCCGCCCAAAGACCAAAACAAGTGCTGCGAATGCCGCGCCCGTCAGCACCGCAATGACCCAGATCGATTGTTGTCCGTCCAAGTTCTTCACCAATCTCAGGTCGTCGATTGTCTGTGCTCAGTCGTGGCAGTCCGGCCTGTCCGGCCCGGAACGGATCCTCAGCGAAACTGTAGATTGGCTCGTAACCACCGTCGCGAGTGGTCCATACCCGACTTTTGAGCCTCTTGCGCTGCTGTCGTTAACCAAGCAGCGGCATGCCGGGTGGTCGAAGCGCGTGACTCCGCAACGCAGCTTGCGGTCCGCAGGCTTTACGGACTTTCGGTTCCGGGGAAATGATTCTGGCGGATAAACGGTGGATCCGACGCATCTGAAGGCAAGAGAAGAGCGGCTCTGGACTACGTTTTCGCAGTTCAGAGCCGCTCTTTGGGTGCCCCGGGAGGGAATCGAACCCCCGACCAAGAGATTAGAAGGCTCCTGCTCTATCCTCTGAGCTACCGAGGCAGGCGGCGCACTCTCAGCACGTGGCTGAGGTGCCATCAAGAGTTTACATTGCGGCGGCTGCCTATGTGGTCGGCCCGGTTTCGACCTGACTGTTCCCCCACAGGCGGCCATTGCGTCGGGCTATCCACATACGTGAACTAGGTACTGCCGCGGAAGTTCGCGGCACGTGAAGCTGAAAGAGCCAGGCAGGCAGCTCAACTCACGTTAGGACAAGACCATGAATGACATCATCACAGTCCGGGGATTCGTTGCCACGGAACCCAAAAGTTCGACGACACCAGGCGGGACGGGGACGGCCTCGTTCCGGCTGGGCTCCACGGCCCGCAGGTTCGACCGCGCGAACGATGTCTGGGTGGATGGCAACACCAATTGGTTCAGCGTCCAGGCGTTCAGGCATCTCGCGGGAAACATCGGATGCAGCGTCAGGAAGGGCCAGCGGGTCATCGTGGTCGGGAAACTCAAGTTGAGGCAGTGGGAACACGACGGCAAGATCTACCACGTTGCCGAAATCGTCGCCGAGTCGGTGGGGCACGACCTCATGTGGGGCTCGGCGAACTTCATCAGGACTACCACTAGCACCAGCCCGCAGAGTATGCCCGCCGCCGCTGAGGCGGAGCCGGAGAACCCGTGGCCCTCGGCCGAGGATGATGGTGAAGACGGCCCGCATGACGACGAAGACGGCAGTGCCGCGTCTGAGCGGGAAGTTATCCTTTCGGCCGGAGAAGGCGATGAGTCGCTTCTCGTTGATACTCACACCGGAGAACTTGTGGACGCCAGGGCTTGAATGATGAGAGGCCGGAAACAGGGATGCCGCGGACATCTGCGGATGCCATGTGGCGCGGCGGGTAGGGCGCCGCATGGCAGAATGGCCGGGTGATGAGCAGGGGAACGCCGCGAAAACGATCAGGACGCCGCGACGCGGCCGGAAGCCCGGGTTTGCTGCTTGCAGTACCGTTACTCGTGGCCGGGCTGGTGGCCGGCTGCACGGCGCCTGCTCCCGTGGTTTCAGGAAACACGCCGGTCTCATCGCCTGCCCCATCGAGTACAGCCAGTGCCACCCCCGCTGTCACGCCCGGGGGTGGAAGCTCATCGGCGTCGGCGTCGCTCAGCGCGGGAACCGCGGCACTGAAGCAGACGATGGAGTCCGTACTGAAGACCATTGCCGCCGCAACCCCGAAACCGGCACAAGACGAACTGCGATCGCAACTCGTATCGGCCGGCATTCCGGCCCCTGCGGTCGAGGTATCCGTGAGCAAGACGCCAACGGGACTGGATGTCGACGCCATCGAGGCCGCAGCCAGACTGGACAAGGACTGCGTCATGGGCGAGATCAGGGCCGGTCAGGTTTCCGTGACGGTCTTGCCAGTGTTGGCCAGCGGCAAATGCTTCGTCGGGGATTCCCGCTAGCAGGGCCGAATGTGAGTTATGCCTTGCCACCCATTAGATTTAACGGCATGGCGGAATTCATTTATACGATGACCAAGGCTCGCAAGGCCGTTGGCGAAAAACTAATCCTGGACGATGTCAGCATGTCGTTCTTCCCTGGCGCGAAGATCGGCGTCGTTGGTCCGAACGGAGCCGGCAAATCCACGATCCTGAAGATCATGGCTGGTATCGACACACCGTCGAACGGCGAAGCCCGCCTCAGCCCCGGCTACTCCGTGGGCATCCTCCTGCAGGAGCCGCCCCTGAACGAGGAAAAGACCGTCCTGGGCAACGTCCAGGAAGGCGTGGGCGAGATCTACTCGAAGATCCAGCGCTTTAACGCGATCTCCGAGGAAATGGCCAACCCGGACGCCGACTACGACACCTTGCTCGAGGAAATGGGCCACCTTCAGGAAGCCATCGACGCTGCAGACGCGTGGGACATCGATTCCCAGCTTGAGCAGGCCATGGACGCACTCCGCTGCCCGCCGGGCGACTCCGACGTGACCGTCCTGTCCGGTGGTGAGCGCCGGCGCGTAGCGCTCTGCAAGCTCCTGCTGCAGAAGCCCGACCTCCTGCTCCTTGACGAGCCCACCAACCACTTGGACGCCGAAAGTGTCCTGTGGCTGGAGCAGCACCTCTCTTCCTACCCCGGTGCCGTCCTCGCCATCACTCACGACCGCTACTTCCTGGACCACGTCGCCGAGTGGATCTGTGAAGTGGACCGCGGCCGCCTTTACCCCTATGAGGGCAACTACTCGACATACTTGGAGAAGAAGCGCGCCCGCCTCGAAATCCAGGGTAAGAAGGACGCCAAGCAGGCCAAGCGTCTCACCGAGGAACTTGAGTGGGTCCGCTCCAACGCCAAGGGTCGCCAGACCAAGTCGAAGGCTCGTCTGGCCCGGTACGAGGAAATGGCAGCCGAGGCTGACCGCACCAGGAAGCTCGACTTCGAGGAAATCCAGATTCCGCCCGGACCGCGTCTGGGTGGCCTGGTTCTGGAGGCCAAGAACCTGCAGAAGGGCTTCGAGGACCGGACCTTGATCGACGGGCTTTCGTTCACGCTGCCCCGGAACGGCATCGTCGGCGTCATCGGTCCTAACGGCGTCGGCAAGACGACCTTGTTCAAGACCATCGTCGGGCTTGAGCCGCTCGACGGCGGCGACCTCAAGATCGGTGACTCGGTCAAGATCTCCTACGCAGACCAGAGCCGTGGCGGCATCGACCCCAACAAGACCCTGTGGGAGGTCGTTTCAGACGGTCTGGACTTCATCCAGGTCGGCCATGTTGAAATGCCTTCCCGCGCCTACGTCGCGGCCTTCGGCTTCAAGGGGCCGGACCAGCAGAAGAAGGCCGGGGTGCTCTCCGGTGGTGAGCGTAACCGCCTGAACCTGGCACTGACCCTCAAGCAGGGCGGAAACCTCCTGCTTCTTGACGAGCCCACCAACGACCTCGACGTCGAAACCCTCAGCAGCCTTGAGAACGCCTTGCTCGAGTTCCCCGGCTGCGCCGTAGTTGTCTCGCACGACCGGTGGTTCCTCGACCGGGTTGCCACCCACATCCTGGCCTACGAAGGCGACGAGGAGAACCCGTCGAAGTGGTACTGGTTCGAGGGTAACTTCGAGTCCTACGAGGAGAACAAGGTGGAGCGCCTCGGTGCGGACGCTGCCAAGCCGCACCGTGTCACGCACCGCAAGCTGACCCGCGACTAAGCGAATTGCTCCACAGAAGGCCGGCGCCCTGGATATTTCTCCGGGGTGCCGGCCTTTCTTTGCTTCGATGATCCTGGCGGCGTTGTGGCAGCTACGCGGGCAGCTACGACGGGATCCGGAGCATGCCCTCTTGCGCTACCGTGGCGACGTGCCGGCCATCGCGGCTGAAGATCTTGCCGGTGGCGAGTCCGCGGGCGCCTTGGGCGCTGGGGGACTCCTGCACGTAGAGCAGCCACTCGTCCACGCGGACGGGGCGATGCCACCACATGGCGTGGTCAAGGCTCGCTACGCTCATGCCTGGCACCATCCAGCTCAATCCGTTCTTGCGCAGCACCGATTCCAGGATGGTGTAGTCGCTCGCGTAGGCCAGGGCGGCCAAATGGAGGTTGGGATCGTCCGGCATCGGGCCAAAGGTCTTCATCCAGACGGCATTGCTGGCGGCCCGGTCTTTCGGCGCCTCCACATAGATTGCGGGATCGACGTGGCGGACATCGAAGGGCCGCTCGAAGGACATGTGGCGGGCGAGCGGATGGTCGTACTTCTGCAGCAGTTCCGCCGTGCTGGGCAGCGTTTCGGGGTCCGGGATACCGGCCGGCATGGAGGACTGGTGTTCCACGCCCTCCGCTTCGGTCTGGAAGGAAGCGATCATCGACAGGATCGGTTGGCCTTCCTGGTAGGCGTGCACGCGCCGGGCGGAGAACGAGCGTCCGTCACGAAGCCGTTCAACGCTGAAAGTGATGGGCTGGTTGGCGTCGCCCGGACGAAGGAAATAGCCATGCATGGAATGGACGGTTCGGTCCTCCTCGACCGTGCGCATACCGGCCACGAGCGACTGGGCGAGCACCTGCCCGCCGAACACGCGGTGGCGTGGCTGTTTCTGGGAGGGGCCGAGGAAGATGTCCTCGGCTGTCCTCGCGCCGTCGAAGTCGGCCAGGGACAACAGGTCGATGAGGGTGGATGTGGGGTCCTCAAGGGCGACCTGATGTTCCAGGCCGGCGCGCGCGTCAGTCATGGTTCGACTCTAGACGCCCCCTGACCCCTCTCAACCGCGGACATGCCGGTAGAGTCGATGATGTGTCCGATGTATTGACCCAGTCCTTCCATTTCGTCGATCCCCGTGATCTGGCGGATCTCCGCACTTATGTCACGCGTGCCAAGAGCATCGACGATGGCGCCATCCGGCTGCAGGCCTCCGGACGGGTCCTGGCTGCGTATGTGTGCGTCCTGAGGCCGCGCCTCCTGGGCGAAGCGACGCCGACCATTCTCGGGCTTCGGACCATCGCCCTCGCCGATGACGCGCAAGCGGACGTCACCGTGAGCCTGTCCTCGGTCCTGGACCGCTTGGCGCGTTCCGGTGCCGACGACGTCGAGCTTCCGATCCCGCCGTCGACCGTTTCCGAATCGTGGGCAGGAGTCGGTGCACCCCGCAGCGGCTGGGAGCCTCTGGGTTCAGTGCCCGACGCCGAACTCAAGTCTGTGGCGAATGCCGGCATTGCCGAGGTGGCCGGGATCGTTCCGGATCAGCCTGGTGCGTTAATCGTCAACAATGCCAGGGCCGCGGTGTGGGGCCGGGAGATTCCGGGACTCGACGGCGTGCCCGCCGGCGCAGCGTTCGCGGCGTTGGCGCTCGGTTTCCTTGGCGACGGCGAACACCGGCTCTTCCGCAACGGCCGTTGGTTCCGGCTCAGCGGGAGCCGGGGCCACATCCTGGCACGATCCGGATCGGGCCTGGGCTTCCAGGCCCGCTGAGATTGGGGCAGGCCCTTTCGTGTCGCGTTCCGCGCCACGTAGGGACCCTGCTGCCCCACTCTAGGCAGGCCCTTTCGTGTCGCGTTCCGCGCCACGTAGGGACCCTGCTGCCCCACTCTAGGCAGGCCCTTTCGTGTCGCGTTCCGCGCCACGTAGGGACCCTGCTGCCCCACTCTAGGCAGGTACATCCCTAAGCGCCCACGCCCTCAGGGCTGCTGGACCGACGGGCTGTTGACCATCGTGAGCGCGGCCCGCTCCATGTAGTCCCACAGTGTGCCTTCGTGAAGCGGCGACAAGCCGAGCGAATCCACTGCCGCGCGCATGTGGAAGAGCCAGCGGTCCTTGGCTTCGGGCGTCACCTGGAACGGCATATGCCGCATCCTCAACCGGGGGTGCCCGCGTTCCTCGCTGTAGGTACCTGGGCCGCCCCAATACTGCTCAAGAAACATGAGGAACCGTCGCTTTGCCGGGGCGAGGTCTTGTTCCGGGTACATGGGCCGGAGCAATGGATCTCCTGCGACCCCGTCGTAGAAGACATCGATGAGCCTCACGAAAGTCTCGTGGCCACCGATGGCCTCAAAGAAGCTGTCGGTGTAGGCAGGTTGGCTGAACGGATCGTTTTGCATCAACTGCCGCCGTTCGGCTGGCTGCGGTGTCGAGGATACCGGCTGGCCGCCCATGTCACTCACCGGCTTTCTGCTCTTGAATCTTGAGGGATTCCCTTGAAGATTGAGGCGCGCCGGATGCAGCGGTTTCGGCAGGCGAAGTACCCGGGGGTGCCGGCGGAACGTCGTCCGGGACTGCTGGTTCCTCCGGCACGTAGTCGCCTTGCGAGCGGTTGCCCACCCTCAGGATTTCTCCGTTGCGCAGATACCAGATGGCGCCGTCTTCGGCCCGGAGTCGGGTGATCCGGAGGCCTACGGATTCAACGGTGCCAATCACTTCGGTGGTCACGATCACATCGCCGATCCCGAACTGGTCCTCGATGGTGATGAAAATGCCGGACAGGAAATCGCGGATGAGCTGTTGGGCTCCGAAGCCAATGGCCACACCCAAAATCCCGACGCTGGTGAGCAGCGGTGCAATATCCACATTCAGGTATTTGAGTACGTAGATGATGACGATGACCACCACCACCACGCTCAACACGCTTGTCAGCAGCGAGCCGATCGTGTGGGCGCGTTGGGCGCGCCGTTCATGGTCGAGCGCCCGGAAGGCCGGCTGGACCCACCTGAAATGCGGTTTCTTGAAGAAACTGGTGCCCTCTGCCACGCGGCGGGTAATACGCAGGATGATGAACCGGGCCACAACCCAGAACACCAACCCAATGCCCAGCGTCACGAAGATTGACACGTAATCGATCTTGGCTGCATCGGCCACGATGTTGTCGGTCGACGAGGCGACGTTCATGTGCGGGAATGCTCCTCACGGGATCCAATTGTTCGCCAGGCCCTTTATTGCCGGGCGCTGAACACTCTGTCCACGGTCAACCCTATCGCCGTAGCCTGGCCGGATGCGCATCATGATTCTTGGCGGAACAGCCTCACGTCATCTGGTTAGCTGGCGGTCGCCGTCGTGCTCGGCTCATGAAGAACGGGAAAATTGACGCTCCGGGCGATAAAGCACACCTGGTTGGCCTCATGGTGCAGTTCGTCCACGAGGGAAATATGGTCCGGGTCGGCAACGGTGACCTGCGGTTTCAAGGTGACGTTCTCGAACTGGCCGCTGCCATCGCGATTGAGCCTCATCATGCCCTCGGCGTGGTCTACATAATCGGTGACAACCACGCCGTGTTTGACCGCAACATGCAGGAAGGACAGCATGTGGCATTGGGAAAGAGCGGCGAGGAGAAGTTGCTCGGGGTTGTACCGGCTACGGTCTCCATGGAAGGTGGGATCCGAGGAGCCCTTCAGGACGGGCAAGCCGGGGATCTCGACGTCGTGGTCCCTGGTATAGCCGCGATAGGTGGAAGTCCCTGTGCCCACATTTCCGGTCCAGCGCACGGTCAGGGAATAGCTGTGTTCGTCCAGGCTCATGCGGAAAGTCTAGCGGCGGTGCGTTCGCGGCCGGCACACAGGAGGCCCCGGTCCCGCTGAAGCGGAACCGGGGCCCGACGGTGATTTGCCCGACGGTTTCTAGACGTCTGCCGCGCGGGCTTTCAAGGCGCGGGCGACGCCGTCGCGGTTTTCCAGCATCATGCGCCGCAGGGCGCTGCTATCCGCCGGCAGCTCAGCGAGGAACTTGTCCGTGCGGTCAACCGTGGCCTGCGTGGTCAGCTGCGCCGGGTAGAGCCCGACGACGATTTGCTGGGCCAGCGCATGGGTGCGGGTAGCAACAATCTCCGGTACGGCCGCAAAGTACTCTTCGGCGTACGGCTCCAACAGGGAGGTGTCCAGCACCCGGGTGAAGCCCGCGACGGCGGAGCTTTGAATGGCGTTGGAAAGCTCACCTGTGACCACGATCTTCTTCCACGCGGCGGCCTTGGCCTCGGGGGTGGGAAGGGCTGCCGTCGCCAAAGCGGCCGCGTTCTGGCCATTGGCCGTGTGGTCCCGCTCGAGTTCGGCGTCGATCCGGTCCTGGCCCTGGCGCCCGCCCACCACCAGCGCGGTGAGGAGTTCCCAGCGCAAGTCCTGGTCAACGGCCAGGCCGTCCAGGACGGTGCTGCCGTCCAGGACCGCCTGGACTGTGTCCAATTGGGAGCTGCTCGCGGCGAGCAGCGCGAAGGACTTCACGAATTGGAGCTGGGCGTCCGATCCGGCGGCCGCGGTGGTCGAGAGTTCCCACAGCGCGTCAGCGGCGGCCACCGTGGCGGCATCCTTGTGCGCGGCTGCGACGTAGTAAGTCAGGGTGGTGGCCAGCTGCCGGAGCTGGGTCTGGATCACGGAAGAATCGGTCTCGGACGCGATGTTCGCCAGGATCAGCTCGGCGTAGCCACGGGCCGGGGTTTCGCCGTCGCGGGCCGCATCCCAGGCCGAGCCCCACACGAGGGTGCGCGGCAGGCTGCCGGCGAAGTCCTTCAGGTGGGCCTTCGCAGTGGCCAAGGATGTGGGGTCGAGGCGCACCTTGGCGTAGGCGAGGTCGTCGTCGTTGAGCAGGACCAGGTCCGGACGTGCCTTTCCGGCAAGGGCGGAGACGTCGGTCCGGGAGCCGTCGACGTCGAGCTCTTCACGGTGGGTCCTCTCAAGCTTGCCTTCGGCTGAGAGGTCGTAGAATCCGACGGCGAGGCGGTGCGGCCGCAGCGTGGGCTGCTCGTCGATAGCCGTCTGCAGGATCGCAAAGGACGTGATGATGCCGTTGGCGCCGACCTCGAGCTCGGGGGAGAGGGTATTGACGCCGGCAGTCTCGAGCCAGAGCTTGCCCCACTGGTCCAAATCGCGGCCGCTGGCAGCTTCGAGTTCCTTCATGAGGTCCACCAGTTCGGTGTTCTGCCAGGCATGCTTCTGGAAGTATTCGCGGACACCGGCCATGAACTGTTCCGGTCCCACCCAGGCAACCAACTGCCGCAGAACGGAAGCTCCCTTGGCATACGTGATGCCATCGAAGTTGACCTCGACGTCCTGGAGATCGTTGATCTCGGCGAAAATCGGGTGCGTCGTGGGCAGTTGGTCCTGCCGGTACGCCCAGGATTTCTCCACCGAGGCAAAAGTGGTCCACGCCCGGTCGAATTCCGTGTTCTCGACAGCAGCCAAGTGGGACATGTACTCGGCAAAGGACTCGTTGAGCCAGAGGTCGTTCCACCATCGCATCGTGACGAGGTCCCCGAACCACATGTGGGCCAATTCGTGCAGCACGGTAATGGCGCGGCGCTCGATCTGGGCGTCGGTGACCTTCCCCCGGAACACGTAGCCTTCGAGGATGGTCACCGCACCGGCGTTTTCCATGGCGCCGGCATTGAACTCGGGAACGAACAGTTGATCGTACTTCTCGAAGGGATAGGGGAATCCGAACTGGGCCTCGAAGAACTCAAAACCCTGGCGGGTCAGTTCGAAGATGTTGTCCGCGTCCAGGTATTGCATGAGGGACTTGCGGGCGAACACCCCGAGCGGGATGACCCGGCCATCCGAGCTGGTGACCTTGCTGCGGACCGATTGGTACGGTCCCGCGATCAAGGCAGTGACGTAGGAAGAGATGCGGGGAGTGGGGGCGAAATGCCAGACGGAGCGCGCTCCGCCGCCGTCTCCGGGAGTGGTTTCCACCGGTACCGGAGTGGGCGAGTTGGAGATCAGGTCCCAGTGCGAGGGCGCAGTGACCGTGAACGTGAATGCGGCCTTCAGGTCCGGCTGCTCGAAGACAGCGAACATGCGGCGGGAATCCGGCACCTCGAACTGCGTGTACAGGTAGACCTCGTTGTCCACCGGGTCCACGAAACGGTGCAGGCCCTCACCGGTGTTCATGTAGGGGGCATCGGCAACTACCTTGAGTTCGTTCTCCGCGGCGAGCCCGGGCAATTCAATGCGCACGCCGTCGGACACCGCTGCCGGATCGAGTTCGATGCCGTTCAGTGTCACGCTGTGCACGGTCTCCGTGATCGCGTCGATAAAGCTCGAGGAGCCCTCGACGGCGGAGAACTTCACCACCGTGGTGGAGCCGAATACCGTGGCGCCCTTCGTCAAGTCGAGGGTGACGTCATACGAGCTCACGGTGAGCAATTCTGCGCGCTGTCCGGCTTCGGCGCGCGTCAGGTTCAGGCCTGGCAAGGTTTGCCTCCAAGAATGGTGTCGAGAAGCCGGTTGGTTTCAGCCAGCGCCGGCGCTGTGAAGTCATTCTTTCACTTGATCCCCCCTTGGCAAGGAAGCTCGATCACAGTGTCGCCGGCGCGGGGTAGCGTTGGAATATGGGAAAGATGCGCGACTCGTTTGACCTCCGGGCACTCCGCTTTGCGGTGGCATTTCCACTGCTGCTGGCGGGCGCATTTGCTGTGTGCGCACTCATGTTGCGCAACAACCTTCCCGATCCTGTCGCCATCGCGTGGAACGCCGACGGCGGCATCAGCTTCGCACCGTTCCTCGCCTACGTTTTAGGCGGCGGAGGGTTCCTGGTCGTCGCGGGCTGGCTGGTGTTCATCCAGGCCGTTCCCCTTGCCCGGCCCGTGATCATGCGCCGGGTCATGATGGGCATGGGCCTTATGGTGACCCTCTTCATCACCTCCGTGCTTGCCGCCGGCCTCGTGGGGCAGACGGGCCTCGCTGACGCCCGCAGCTCCCACGTTGATGCCACGGTCCTCGCGCTGGGCGCGGGCGCGGCGCTGCCCCTGGGCGTGGTCATGATGATGGCTTTCAAGCCCGACCCGCATTGGACGCCGGAAGACGACGCCGCCCTCGAGGCCGAAAGGATCCGGAGGGAAGACCCCGGCCTGGCGGAGGATTCCATGTTGCTGTGGGTCCACGCCCGGAGTTCGGTGTTCGTGATGATCTGCGTGGCCACCTTGTTCCCCGCCATGTTGATCGCGATTGCGCTCCCGTGGTTGGGCGCATTGCTCGCAGTGGTCGCCGTCATCGGAGCCTGTTTCCTCTTCGTCCGGGTCAGGGCGGACAGGGGAGGCGTGCAGGTCTTTGTCGCGGGCGTTTTGCGGGTCCTCACTGTGCCTGCCGTGGATATCGCAGGCGCTGCCGCGCAGGAAGTCAGGGCCGCCGACTTTGGCGGCTGGGGGCTCCGGCACCACGGAGGAGCCACGGCCATGCTCGTAAGCAGCGGTCCCGCCGTCGTCGTCCGCCAGGTCAGCGGCCGCAGGGTGGCATTCAGCGCCGGGACCTCGGCCACGGCGGACCGGCTCGCAGGAATCCTGAACCGGGTCGCTGCGCGTGCCCAGCGCGGCGAACAGCCTCCGGCCCCCTGAGAGCCGGAGGATTGTCCGGCCTGCTGGCTTCGTCTTAAGAGGTGAGGCGGGGCCCCATCCTAGTAACCTAGGAACCGCATCCCTCACCGCCGCGCCCGGCATTGCCGCGTTCGCGCGCCAGACTGAATGGACTTCCTGTGACCACACCCCGCGTCCACATCGCCACGGACCACGCCGGCATGGAGCTCAGCGCCCACCTCGTGAGCCACTTGACGGCCAAGGGCTACGACGTCGTCGACCACGGCCCCAAGGTGTATGACGCCCTCGACGACTACCCTTCGTTCTGCATCAACGCGGCCGCTGCCGTTGTCGCCGACCAAGAGGCCGGTGTGCACGCACTGGGCATCGTCCTGGGCGGATCCGGCAACGGTGAACAGATTGCCGCGAACAAGGTCAAGGGTGTCCGGGCCGCACTCGCCTGGAACCTCTCCACAGCGAAACTGGCCCGCGAGCACAACGACGCCAACGTGGTTGCCGTCGGCGGCCGCCAGCACACCGTCGAGGAAGCCACCGAACTGATCGAGGCCTTCCTGCAAGAACCGTTCAGCAACGACGAACGCCACGTGCGCCGCATCGGAAAAATCGCCGTCTATGAGAACACCGGCGAAATCGTAGCGTAGTGCCTGAAGGGCATTCCATCCATCGCCTGGCACGCCAGTTCCAGGATGTTTTCGCCGGCCAGGTGCTGGAGGTCTCCAGCCCCCAAGGCCGGTTCGCAGCGGGCGCGGCGCTTTTGGACTGCCACGAGCTGCTCGAAGCGACGGCGCACGGCAAGCAGCTCTTCCTCCGTTTTGACCATGGGGTTCTTCTGCACGTCCATCTGGGTCTCTATGGTGCGTGGAGTTTCGGTGGCGATGAGTCTTTCCGCGGGGCCTCGAGCATCGGTGCGCCGCGGCGGATCGGCGAACGGGAGACCTTCTCGCAGGACGCAGGGCAGGATGACGGGCTGGGTGCGGGTCCCCGCGCGGGGAGCCCTGGAAGCAGCTACGCGGGTCCGCCCGAGCCCGTGGGTGCCGTGCGCGTGCGCCTCGTTTCGGCGAACGGCTGGGCAGACCTGAGGGGCGCCACCACGTGCGCCGCGATCACCGAAGCAGAGGCCGCGGCCGTCCTGGCACGCTTAGGTCCCGATCCCCTCCACAACCACTCCGGCGACCGCGAGGAGTTCATCCGGCGCTTGCTGCGCCGCAAGACCGCCCTCGGGCTCCTCCTCATGGACCAGTCGGTCGTGGCGGGGATCGGCAACATCTATCGCGCGGAGGTACTGTTCCGCCAGCGCGTTGATCCGTGGACTCCTGGCAGCTCCCTGTGCCCCGAAACCGCCGGACGACTCTGGGATGACACCGTGGCGGCGATGTCCGACGGCGTCCGTGACGGGCGGATTGTTACGACCCCGTCGGCTTTGTGGAGCGGCGGGAACGCCGGAGCGCTCGACGGCGAGGCGCACTATGTCTACAAGCGGCAGGGCCAGCCGTGCCGGCGATGCGGCGAAGCGGTGGGGATGGCCGAGATCGGTGCGCGCAAACTCTATTGGTGCCCCGGCTGCCAGAACTGACGTCCGGCGCTGGCTGGGTGCAGACATCCGGAAACACGAAAGGGCCCCTCGATGAGGGGCCCTTCGTTCTTGGAGGGGACGACGGGAATCGAACCCGCGTAATCAGTTTGGAAGACTGAGGCTTTACCATTAAGCTACGTCCCCGGGCAAGACTGCATGGATCTCTATGAATCTCTCAGAGCGATCCGCGCATCTTTCCGGCGGCTGTTGAAGCCGGATATAACTAAACCTAATTCAGGGGCCAAGTGTCAAATGTGCATTCTCCGCCGAGATGCCCGTAGACTGTCCTGTGCATTCACGGGGTGTAGCTCAGCTTGGCTAGAGCGCCTGCTTTGGGAGCAGGAAGTCGCAGGTTCAAATCCTGTCACCCCGACTCTGTGTGCCTGTTCCGATCCGGAACGCGGCAGAACCCCATCCCACAAAACCAGGAGTACTTAGACTGTGAAGAGCGCTGTCGAGAACCTCACCGCCACGCGGGTCAAGCTCAACGTTGAGGTTCCCTTTGAGGAACTGAAGCCGAGCATCGATGCCGCTTACAAGACCGTTGCTTCGCAGATCCAGGTTCCCGGGTTCCGCAAGGGCAAGGTTCCCTCCAAGCTGGTTGACCAGCGCGTTGGCCGCGGCTACGTCCTGGAGACCGCCATCAACGATGGCCTCAACGGCTGGTACCAGGCTGCCGTCCAGGAAGCCGGCCTCCGCCCGCTGAGCCGTCCCGAGGTTGAGATCACCGAGGTTCCGGACCCGTCCTCGACCGACGGTGAGCTGAAGTTCCAGGTTGAGATCGACGTCCGTCCCGAGGTTGAACTGCCCGACTACGCCGGCATCAAGGTCGAGGTTGCCGCAGCCGATTCCTCCGACGCCGACGTCGACAAGGGCCTCGACGAGCTCCGCGGCCGCTTCGGCACGCTGAAGTCCGTTGACCGCCCGGCCGCCGATGGTGACTTCCTGACCATCGACATCACCGCCACGATCGACGGCGCCGAGATCGACTCCGCCACCGGCCTGTCCTACCAGGTTGGCGCAGGCACCATGCTTGAGGGCCTCGACGAGGCCGTCACCGGCCTTTCTGCCGAAGAAGAAGCAATCTTCGACACCACGCTGGTTGGCGGCGAGCACGCCGGCGAGGCAGCCCAGGTGAAGGTTGCTGTCAAGACCGTCAAGGAGCGCGAGCTTCCTGAGGCCAACGACGACTTCGCCCAGTTGGCATCCGAGTTCGACACCCTTGCCGAACTGCGTGAAGACCTTGCCAAGCAGGCCGCTGAGTCCAAGGTCGTCGGCCAGGGCGTCGAAGCCCGCGACAAGGTCCTGGACAAGCTCGTCGAGCTCATCGAGGTCCCGGTTCCGGACTCCGTGGTCGAAGAGCAGCTCGAAGCGCACTTCAACCCGGAGAACGCCCACGGTGAAGGCGAGCACGACACCGAGGAACACCGCGCCGAGGTCAAGGCCAACACCGCCCGCGCCTTCCAGAACGAGATCATCCTTGACGCCATTGCCGACAAGGAAGAAGTGAGCGTCAGCCAGAACGAGCTGATCGACTACATCGTCAGCACGGCAAGCCAGTACGGCATGGATCCGAACCAGTTCGCCCAGATCATCGATCAGAGCGGCCAGGTTCCCATGATGGTTTCCGAGGTACGTCGCCGTAAGGCTCTCGCAGTTGTCCTCGGCCAGGCCGAGGTTGTCGACTCCGAAGGCAACAAGGTGGACCTCAGCGACTTCGTGCGCCCCGCTGGCGAAGAGGTCTCCGTCGAGGAGGCCGAAGAAGCAGCCGTTGTTCCGAGCGACGACCCCGCCGCAGTGAAGTTCTAGTTTCAACTCTCGCCGCCCCCGGATCCTTGATCCGGGGGCGGCTTGGTTTAAGCCCGGGAGCATGGAAAGCGCCCCCTTCCGCAATCGTGCGCCGTCAGCGAACAGCGCGATTTGGGAGAACAAATCGCCGTGGAAAACGGTTAGTGTCCAAGTAGTGAAGATCAGGGATGGCAAGTTCAGCAATGGCCCTGTCACCAGCGAGAGGTAAGTACTTATGTCACAGCACGCAGAGGCCCCCAGGATGGCAACCGTCGATCCAGCGGCCCAGGACAACTACATCTACAACCGCCTGCTGAAAGAGCGCATCATCTGGCTCGGATCCGAAGTCCGCGACGAGAACGCCAACGCGATCTGCTCCCAGCTCCTCCTCCTCTCCGCTGAAGACCCGGAGAAGGACATCTACTTGTACATCAACTCTCCTGGCGGCTCCGTGACTGCCGGCATGGCCATTTACGACACCATGCAGTTCATCCCGAACGACGTCGTGACGGTTGCCACCGGGCTCGCGGCCTCCATGGGCCAGTTCCTCCTTTCCTCGGGCACCAAGGGCAAGCGCTACGCCACACCCAACGCCCGCATCCTGATGCACCAGCCTTCCGGCGGCATCGGTGGCACGGCGTCGGACATCAAGATCCAGGCCGAATTGATCCTGCACATGAAGAAGGTGATGGCTGAGCTGACTGCCGAACAGACCGGGCAGACTGTCGATACCATCCTCAAGGACAATGACCGCGACAAGTGGTTCACGGCCGTCGACGCTCTCGAGTACGGCTTCTTCGACAAGATCGCCGCTCACGCAGGCTCGGTTGCCGGCGGTGGCGGAACGGCCAACGCCTCGAACTCAGAGAACTAACCGGCACCAAGAAACATTCAGATCAGGAGCAATAAAAATGAACTACAACTTTGGATGGTCTGCCGGTAATCTCCCGTCCAGCCGCTACGTCCTCCCGCAATTCGAGGAGCGTACGCCCTACGGCTTCAAGCGCCAGGACCCGTACACGAAGCTCTTCGAGGACCGCATCATCTTCCTCGGCGTGCAGGTTGACGACGCATCCGCCGACGACATCATGGCCCAGCTGCTGGTGCTCGAGTCCACGGACCCGGACCGCGACATCACGTTGTACATCAACTCGCCGGGCGGCTCTTTCACGGCCATGACGGCTATCTACGACACGATGACGTACATTCGTCCGGAGATCCAGACCGTTTGCCTGGGCCAGGCGGCCAGTGCCGCGGCCGTGCTGCTCGCGGCGGGCACGGCGGGCAAGCGCCTCGCCCTGCCCAACGCCCGGGTCCTGATCCACCAGCCGTCGCTGTCCGGCGGCCAAGGGGGCCAGGCTTCCGACCTCGAGATCCAGGCCGCAGAAGTCATGCGCATGCGCTCATGGCTTGAGGACACGCTGGCCAAGCACTCCGGCCGGACGCCGGAACAGGTCAACAACGATATCGAGCGCGACAAGATCCTCACCGCTGCCGAGGCAATGAACTACGGATTGATCGACCAGGTGCTCGATTCCCGCAAGATCAAGCCCCAGGCGATCGCCAGGTAACTGGCCAAAACTCGACGCCGGTGCGGTTCAGGAAATATGGACCGCATCGGCGTTCTGTTTCAACCCAAGCAGCCCATTGTGTCCTACAGTGGAAGTTGTCATGGTGGCGCCCCCGCTGCGATCTTGCGAAATTGCGGATAGGTACGGGGCTGCACCACCCGCATGAAACGAAGGGATTCCCACATGGCTCGGATTGGCGAGAGCACGGATCTGCTGAAGTGTTCTTTCTGCGGAAAGAGCCAAAAGCAGGTTCGGAAGCTGATTGCCGGGCCCGGCGTGTACATCTGCGACGAGTGCATCGAACTCTGCAATGAGATCATCGAAGAGGAACTCGCCGAAGTATCGGATCTTGGTAGCTTCGAGCTGCCCAAGCCGCGGGAGATCTTCGATTTCCTCCAGGAATACGTCATTGGCCAGGAGCCCGCGAAACGCTCCCTCGCCGTCGCGGTCTACAACCACTACAAGCGCATCCAGGCGGGCCACGCACCGAAGACCGGCCTCGGCGAAGGCGGACACCACGAAGACGTGGAGATCGCCAAGTCCAATATCCTGCTGATCGGCCCCACCGGCTGCGGCAAGACGTACTTGGCGCAAACCCTGGCCCGCCGTCTGAACGTACCCTTCGCCGTCGCCGACGCCACGGCCCTGACTGAGGCCGGATACGTCGGCGAAGACGTCGAAAACATCCTGCTGAAGCTCATCCAGGCCGCCGACTACGACGTCAAGAAGGCCGAACAAGGCATCATCTACATCGACGAGATCGACAAGATTTCGCGCAAGAGCGAGAATCCGTCGATCACGCGCGATGTGTCCGGCGAAGGCGTGCAGCAGGCCCTCCTGAAGATCCTCGAAGGCACCGTGGCCTCAGTTCCGCCGCAAGGCGGACGTAAGCACCCGCACCAGGAATTCATCCAGATCGACACCACCAACGTGCTGTTCATTGTGGCCGGTGCTTTCGCCGGGCTCGAGGACATCATTGGCTCGCGGTCCGGACGCAAAGGCATTGGATTCGGGGCTCCGCTCAACGAGGTGAAGGACAACGCGGACAGCTACGGCGAGGTGATGCCGGAGGATCTGCTCAAGTTCGGGCTGATTCCTGAATTCATTGGACGCCTGCCGGTGATCACCACCGTGTCCAACCTTGACCGGTCCGCGCTCATCCAGATTCTCTCCAAGCCCAAGAACGCCCTGATCAAGCAGTACCAGAAGATGTTCCAGCTGGACGGCGTCGAGCTTTTGTTCGACGACGACGCCCTTGACTCGATTGCGGACCAAGCCCTTGAACGTGGCACCGGGGCCCGCGGCCTGCGTGCCATCATGGAGGAAGTGCTGCTGCCGGTCATGTTCGACCTGCCCAGCAGGGACGACATCGCCAGCGTCGTCATCACTGCCGATGCCGTGAACAAGAAGGGCCAGCCCACCATGATCGCGCACGAGGTCATTGCGAAGCGTCGGAATAAGTCCGCCTAGCCGGAGGTTGGCATCATTGGCGCCGGACACCGTTTCGTCCGGCCAACGCGCCCCCTTACGCCTATCGAAGGAGTTCCCTGTGCCCGAGCAGACCGCCAACAAGGTCGATTTCTGGTTCGATCCCATGTGCCCTTTTGCCTGGGTGACATCCCGCTGGATCGGTGAAGTGGAAGACGTTCGCGGCATCGAGACCAACTGGAACGTCATGAGTCTTTCGGTCCTCAACGAAGGCCGCGAGCTGCCTGCCGAATACACCGAGAAAATGAAGCTGGGCTGGGGACCTGTCCGTGTCATCATTGCCGCCCGCGAGCTGCACGGAAACGAATACATCAAACCGCTGTACGACGCGATGGGTTCCCTCATCCACCACGAAGGCATCAAGGATTTCTCCGAGGTCATCTCCAAGGCCCTGGCTGAAACCGGCCTCCCCGCCGAGTTGGCCCAGTTCGCCGATTCCGAGGAATACGACGTCCAGTTGCGTGCCAGCCACGAATCGGGGATCTCCCTGGTGGGCCAGGACGTCGGCACCCCGGTGGTCGCCGTCAACGGCACAGCCTTCTTCGGCCCTGTCCTCACCCGTATTCCCCGCGGCGAGGAAGCCGGGCGGATCTGGGACGCCACCGTCACGTTGGCCGGCTACCCGCACTTCTTCGAGCTCAAGCGCAGCCGTACGGAAAGCCCGGAATTCAACTAGCCGGAATCAACCAGCCTGGATCAACCAGCTGGCGCCGTGGTGGCCGTTCGAGCCGCCAGGCACGGCTATTTCAGGAATCGCGACGTCCTACGGTCCGCGAGGATCTTTCCGTTTGTCTGGCAGCCAGGGCAATACTGCAACGCCGTATCGGCAAAGGACACCTCGCGGATGGTAGTACCGCACACGGGGCAAGGCTGGCCCGCCCTGCCGTGGACCCGCATGGTGTTCCGCTTCGTGTCCTTGAGTTCGCTTGAGGCCTTCCCGACGGCGGTGGCGACAGCTGAGCCAAGGACACTTTCGATGGACTCATAGAGGACACGGGTGGTGTCCTTGTCGAGCGACTTGGCGATCGCGAAAGGTGAAATCCTGGCGGCGTGAAGGATCTCGTCACTGTAGGCGTTGCCGATGCCCGCGATGACACTTTGGCTCCGAAGGAGTCCCTTGACCTGGTGCGCGCTTGTGGAAAGGATTCCGGCCAGGGTTTCCGCCGTGAATTCAGGGCTCAGCGGGTCCGGGCCGAGTGCCGCGATCCCGGGGACGTCCAGGGGATTGCGCACCACGTATATGGCCAGGCTTTTCTTCGTTCCGGCCTCCGTGAGGTCAACACCTACGTGGGTCGACCCGTCGCTCTTGGTGAAGCCGAGCCTTGCGGCAATATTGCTGCCGCCCATCCGCAGCTGGGCCTGTGATGGCTGCTCCGTGTAGCGCAGCCATCCGGCCTTGGCTAGGTGGAAGACGAAATGGATGCCCTCGGCATCGAGACTGACGAACTTTCCGAAGCGGTCCACCCCGACGATTTTGTGGCCCTCCAGGGCTGAGTAAGGCGGATCGGCTGTCTTCAGCACGGCAAAAGAAGTGATCTGGATCTTCGTCAGTTCGGCACCGAGAAGATTCCTGCCCAGGAAGGCAGTCAGCCCGGCCACTTCGGGAAGTTCTGGCATAGCAACACTGTGCCACAAAGCACCCGAATTACATGCCAGTAGTTCCCGAAGAGGGCTTGTGCTGGCCGGGGAGCAGGTCAAGAATAGAACTTACCCACTTCGAAAGAAGAGGGACACGGAAACCAGAGATTCAGTGATATGCATCTGACGCAGCCTTCGGCAAAGTTGGATGCAAGCTACCAGTGACGAGGTAGGAAGACCTGAAAGTCCGAGGATTCCGCCAGACCGCCAAGACGTCACCAGGCAGCCGAAAAGTCGAAGCCCCACCAACGGCTAAACGCTGATGGGGCTTCCCCTTTGCCCGGAAACTTTCGGACGGCCCCGGAACCTCCCGGGCGGTCCCGGAACTCCCCGGATCGTGCGAACTACGCTTGGGCGGGCTCCTCGGCGGGTGCCAGGACCACGTCGCTCACCGTGAGCTCGCCGTCGCCGGCTACCAGTGAGATCTCCTGTGCGTTGGCTGCGGCCTTCAGGTCTCCCAGTCCGGCTTCCAGCTGTGCAACAAACGACTCGGTAGCTGCGATGGTGGCCGAGAGGACTTCGGTGCGCTGCTTGACCTTGGCCTCCGACTTGGCCTTGCGGATGCCGCTCAGCGCGATGCCGACGGTGCCCAGCATGGTGGTGTCGCCGTCTACGATTTCCACGGCTGCCGGCCACGCGGCGCGGTGAACCGAACCCGTGCGCCACCAGCTCCAGACCTCTTCGGTGGCGAAGGGCAGGAACGGCGCGAACAGCCGCAACAGCGAGTCCAGCGTGGTGGCAAGGGCTGCAAGCACGGATGCCTGCTCGGTCTCGCCGGCCGCACCGTAGGCGCGGTCCTTGATGAGTTCCACGTAGTCGTCCGTGAACTGCCAGAAGAACGATTCCGTGATCTGCAGCGCGCGTGCGTAGTCGTAGTTGTCGAATGCCTTGGTGGATTGCGCCACGACGTCGGCCAGTTGGGCGAGCAGTGCCCGGTCCAGGGCGTTGCTCAGGACTGACAGGTCGGCGCCGACAACCGAGTTCTCCGTAGCGCCCAGGTTCAAAACGAACTTGGAGGCGTTGAGCAGCTTGATGGCCAGACGGCGGCCGATCTTCATCTGGGCGATCTCGTAGGCGGTGTCCGCGCCGAGCTTTGCCGAGGCGGCCCAGTAACGGACGGCGTCGGAGCCGAATTCGTTCAGGACATCGGTGGGAACAACCACGTTGCCCTTGGACTTGGACATCTTCTTGCGGTCCGGGTCCAGGATCCAGCCCGAGATGGCGGCGTGTTTCCACGGCGCGCTGTTCTGCAGGGCATCTGCCCGGACAGCCGAGGAGAAGAGCCAGGTGCGGATGATGTCGTGTCCCTGCGGGCGGAGGTCAAAGGGGTAGACCTTGCCGAACAGTTCCTCGTCACGGCTCCAGCCGCCCACTATCTGCGGAGTCAGCGACGACGTGGCCCAGGTGTCCAGGACGTCGGCGTCGCCGATGAAGCCGTTGGGCTGCTCGCGCTGGGACTCGTCGAAGCCGGGGGCCGCGTCTGCCGCAGGGTCTACGGGAAGGGACTCGTCGGAAGGCAGGATGGGGTTTGCGTAGTCCGGGTTGCCCTGGGCATCCAGCGGGTACCAGACGGGGATCGGCACGCCGAAGAAGCGCTGGCGCGACACGAGCCAGTCACCGTTCAGCCCGGAGATCCAGTTCTCGTAACGCGAGCGCATGAAGGGCGGGTGGAACTCGATCTCGTGTCCACGCGCGATCAACCGTTCGCGGCGGTCCTCGTCCCGACCGCCATTGCGGATGTACCACTGGCGCGACGTGACAACTTCAAGGGGCTTGTCGCCCTTCTCGAAGAAGTTCACGGGGTGCGTGATCTTCTTGGGCTCGCCGTCCAGCAGATCGGCGGCAATGAGAAGCTCAACCACTGCTTCCTTGGCAGAGAACGCCGTCTTGCCGGCAATCGCCGCGTAGGCTTCCTTGCCGGCGTCGGTGGTGATCCACTCAGGAGTCTCGGCGATGATGCGGCCGTCGCGGCCCATGATGGCGCGTGTGGGCAACTGCAGCTCGCGCCACCAGGTGACGTCAGTCAGGTCGCCGAAGGTACAGACCATGGCGATGCCCGAGCCCTTGTCCGCCTTGGCGAGCGGGTGGGCTTTGACCTCGAGCTCGACGTCGAACAGGGGGGACGTGACGGTCTTGCCAAACAGCGGCTGGTAGCGCTCGTCGTCGGGGTTTGCCACCAATGCGGCGCACGCGGCAAGCAGTTCCGGACGCGTTGTCTCGATGTAGATCTTCTCGCCGTCAGCGGTGAAGAAGGGGTAGCGGTAGTACGCGCCGGCAACCTCGCGGTCCTCCAGCTCGGCCTGCGCGACGGCGGTACGGAACGTCACGTCCCACAGGGTGGGAGCCTCGGCCATGTAGGCGTCCCCGGCGTTCAGGTTGGCGAGGAAGGCGCGCTGGGACACTGCCCGGGAGGTGTCGTCGATGGTGCGGTACGTCAGGTCCCAGTCAACGGACAGGCCTAGGGTCTGGAACAGGTTCTCGAAGACCTTTTCATCCTCGACGGCGAGTTCCTCGCAGAGTTCGATGAAGTTCTGGCGCGAGACGACATCGAAGTCGCGCTGGTTCTTCGCCGGCTGTGCCGGCGGACGGTAGCCGGCGTTGTAGGGAATGGCGGGATCGCAGCGGACGCCGTAATAGTTCTGCACGCGGCGCTCGGTGGGAAGCCCGTTGTCGTCCCAGCCCATCGGGTAGAAGACGTTTTTGCCGGTCATGCGCATGTAGCGGGCCTGGACATCCGTCTGCGTGAACGAGAACATGTGGCCCACGTGGAGCGAACCGGATGCGGTGGGCGGGGGAGTGTCGATCGAGTAGACCTGCTCCCGGGTGGTGTCCGGGTTGAACTTGTAGGTTCCTTCGTCCAGCCAGCGCCGCGTCAGGGCAGCCTCAAGGCCTTCAAGGGCCGGCTTGTCGGGAACGTTGATGGGGGCGGTGGCGGGCGTGTCTGTACCCTGCGTTGATTCAGCCATGGGCCAATTGTTTCATGGCGCCCTTTGTTCCGTGGCACGCGGGGGTGCAGTAGCATGCGGCCCATGACGGAACTCAAGGACGTTTTGGTTATCAAGCGCATCTATGACGAAGCAACCGACGACGACGGCTACCGGGTTCTGGTCGACAGGCTCTGGCCGCGAGGGGTCTCCAAAGAACGCGCCCGTTTGGATCTCTGGCTCAAGGAGATCGCGCCCTCGCCGCCGCTGCGGACGGAATTTGCCCATATGCAGGAGCGATTCGTGGACTTCCGCCGCTCGTATCAGGCTGAGCTGGAACAGAATCCCGCTGTGGAGCAGCTGCTGGAGCTGGCGGCCGCGGAAAAGCGCGTCACGCTCCTCTACGGCGCCAGGGACTCTGAAGTCAATCATGCCCGCGTCCTGCTGGAGTTCCTGCTGGATGCCGGGAAGACGGACACATGACCGCGACGCAGCATCCGCGCTTTGCGCGGGCCTACGCCTGGGCGGTTCCGGCGATAAACCTGCGCGGCGGCACCGAGCATCGGCGCAGCTTGCTCGCCGGCCTTCAGGCGATCGGCGCCGCCGGCTTCCAGGTGCTTCACAATGAGCGTTTCGGCTTCTCTGCCGGCCCGCTGTCCCCGCCGATCGCGCACATCCTTGGCCGTGCGGTTTCTCCCGGCGAACCACGTTAGGGTGGTGCCATGACTGAGGAAGTACAGAAGAAGACCGCAGTAGTGACGGGCGCCAGCACGGGAATCGGCGAAGCCACAGTGCGGGCCCTCGCCGCCGATGGATGGAAGGTATTCGCCGTCGCCCGCCGTGCCGAGCGGCTTGAGGCACTCGGCGCCGAGAGCGGCGCTGTGCCGTTCGCCGCGGACATCACCAACGACGACGACGTCGCGGCCCTGCTTTCCGCCGTCACCGAGGCAGGGGGAGCGGACACGCTCATCAACATTGCCGGCGGCGCGCGGGGCGCAGACACCCTCGCCAATGCGCAGACCGAAGACTGGGACTGGATGTACCAAGTCAACGTGCTGGGCACCTTGAAGCTGACCCGGGCCTTCCTCCCGATGCTGCGGGCCAACGGCGAGGGCACCGTTTTGAACCTGACGTCGACCGCGGGCTTCACGGCTTACGAGGGCGGCGGCGGGTACAACGCGGCCAAGTTCGCCCAGCACGCCATGACCGGTGCCCTGCGCCTCGAGGAAGCCGAGAACAACATCCGCGTCATCGAGGTGGCGCCCGGGCTCGTCCGCACGGAGGAATTCGCGCTCAACCGTCTCGGCGATGCCACCGCGGCAGCCAAAGTGTACGCCGGCGTCGAGAAGCCGCTCACGCCGGAGGACGTCGCCGACGTCGTCAAGTACGCGGTCTCGTTGCCGCATCACATCAACCTGGACGAGATCATCGTGCGCCCCGTGGCGCAGGCCGCTACCCACAAGTTGATCCGCAAGGGCTAAGTTCCGGATTCTTCCCTTTCAGGGCAAGAGAACGGAGAGCGCCCTTGCCACGAATTCACCAAACCGGGCTGCCTCCCAGCCGCGCTTGATGACGAGGTCTTCGAAGAGACCGGGCGAGGTGTAGGCCCACATGAGGTCGGCTGCCTCTTTCGGGGGAAGCCCGGGACGGAGCATGCCTCTTTGAGCCAGGATTCCGGCGACCTGCGCCATACGTTCGTATCGGCTGCGTTCGGTTTCTTCCAGGAGCGCGATCATGTCCGCCTGTCCGGTGGCTGCCGCCTGACGGATGAGGAGCAGCACGGGCGCCACCAGGGGAGCGACTTCAGCCGTCAACGCTCCGATCCCGGAAATGAGCTCCTTCGGGTCCTCCTCGCGTGCCTGGAGGAGATCGGAGCGTTCGGCTGCCGGAACCGGTCCCGCGCCTTCAAGCGCCCTGCTGTGGAGTGCGCGCAGCACGCCGGCTTTGTTGCCGAAGACCTTGTATACGGATTCGGCGGACACCCCGCTGGCGCCGGCGACTGCGGAAATGGTGGTGGCGCCATATCCGCGTTCACGGAACAGCTTCCAGGCCTCAGAGAGCACCCTCTCCCGGCCTTCTTCCGCCCTTGCGCGGCGAACACTCGAGTCATAACGGCGCCGTGCGTTTTCCTTGGACCCATTGACCATGACATCCGCCGGATCTATCGTTGAAATTGGATACAAAGCATTGTACTCAATCTACGTTTCCGAGGCTCATATGTCTGTTGAACGATCATTTCCTGGACCCCTTGAGGTAGTAACCGCACTTCTGGACGCAACAAACCTGCACGATCTCGAGGCCTTGATGGCCTGCTTCGCCCCTGACTACAGACTTGAGATGCCAGCTCACCCGGACAGGAGTTTTCGCGGCGTCGAGCAGGTCCGGCGTAACTGGTCGATGTTCTTTACCTCCATTCCGGATCTTTCCGCTCGAATCCTGGCGGCGTTCGAGTCCGGCCCGGAGGTATGGAGCGAGTGGGAGATGACAGGGACCCGGAATGACGGGAGCCGGCACGAAATGCGCGGCGTCATGATCTTCACCGTTAGTGAGGGGCTGATCCGGGCCTGCCGCTTCTACCTCGAGCCGGTGGAGCGCGGAACAGGCGACATTGACCGCGCCGTCCGCAGCGCGTCGCTTGGAGGCCCTTCGTGATCCTCGTGACCGGGGGAACCGGGACCCTGGGCTCCGCACTTGTGAACCAACTGGTAGCCGGAAGGTATCCGGTCCGGGTGCTGACACGCCACGCCGAGCTGGCCCCGGCGCTGAATGCCCGCGGAGTCGAGGCCATCGGGGGCACGGTCGAGAACCAGGAGGACGCGGACCGCGCCACGCGGGGCTGTTCTACCGTCATTTCCGCAATGAGCGGATTCGGGCCCCAGTCCGGGTCATCGCCGGATCGGGTGGACCTCGGCGGCAACCGCAATCTCCTTGTGGCGGCCCGACGCTCGGGGACGGAACACTTCATCATGGTCTCGATGCACGGGGCGGCAGAAAACCATCCGTTGCAGCTCGCCCGCCTCAAATACGAGTTCGAACGGGAGTTGATGTCCGCGCCGTTGGCCTGGACAATTGTCAGGCCGACGGTCCTCACCGAGACTTTTGCTGCCGTCATTGGAGCCCCGATGCGCAAGGCAGGCGTGGCCGTGATCTTCGGCGACGGTCAGCAGAAGATCAATTTCGTCTCCGTCCACGATGTTGCGGCAGTCCTTGTCCAGGCCCTCTCCGACCCCGCTCTCCGCGGCAAGGCAATCGATATGGGAGGGCCGGAGAATTTGACGATAAACGAGTTTGTCGCAGCACTCCGAAGCCGGTACGGGTCCAGCGGGGCGACGGTGCACATTCCGCGCGCCGTATTGAGGTTGGTGACACGCTGGCCGGCCCTCACGCCGGACAGCATCGGACGCACCCTGGAATCAGCGCTCCATTTGGCGGACACCGGGCACTCCCTCGACGCGCTCCCTGCACGCAGCGCCGTTCCCGACGTGCCCCTGACCACGGTTTCGCAGGCATTTGCCCTCCTCTGAAGATCGCCGGCGTCCGTGCGGCAGCCCAGGTGGAGCTCGCGGCGCCGCTGCCGCTAGACTTGTGGCACAAGCTTTGACCCGGACATCACCGGTGAGCTTCCGGAAGAACGCCCCCGCCACCATGGAGGTCAGTAGAACCGGACGGGTAAGCCCGTCACAGCAGCAATGAGCGGCCGACGCCGGAACAGCTCCTCTTCACGAGGAGCAGGACCCGCGACGGTAAGTGAGGTGGTACCGCGGTACCGGCTGTTGGAAACAACGGCCTGGCGCCGTCCTCGCATCCTGAATGAAACTTTGTGTTCACCGGCTCAACCCAGGATGAAGAGATGACGTATTACCCCAAGGCCTCCGCGGCATTTTCAGGCACAGCTCCGTCCGGCACCTCCGCAGGGGTGTCCGCCTCCGTGAAGTTCCCGGAGATCGAAGAGCGCATCCTCAAGTACTGGGACGAAGACGGCACCTTCCAAGCCAGCATCGACCAGCGCAGCGCTGACCTTCCCGGCGGCCACCCCGGCAGCAACGAGTTCGTCTTCTACGACGGTCCTCCCTTCGCAAACGGACTTCCGCACTACGGCCACCTCCTGACCGGCTACGCCAAGGACCTGGTAGGCCGCTACCAGACCCAACGCGGCAAGCGCGTCGAACGGCGCTTCGGTTGGGATACCCACGGCCTGCCCGCTGAACTCGAGGCCATGAAGCAACTCGGGATGACGGACAAGACCCAGATCGAAGCGATGGGCATCGACAAGTTCAACGACGCCTGCCGTGCCTCGGTCATGAAGTATGCAGACGAATGGAAGAGCTACGTCACGCGCCAGGCACGCTGGGTGGACTTCGACAACGACTACAAGACCCTCAACGTCGAGTACATGGAGTCTGTCCTTTGGGCCTTCAAGCAGCTCCACGAGAAGGGCCTCACCTACAACGGGTATCGCGTCCTGCCGTATTGCTGGAAGGACGAGACCCCGCTGTCCAACCATGAACTGCGCATGGATGACGATGTTTACAAGAACCGCCAGGACCAGACCGTCACGGTGACCTTCCCCATCAAGGCAGGGGAGTCGGAACTCTCCAAGTCCCTTGAGGGTGTGCAGGCGCTCGCTTGGACCACGACCCCCTGGACACTGCCCACCAACCTGGCGCTCGCCGTCGGGCCTGACATCTCTTACGCAGTGGTTCCGGCCGGTCCGAACGGCATCAAGGCCGCTTCCGCGGAGGCTCCGGTGACGGGCAGCTTCCTGCTGGCTGCAGATCTGCTCGGCACCTACGCCAAGGATCTCGGGTACGACGACGGCGGCGCCGCGGCTGCCGCTGTCACCGCCAGCTACACGGGCTCGCAGTTGGCCGGCCTGGAGTACGAGCCGCTCTGGGACTACTTCTCCGACACCGAGAAGTACGGCACCCAGAACGGCTGGCGTTTCCTCGTGGCGGACTACGTCACCACCACCGACGGCACGGGCATCGTCCACCAAGCCCCGGCCTACGGTGAAGACGACCAGAAAGTCTGTGAGGACGCAGGTATCCCCGTGGTCCTTTCCGTCGACGAAGGCGCCAAATTCCTCCACCTGTTCGCGCACGGACCCCTCGCGGAAATCTCCGGATTGCAGGTGTTCGACGCCAACAAGCCGATCACGCAGGCACTGCGTTCCGGCGGTCGTCTGGTTCGCCAGGCCAGCTACGAGCACAGCTACCCGCACTGCTGGCGCTGCCGCAACCCCCTGATCTACCGTGCCGTGTCTTCCTGGTACGTGGAGGTCACCAAGTTCAAGGACCGGATGTCCGAACTGAACCAGGAGATCAACTGGATCCCGGGCAACGTCAAGGACGGACAGTTCGGCAAGTGGCTGGCCAACGCCCGCGACTGGTCCATCAGCCGCAACCGTTACTGGGGCTCACCCATCCCGGTGTGGCAGTCCGATGACCCCGAGTACCCGCGCACGGACGTTTATGGTTCGCTCGCCGAGATGGAGGCTGATTTCGGCCGCCTTCCGATGAACAACGACGGCCAGGTGGACCTGCACCGCCCGTTCATCGACGAACTCACCCGGCCCAACCCGGACGACCCGCGCTCCCCTGAAGAGGGCCAGTCCGCCATGCGCCGAGTCGAGGACGTCCTGGACGTCTGGTTCGACTCGGGCTCCATGCCCTACGGCCAGGTGCACTATCCGTTCCAGAACGAGGAATGGTTCGACACCCACAACCCTGCCGACTTCATCGTCGAGTACATCGGGCAAACCCGCGGCTGGTTCTACATGCTGCACATCCTGTCCACGGCACTCTTCGACAGGCCGGCCTTCCGCAATGTGATCAGCCATGGCATCGTCCTGGGCTCCGACGGGCAGAAGATGTCCAAGAGCCTGCGCAACTACCCGGACGTCTCCGAGGTCCTGGACCGCGACGGCTCCGACGCCATGCGTTGGTTCCTGATGTCCAGCCCCATCCTGCGTGGCGGCAACCTCGTGGTCACCGAACAGGGAATCCGCGACGGCGTCCGCCAGGTCATCCTGCCGTTGTGGAACGTGTACAGCTTCTTCACCCTGTACACGAACGCCTCCAATGGCGGCGCCGGCTATGAGGCCAAACTGCGCTACGACGGCTACACGGACACCCTGGACCAGTATCTGCTGGCAAACACCGGCGACCTCGTCCGCAACATCACTGCCAGCTTGGACGAATACGACATTTCCGGAGCCTGCGATGAACTGCGCAGCTACCTGGACATGCTCACCAACTGGTACGTCCGCCGCAGTCGTCAGCGCTTCTTCGACGAGAACACCGACGCCTTCGACGCCCTCTTCACGGCGCTCGAGGCCGTCTGCCGCGTCTCGGCGTCGCTGCTTCCCTTGGTTTCCGAGGAGATCTGGCGCGGCCTGACCGGCGGGCGCTCCGTGCACCTGGCTGACTGGCCCGAGGCCTCGCTGTTCCCGGCAAACCCGGGACTTGTCGAAGCCATGGACCGGGTCCGGCAGATCTGCTCCACCGGTTCCAGCCTGCGCAAGGCCGCCAACCTTCGCGTTCGCCTGCCGCTGCGGGAGCTCACGGTGGTGGCACCCGGTGCGGACGCGCTGGAAGGCTTCGCCGCCGTGGTCGCGGATGAACTCAACCTGCGTTCCGTCCGGCTCCTGGATGCCGCTACGGCGTCGCCGGAGGAATTCGGCATCGAGCAGAAACTCGTGGTCAATGCCCGCGCGGCAGGTCCGCGACTGGGCAAGAATGTCCAGCAGGCCATCAAGGGTTCCAAGTCCGGCGACTGGTCTGTTTCCGACGGTGGAGTGGTCACGGCAGGCGGCCTCGAGCTGGAACCTCAGGAGTACACGCTCGAGACCGTCGTGGCGGAGTCTGCCGACGGTTCGTCCGCGGCCGTCGCTGTCCTTCCGGGCGGTGGATTCGTGGTCCTGAACACCGAAGTCACACCGGAATTGGCTGCCGAAGGCCTGGCGCGCGATATGGTCCGTGCCATCCAGCAGGCACGCAAGGACGCAGGACTCAACGTCAGCGACCGCATCCACACCACGGTCCTGGCCGTCCACGACGTCGTCGACGCCTTGCGCGCCAACGAAGAGCTGGTCAAGACCGAAACCCTGTCCCTCAAGCTCGACCCCGTCGTCTCCGGCGACGCCGCCGAGCCGCAGATCACCGTCACCAAGATCGAGGCCTAGTACATGAGCGACGAATTCTCCGTAGAAAGCGTCTACGCCGAACTCCTGGGCCGCGCCCCGGAAAACAAGATGGAGCCGCGGCTCGCGCCACTGTACCGGGCGATGGATGTGCTGGGGGAGCCCAACAAGGCATTCCCGATCATCCACATCACGGGTACCAACGGCAAGACATCCACCGCCCGCATGATCGAGGCGGGGCTTCGTGCCCATGGCTTGAGCACAGGCCGCTACACGAGTCCGCACCTGTCGAAGGTCACCGAGCGCATCAGCATCGACGGCGAGCCGGTTTCGGATGAGACCTTTGTCCGGATCTGGGACGAGATCCGTCCGTACCTCGAGATCGTGGACAAGGAACTCGAGGCCGACGGCCAGCCCAGGCTTACGTACTTCGAGTGCCTGACGATCCTCGGCTTCGCGATCTTTGCTGACCAACCCGTCAATGTCGCCGTGATTGAAGTGGGGCTGGGTGGCATTACCGATGCCACGAATGTGGGTGACGGGCAGGTTTCCGTGGTGACGCCGATTTCGCTCGACCACACGGACCTCCTCGGAGACACCACCGAGGACATCGCCCACGAGAAGGCCGGAATCATCAAGCCTGGCGGCTTCCTGGTCAGCGCGGCCCAGCCCGTGGACGCCGCGCAGGTGCTCCTGGAGAAGGCTCGCGAGCTTGGGGTGCCGTTCCGCTTCGAAGGTGTCGAATTCGGCGTCGAGTCGCGCGCCGTTGCCGTCGGAGGCCAAGTGCTGACCATCCAGGGGCTCGCGGGCCGCTATGAGGACCTGCTGTTGCCTTTGCACGGCGCCCACCAGGCCGAAAACGCCGCAGTCGCCGTCGCGGCCCTGGAGGCCTTCTTCGGTGGCGGTGAAAAGGAGCTTGACGGCGACCTCCTGCGCGAGGCTTTCGGCAATGTCACGTCGCCCGGCCGTCTTGAGGTGGTGCGCACCGCTCCGACGATCATCGTGGATGCCGCGCACAACCCCGATGGCATCCGCGTCTCAGCCGAGGCAATCGAAGAGGCCTTCAGCTTCAGCAAGCTGGTGGTTGTCCTCGGGGTCCTGAAGGAAAAGGACGCGGAAGAAATCCTGCGGCAGCTCAAGGAATCCCTGGGCGGCCTGGCAGAGGAATTCTGCTTCACGCAGTCCAGCTCGCCGCGGGCCATCCCCGCAGCGCAACTGGCAGATCTCGCCGTCGACCTTGGCTTCGGTGCGGACAACGTCCACATTGCCGAGAAGCTGGACGATGCGATCGAGTGGGCCGTGGAGCGTGCCGAAGCCAACGACGACCTGGCCGGCGGGGTACTCGTCACGGGTTCCATCACCGTCGTGGCCGAAGCCCGCATGCTCCTCGGGAAGGTTGGTTCCTAAGCATGGCGAAACTCACCAAAGCCCAGCGCGAATGGCGCCCCGGGATGCCCAAGAAGCGCCGCTCCACCAAGGTGATGTTCGCTTCGACCGTTCTGCTCCTCGAGGCCTTCGTCGCGTTCTTCGCCACTTTGGCTGTCTTCGGACTGAAGCGTGGAGAGGTGCAGCCGGCTCTGATCCTGACATTCGGCATCACCCTGAGCCTTGTGCTGATCCTGGTCTGTGCCGTGTTCAGCAAGCCGTGGGGTATCGGTGTCGGCTGGGTATTGCAGCTGGTCTTGATTCTTTCCGGCTTCGTCGAGCCCACGATGTTCGTGGTGGGAGTCCTCTTCGCGGCCTGCTGGTGGTACGGCATCCGTGCCGGCATGAGGATCGACCGCGAGAACGCCCAGCGTGATCGTGAGCAAGCCGAATGGAACGCTTCGCACGGGGAAGACTCTGCCGGGCAGTCCGCCTGAGCGAAACCCCGTAAACTGGCTGGGAAACCCACACACTCAACATTGGAGCAACCGTGAGCATTGAGCGCACCCTTGTACTGATCAAGCCCGACGGCGTCGCCCGCAACTTGAGCGGCAGCATCCTCGCCCGCATCGAGTCCAAGGGATACTCCTTGATCGAATTGAAGAAGGTCAACGCCAGCCGCGAGCTGTTGGAGCAACACTACGAAGAGCACCTCGGCAAGCCCTTCTACGAGCCGCTGGTTGAGTTCATGCTCAGTGGCTCGGTTGTCGCCGCCATCTTCGAGGGTCACCGCGTGATCGAAGGCTTCCGCTCCCTTGCGGGAACCACGGACCCGACGACGGCGGCGCCGGGCACCATCCGCGGCGACTTCGGCCGTGACTGGGGCCTGGCAGTACAGCAGAACCTGGTCCACGGTTCCGATTCGGTGGATTCCGCCGAGCGCGAGATCAAGATCTGGTTCGGCGCGTAGTTTCCCGCCAAGGCCAAAAAAACGGAAGGGGCCCTTGTTCAGGCGAACAAGGGCCCCTTCCGCTGTTAATGGCTCAGTTAGGGGGATACGTGCTCAGTAGCCAGACGTGCCGATGAAGACATTGATGAAGGCGAAGAAAATGCTTGCAATCACGGCAACGTAGAGCAGCGCGGAAATGATCCAACCGGATTCGCTGAGGATCCTGGCCAGGCGTGCGGGCGCTGGAATGACCCCGTGCGCCACGTTCCTGATAGTCACGAAGACGAAGAGCGGGATCATGCATGCCCAGACCACCATGCAGAACGGGCACAGGATGTGAATGACATACAGTGCCTGGGACCAGAGCCAGACGATGAAGATGAACCCCAGTGTGACGCCCGTCTGCAGTCCGATCCAGTACCAGCGGGCGAACTTGGCCCCGGCAAAGATCGCCATCGCGGTGGTGATGATCACGGCGAAGGCGACGATGCCGATGAACATGTTGGGGAAACCGAAAACCGAACTCTGCGGTGTCTTCATGACGCTGCCGCAGGATACCCACGGATTCAGGTCGCAGGCCGTGATGTGGTTGGGGTCGATGAGAACCTGCAGCTTTTCCAGCACGAGCGCCCCTGATGCCAGCCATGCTACGGCGCCGGTGGCGAGCAGGAGCCAGGCAAAGGGGCGGTCGCGGACCATGCGGGGCATGGCCGCGTCGGCGGTACTCTCCTGCCGGAGGGAGCGGGCGTCGTTGTTGGCCAGGTTCGGGCTGGCGGGGCTCGGCATGGTTGGCTGTCCTTTTCTGGATGGCCCGGCGCAGGACCGGGGACTGCTCTTGGGAGGATTCTAGCCGCGACGGCTGGATGACGCGTCCAGCGGGGGCGGCGGCATGGAAGCCTTCAGGGCGTGTTTCCTGCCGGGGGTGCGGGCGTGTGAGAGAATGAACATGGCCGGAAGCCGATCCACATGCGGAATCCGGTCCGGTATCTTGTTCCCAAGACCGCCAGTCATATGCAGGGCATGCCCAGGATCCAATGATCCCCGGTAGGGCCGCAGTGACAATGGACGGCACCTGGTTGTGGCATTAGAACAACGGGTTTGGAGCGAAGCCGGCTTTCCGTGGATGCCGCACCCCCATGCTGGTGCGAACCGGAAAGACTACTACTGACTTCTGTCAACGCCTGCGGGTTTTGACAATATTGCCCCTCTGGGCACCGGATGTGGCGGTTGCGCAAGGGCAGGAGTGTTGCCACATATGGATAACGAGCAAGTTGTAGCCGCCGCCGAAGATGCGGCATCCACCGAGACCACCGAAGCACCCAAAAAGGTCACCCGCACCCGCCGCAAGGCGGCACCGAAGACGGTCGCCGCGGACGAAACCCCCGACGCCGGAGCTGCCGCAGCCGCCGCCGGGCCCCTCGCCGAGTCGACGGACATCGAAGCGCCCAAGGCTCCTGTCCGGCGCACCAGGGCTCGAAAGAAGGTCGAAACTTCCGAACCTCTGCCAGGTTTCGCTGAAGAAGCTTCCACGGAAGGTGGCGAGGCGCCGGAGGTTAGCGTCGTCGAAGCTGAAGTAGCTGCAGAGGCCGAAGCTGCCCCCGAGAAGCCGGTCCGCCGCCGTCGCACGACGAGGGCGAAGAGCGCCGAGCCCGTCGCTGAAGAAGGCGAGCCCGTTGCCGAAGAAGCAGCGGTCGAGGCTCCGGCCGCGGAGATTGCGCCCGAGGAAACCACCGAGGTAACCAAGGAGGAGCCGGCCGTCGAGGCGGAAGCTGCAAGCCCCATCGCTTCGCTGTTCCTGGAACCTGGGTCCGTGACCTCCATGATCTTCCAGGCACCGGACTTGAGCGCAGTTGCCAGGCCGGCGGTCGTCGAAGAAGAACCGCAGTCTGACGCTGAAGAAGTTTCCGAGGACAACGAATTGGACGAAGCCGGCAGCCGCCGTCGGCGTCGCAGCCGTGGGCGTCGTGGACGCCGGAGCAACGAGCGTGATGAAGCCGCGGGAGAAGAAACGTCCGCGGAGTCCGAGGACGAGGCAGAAGCCGGTACTGAGGAAGTCCTCGAAGAAGGCGTGACTTCCCGCCGTCGTCGGCGCCGCCGTCGTGGCGATCAGGACCTGGAGCTGACGGGCGGCGGAGACGACGATCCCCCCAACACGGTCACCCGTGTCCGCGCCCCCCGCGCACACGTTGAGTCCACCACCGGCTCCGACCGCGTCACGAGCGTCAAGGGCTCCACCCGCCTTGAAGCCAAGAAGCAGCGCCGCCGCGAGTCCCGCGAGACCGGCCGCCGCCGCCAAGTCATCACCGAAGCCGAATTCCTGGCCCGCCGCGAGTCCGTCGATCGCCAGATGATCGTCCGCCAGCGCGACGACAGGATCCAGATCGGCGTCCTGGAAGACGGCGTGCTCGCGGAGCACTTCGTGTCCAAGACACAGCAGGATTCCCTGATCGGCAACGTCTACCTGGGCAAGGTCCAGAACGTGCTGCCGTCGATGGAAGCCGCGTTCGTTGACATCGGCCGCGGCCGCAACGCCGTGCTGTACGCCGGTGAAGTCAACTGGGATGCCGTCACCCTGGAAGGCAAACCGCGCCGCATCGAAAACGCCCTGAAATCAGGCGATTCCGTGCTGGTCCAGGTCACCAAGGACCCCGTGGGCCACAAGGGCGCACGCCTGACGAGCCAGATCTCGCTTCCCGGCCGCTACCTTGTGTACGTGCCCGGCGGTTCAATGACCGGTATTTCCCGCAAGCTGCCCGACGTCGAGCGCAACCGTCTGAAGAAGATCCTCAAGGACCGCCTCCCGGAGAACGCGGGCGTCATTGTCCGCACCGCCGCCGAGGGTGCGTCCGAGGAAGAGCTGACGCACGATATCAACCGCCTGCGGGCCCAGTGGGAAGGCATCGAAAGCCAGTCCACCTCCACCAAGATCCTCGCCCCGGAAGTGCTGTACGGCGAACCGGACCTCACCATCAAGGTTGTCCGCGACGTCTTCAACGAGGACTTCTCCAAGCTCATCGTCTCCGGCGACGAAGCCTGGGACACCATCGAGGCCTACGTCACCTACGTGGCGCCGGATCTGGTGGGGCGCCTCGAAAAGTGGACCTCGGATCAGGACATCTTCTCCGCATGGCGCGTGGACGAACAGATCCACAAGGCATTGGAGCGCAAGGTCTTCCTGCCCTCCGGCGGTTCGCTCGTGATCGACCGTACCGAGGCCATGACGGTTGTTGACGTCAACACCGGGAAGTTCACCGGCAGCGGTGGCAACCTCGAGGAAACCGTCACCAAGAACAACCTTGAGGCTGCCGAGGAAGTGGTCCGCCAGCTGCGCTTGCGCGACATCGGCGGAATCATCGTCATCGACTTCATCGACATGGTCCTGGAATCCAACCGCGATCTCGTATTGCGCCGCTTGGTCGAGTGCCTCGGCCGGGACCGTACCAAGCACCAGGTCGCCGAAGTGACGTCGCTCGGATTGGTCCAGATGACCCGCAAGCGCATGGGCACCGGCCTGCTTGAGGTCTTCGGCGAGCAGTGCGAAACGTGCGCAGGGCGCGGAATCGTCACGCACGACGAGCCGGTGGAGCACCGTCGGGCCAACGTGGTGGCCGCCGAACACCACCACCCGCGCACGGAATCACAGCCGACCGTCCGCCCGGAGCAGCGCAAGCGCCGCCGCGGCAGGGGCACGGGGCAGGGCACTGCCGAGCTCCCGATCACCCCGCCCGTACCGGTCCACACCGTGGAATCCACTGATCCGAATCGCCAGGCAGCCACCCGCGCCGCCCTTGCCACCATCGCGGCAGCAGCCCACGCTGCCCACCTGCACGACGACGAGCTCCACCACGCGGCGGAATTGCTCGCCGATCGGCACGTAGCAGAAGCAGCGCCGCTCCAGGCCCCAGCGGCCCCGGTCCAGGCTCCTGCAGCCCCGGTCCAGGCTCCTGCCGCTGCATCGAGGGGCGAGGAACGTTCGAAGCCTGTGCTGCGATTCGGCGGCGAGGAAGTTGCGTTGCCCTTCGTCCACCACGAAGAAGAGCCAGCGAGTGGCGCGCCTGCCATGAGCCTGGATCTGTTGGCACAGGCATTCGCAGGCCTCGGAGAAGCTCCGGGCGCCGCGACGACGGCGGCAGAAGCCAAGGAAGCGCCCGCAGGGGCCTCCGCGGCCGTTGCAAGCGGAGAATCCCCCGAGCCCGGTTCGCGTGGACGCCGAGGCCGCCGCAACCGTAGCGCCAGCCGGGCCCAGGGTGCCGCCAACGCCACCAACGTGGAGCACCACGAGGTTGCCGCGCCTGCTTCCGGTGGGGCCGCACACGAGGCCAAGGCGCCGGAGGCTGCTCCGGCCAAGCCGACGGCGGCAGCGGAACCGATCATCCTCGGGGTCGGCGTGCCCAAGTCCGAACTCTAAGCGCAGTACCCTGTTCGAAGCCCCGGCCGTTCCCGCTCTTGTGGAAACCGCCGGGGCTTCGGCGTTCCCGGCCAATTCGCCGGACCTTCGCTCAATGCGGTTGCATGGGGCGATTTCAGCAGGCGAGGTGTGATCCGGGTTAAGCTAGGGGACTGACACGGGGTGCCGCGCACCAAGCCGGCTGAGACCAGACCCGTTGAACCTGTCCGGTTAGCACCGGCGAAGGGATGTCTCGCATGACTGTTTCGGTGCAATCAGCCGTCTACCCGCTCAAGGCCGTCCAGCGCCCAATCCCCAGGGTTCTCAGCATTGCCGGCTCGGATCCTTCGGGTGGTGCCGGGATCCAGGCAGACCTCAAGAGCATCGCGGCAAACGGGGGCTACGGCATGGCCGTCATCACGGCGCTCACCGTACAAAACACGCAGGGAGTCACTGCCGTCCACGTGCCTCCCGTGGAGTTCCTGCGCCAGCAATTGGATGCCATTAGCGACGACATCACGGTTGATGCCGTCAAGATCGGCATGCTCGGGGATGCGGCGGTCATCCACGAAGTCCGCCGCTGGCTCGGCGAGGCGCGCCCCGCCGTCGTCGTGCTGGATCCAGTGATGATCGCCACCAGTGGCGACCGGCTCCTTGCGGAGTCCGCCGAAACCGCACTGCGGGAACTTCTGCCCCTCGCCGACCTGGTGACGCCCAACCTTCCTGAATTGGCCATGCTGCTTGGCGAACCTGAAGCCACTGACTGGCCATCGGCCTTGGAGCAAGGCAAACGCCTGGCTGCCGCCTGTGGAAACACCGTCCTGGTGAAGGGCGGCCATCTTCAGGGAACCGGCTGCCCCGATGCCCTGGTCAACACCGGGGGAGTCCTGAGCCAGGACGTGGTGGAATTCGCCGGCCAACGGGTGGAAACCCGCAATAGCCATGGCACGGGGTGTTCCCTGTCGTCGGCGATGGCGACGGCCAAGGCGCGGCTCGGCGATTGGGAGTCCGCCTTGCGTGTGGTCAAGCCTTGGCTTCAAGAGGCGCTGACCCAGTCCGAGGTACTGGAAGTCGGGAAAGGCAACGGGCCGATCAATCATTTCCACGCGCTCCAGCACGCCATTCAACCAGGCGATTTTGCCATCCGCATGTGGGAAGCCGCCCAGACTGAACTTGCGGCCATTTATGGCTTGGACTTTATCCAGCACCTGCAATCCGGTGGGCTCAGCGAAGCGCAGTTCAGCTATTACCTGTCGCAGGATGCCATCTATCTCAACGGCTATTCCCGGGTCCTGGCGCGGGCAAGCGCCCTCGCCCCGAGCGAAACCGAACAGCTGTTCTGGGCCCGCGGCTCGCAGATGTGCCTTGAAGTCGAGTCCGAGCTGCATCGGAATTGGCTCAGCGGACGCCAGGTAAGCGGAGAGCTGGGCCCGGTCACGAAGGCCTATGTGGACCATTTGCTGGCGGCGTCGGCGTCGGGCAGTTATGCCGTCCTGCTGGCTGCCGTGCTGCCCTGCTACTGGTTGTACGCCGAGGTGGGACAGCAGCTACACCATGGCTATATACAGGCGGGAGCGTCGGACGAGCACCCTTATGCGGACTGGCTGCGCACCTACGCGGACGAGGCGTTCGCCGAGGCCACCCGCAAGGCGATCGACATCACGGACGCCGCCGCGCAGGCCGCAACACCCACGGAGCGTGCCGCCATGATGGAGGCGTTTGCCCAATCCTGCCGTTACGAAACAGCGTTCTTCGATGCTCCAAGGTTGCACGGCTGAACCCGGTTCATGTCGGGGAAAGACGGGGTGAAGGGCCTGTTCCTGCGGGCGCTGCAGCGTGTCGGACTGAGGATCCGAGGTTTTCCCGGCCGGCAGGGTAAGGTGGACGGGCACGGTACCGGGTGGCGCATAGCCAGTCTGTGGCAGCCATCACGTGGCGGCCCCCGGACCTGGCCTCATTTGCAGCCGAAGGCGAAACTAGCGTAATCTAGATCTTCGGTGCTTACGCCAACACTTGGGTTATGCCCCCAGAAACCGTTCATTTGGAACTGACCTTTCATTTGGAACTATTCGAGGGATGACTCATGGATTCCGTACCGGAGTCCACGGCGTTGAGGCACAGCGTGAACCAGGCCCGTTTTCGGATCGGGGTTCCGCACGCAAATTTAGTAATAAACGTCGAGAGAAGTGAGTGCCCAAGTGGTGTACGCGATTGTCCGCGCAGGCGGCCGCCAAGAAAAGGTTTCCGTTGGAGACTACGTAACCCTGAACCGCGTCCCCGGTGGAGCCGGCAGCACCCTTGAGCTGCCCGCACTGCTCCTGGTGGACGGTGACAAGGTCACCTCCGCTGCTGCGGATCTGGCCAAGGTCAAGGTTACGGCTGAGATCCTCGAAGACCTCCGTGGTCCGAAGATCGTCATCCAGAAGTTCAAGAACAAGACCGGCTACAAGAAGCGCCAGGGTCACCGTCAAGAACTGACCAAGATCAAGATCACCGGTATCAAGTAACCACTGGTTGCTGTTCAGGTTTTCAACAGATTCCCCAGAATTTAAAGGCAGGCATTTCAAATGGCACATAAAAAAGGCGCGAGCTCCACTCGCAACGGTCGTGACTCCAACGCCCAGTACCTCGGCGTAAAGCGCTTCGGTGGCCAGGTCGTTTCCGCAGGCGAGATCATCGTCCGCCAGCGCGGCACCCACTTCCACCCGGGCGCCGGTGTCGGCCGCGGTGGCGACGACACCCTGTTCGCCCTGCAGGCAGGTGCGGTTGAGTTCGGTACTCGCCGCGGCCGTCGCGTAGTGAACATCGTTGCTGCTGCAGCTGCAGAGTAATAACACGTTCTGAACGGGTGGAGCGGGCCGTATGGCCCGCTCCATCTGTCTTTTTAACCGCACTAGAATTTACTAGGGCGGGCGGCGGCGCATCAGCCCGCAACGCGCACTTCAAGCAGTAATTTCCACATAGAGGAGAAACACGTGGCGACCTTCGTAGACCGGGTAGTACTTCACGTATCCGGCGGAACAGGCGGCCACGGCTGTGTCTCTGTTAAGCGCGAGAAGTTCAAGCCCCTCGGCGGACCCGACGGCGGCAATGGCGGTAACGGCGGCGACGTCATCCTGCGCGTTGATGCCCAGACCACCACTTTGCTTGACTATCACCACGCACCCCACCGGCACGCAACCAACGGCGGCCCCGGCATGGGCGACTGGCGCGGAGGCAAGAACGGTGAAACCCTCGTGCTTCCCGTGCCGGACGGCACTGTGGTCAAGACCAAGGACGGCGTTGTCCTTGCTGACCTCGTAGGCGAAGGCACCGAGTTCGTCGCCGCTGCAGGCGGCCTGGGCGGCCTTGGCAACTCGTCGCTGTCTTCGCAGAAACGCAGGGCGCCCGGTTTCGCCCTCCTCGGTATTGAAGGCGACTCCAGCGACATCGTCCTGGAATTGAAGTCGATCGCAGATATCGCGCTGGTTGGCTTCCCCTCCGCAGGCAAGTCCAGCCTTGTCGCGGCGATGTCCGCGGCGAGACCCAAGATCGCCGACTACCCGTTCACTACCTTGATCCCCAACCTTGGCGTGGTCCAGGCCGGTGAAGTCCGGTTCACGATTGCAGACGTTCCCGGGCTGATCGAGGGCGCGAGCGAAGGCAAGGGCCTGGGCCATAACTTCCTGCGCCACGTGGAGCGTTGCGCCGCACTGGTGCACGTGCTGGACTGCGGAACCTTGGAAGCGGACAGGGACCCGCTCTCGGATCTTGCGATCATCGAGCAAGAGCTGGACAAGTACGCCGTGGACATGAGCTACGCCGGCGTTGACGGCGAAGTTGTCCCCCTGAACGAACGCCCCAAGCTTGTTGTCCTGAACAAGGTGGACCTGCCTGATGGTCGGGACATGGCCGAGTTCGTCCGTCCCGAACTGGAACAGCGCGGCTACCGCGTCTTCGAAGTCTCCGCCACGAGCCATGAAGGCCTGCGCCAATTGAGCTTCGCCATGGGTGAGATTGTCATGGCCGCCCGCAAGGCCGTGGCCACTGCGCCTCCCAAGGTCGCAGCGCCCATCCTCCGCCCCCGCGCCGTCAATGAGTCCGGCTTCAAGATCCGCCGCGAGGAAAAGAACCTCGAGCCGCTCTTCCGCGTGCTGGGGGAGAAGCCGGTCCGCTGGGTCAAGCAGACCGACTTCACCAATGAAGAAGCCATTGGCTACCTCGCCGATCGCCTGGCCAAGCTCGGGATCGAAAACGAGTTGTTCAAGATGGGTGCCGTCCCGGGCGACACCGTGGTGATCGGCGAAGAGGACGGCGTCGTGTTCGACTGGGAGCCCACCATGATGGCCGGCGCCGAACTCCTGGCGACGCCCCGAGGCACGGACATCCGTGTTGCCGACATCGGTGACCGCCCCACCCGTTCGCAGAAGCGCGATGAGCAGATCGAACGCCGCGAAGCAAAGGCTGCCGCACGCGCCGAGCTCGAAGCCGAGCGCAAGGCGGGTATCTGGACCGAGTCCGTCAGCGGCCGTCGCCTACCCAAGCCCCTGAAGGAAAGCGGCCTGGAAGCCGAAAATGACGACTAGCACGGCCGGCATCGCTGACGTCGCTGAAGGCGACGACGCCGCCGAACGCCAGGCACTCGCCGGGGCCAAGCGGATCGTGGTCAAAGTGGGTTCGTCCTCATTGACCAGCATCAAAGGCGGCATCTCGGAGAAAGCGTTGACGGCACTCGTCCACGCCCTGGCCGAAAAGCGCAACTCCGGGACGGAGATCATCCTGGTCTCCTCCGGTGCCATCGCGGCGGGCCTCGCACCGCTCGGCCTCGCCAAGCGTCCCAAGGACCTCGCCACACAGCAGGCTGCAGCCAGTGTGGGGCAAGGGCTTTTGATGGCGCGCTATTCGCAAGCTTTTGCTGCGCACGGGGTCACTGTCAGCCAAGTCCTGTTGACTGCGGATGACCTGATGCGGCGCACGCAGCACAGCAACGCATACCGGGCGCTGGACCGCTTGCTGAACCTGGGCGTCGTGCCCGTCGTGAACGAAAACGACACCGTGGCAACCCATGAAATCCGCTTCGGTGACAACGACCGGTTGGCTGCTTTAGTGGCGCACCTTGTGCGGGCGGACGCGCTGGTCCTGCTTTCCGACGTCGACGCTTTGTATGACGGTCCGCCGTCGTTGGGTGCCAAGCGCATTCCGCTCGTCACCGGTCCTGGTGACCTCGTCGGGGTGACTATCGGCAAGACCGGAAAGGGAGGCGTCGGTACCGGGGGCATGACCACCAAGGTGGAGGCGGCGTCCATCGCCGCAGGCTCCGGCATCCACGCCCTCGTCACCTCCACTGCCAATGCCGCCGCCGCCCTGGCAGGCGAGGATGTGGGAACGTGGTTCGCCGTCAATGGCAACCGCAAGCCCGTGCGCCTGCTGTGGCTGGCCCACCTCGCTTCGGTCCGGGGCCGTTTGGTGCTCGACGACGGCGCCGTCAAGGCCGTGCGCGACCGCCACACCTCGCTGCTGCCCGCAGGAATATCGGCAGTCCAGGGAGACTTCGAGCCGGGCGATCCCGTGGAGATGGTTTCGGTCGAGGGCACCGTGATTGCCAGGGGACTGGTGAACTACTCCGCGGAAGAGCTTCCCCGCATGCTTGGCCGTTCAACCAAGGAGCTCGCCAAGGACCTTGGCCGCGGATATGACCGCGTAGTTGTTCATGTTGACGACCTCGTACTGGTCCAGCCGTCCCGCTCCACTAAACTTGGAGAATGACTGAGGCCCTTACCCCTGATTCTCCCGTGATGACTGACGCTCTGGCTTCCGGCAATGCCGCCCAGGTGCCGGAAACTCCGGAGCTGGGAAACGCGCCGCTCACCACCGAGCAAGTGGAGACGGCCGTGCATTCGATTGCGGACCGCTCACGGCAGGCCGCGCGGCACATGGCCCAGGCGAACCGTGCCTGGAAGGACCGTGCCCTGCACGCTATCGGCGCGGCTCTCCGGGAACAGCAGGGGTCCATCCTCGCCGCCAACGCCAAGGATGTTGAGTCTGGCCGCAACAACGGAACTTCCGTTGCCATGCTGGACCGTCTCACCCTGACTCCCGCCCGCATCGACGGCCTTGTCGCGGCCCTTGAAAACCTGGCGGGCCTGCCGGATCCCGTGGGGAACGTCGTCCGAGGCCAGACCCTCCCCAACGGACTGCGCTTGCGCCAGGTCAACGTGCCCATGGGAGTAGTCGCGGCTATCTACGAGGCCCGCCCGAACGTCACGGTCGACATCGCCGGGCTCGCCTTGAAGAGCGGCAATGCGGTGATCCTGCGCGGCGGGACGGCTGCTGCCCACACCAACGCGGCCCTTGTGACCATCCTCCGCGATGCGCTGGAATCCGTTGGGCTGCCGGCCGACGCCGTCCAGAGCGTGGACCAATTCGGCCGCGAGGGCGCCAACGTCCTGATGCGTGCCCGCGGCCGGGTGGACGTCCTGATTCCCCGCGGTGGACGGGAGCTGATCCAGACTGTGGTGAACAACTCTTCCGTGCCCGTCATTGAGACCGGCGAAGGCAATGTGCACATCTTCATCGACGAATCCGCCAGCGAAGAGATGGCCGTCGACATCCTGCTTAACGCCAAGACCCAGCGCCCCAGCGTTTGCAACACTGTGGAAACTCTCCTGGTGCACTCGAAATCCACCGTGCTGCCCGCCGTCGCCGCCGCCTTGCGCTCTGCCGGCGTCACACTGCACGTCGATCCCAGGATTCAAGCGGCGCTGTCCGGCTCCGTGGATACAGTCCCTGCTGACGACGTCGATTGGGCCACGGAATACATGGACCTTGACCTCGCTATTGCCATGGTGGACAACCTCGACGAGGCGGTCGCGCACATCCGCAAATGGTCGACGGGCCACACGGAGGCCATCCTCACGAACAATCTGGCGAACGCCGAGAAGTTCATTGCGGACATCGACTCTGCGGCGGTCATCGTGAACGCTTCCACGCGTTTCACCGACGGAGGCGAGCTCGGCCTGGGTGCCGAGGTAGGAATCTCTACCCAGAAGCTGCACGCACGCGGTCCGATGGGCCTCACGGAGTTGACCACCACGAAGTGGATTGTCCAGGGCGAAGGCCAGGTCCGCGGCTAGCGACGCTGTAACATAGAACAGAAGTCTTGAACGGTGGGAGGATCCGCCGTCGAAATCCTTTGAACCGCTAGGGGAGAAAATGCAGTTTCAGCAGATCGCCATTTCAATTCTCACGCAAGGGGGCGAAAGCGAGGCGCCGGCGCCGTTGTGGGTTCCTCCTTTCGTCTTCGGCATCTCCATGTTCTGCATCCTGCTTGTCCTGATGTTTGTCGCAGTCTCCTACACGAACCTCGGCAACCGTCACGACGCCGTCGACGAGCACTCGGATCCGCACCGCCAGCACCCGGCCAAGCACCCAGGGCTGGGTCACTAACATTTCCGCCGCAAAACCCTTCGAGGAAACGGGGCGCCGACTTCGCTTGGGCGTGATGGGTGGGACCTTTGACCCCATTCACCACGGCCACTTGGTTGCTGCCAGTGAGGTTGCCGCCAAGTTCCGCTTGGACGAGGTGGTCTTCGTGCCCACCGGACAGCCCTGGCAGAAATCGCACAAGCAGGTCAGCGAAGCCGAGCACCGCTACTTGATGACGGTCATTGCCACGGCTTCCAACCCCAATTTCACGGTGAGCCGCGTGGACGTGGACCGCCCCGGTCCGACGTTCACGATCGATACCTTGCGGGATCTCCGGACCCAGCGGCCGGATGCGGACCTGTTCTTCATCACGGGCGCTGACGCCCTGGCCCAGATCCTGTCTTGGAAAGATGTCGACGAGCTTTGGTCCTTGGCGCATTTTGTCGGCGTCACCCGGCCCGGTCATGTTCTCGATGGCATGGGCAGGGAGGACGTCAGTCTGTTGGAAGTGCCAGCCATGGCGATTTCCTCGACGGATTGCCGTGCCCGCGTGGGTGCAGGCAATCCGGTCTGGTACCTCGTACCTGATGGAGTGGTGCAGTACATCGCCAAATACAGGCTGTACTCGGGCAAGCCCGGCATGGGGGAGCCCCTGCATGCTATGACCGGACCAGAACACCAAGCCCGTACTGAGTGAGTTTTGAATGAGCCAGGAACAGCCCCCCATCCCAAGCCGGCGCGAGCTTCGACGAGCCCGGGACGCGCGCCTGGAAGAGACCGGCGCACGTCCAGCAGTAGCCGAGGCCGTTACCTCCGACGACGCCAACCACGCGTCCGGTGGCGCTTCGGTCAATCGGGTGCGCCGGGTCGCCGATGCTCCGCTGGACGCCCAACCAGCCTCGGAACGTTCTTCGCAGGCGCGTGCACGCGACCGCGCCGCCCTCCGCGCCATCAAGGAACTCGCGGATAAGGAGCAACAGCTTTCCCGCGGCGGCCCGCCCACGCGCCGCCAGTTGCGCCTGCAGCAATTGCAGGAAGAAGTTGCTCCGGGCACCTCGGCGATCCCCGTTGTTCCGGCAGCAGGATCCGGGCCGAGGACATCCAGTGTCCCGGTCCAGGCTCCCGGCAAGCAGCAGCCCGGCCCGGATCGCCCGGGCATATCGCCTGGCGGAGGCGTACGCGTCACGGCAGGCCCTCCTCCCGGTGCCCCCGAAATGACCGTGGAGCAGGCCTTGATGGCCCGTGAGCTCCTGGCAGCCCAAGCGAACAATCAGTCCAACAAGCTTGAGCACATCGCGGCAATGGAATCAGCAGTGCAGAAAGTCCCCGCCGCCGAATCCGGGGTGTCCCGTACCGACGCTGAGCCGGCGGACCCAGAGGCCCTGGCCGAACAAATCGCCCAGGCTGAACGCGAAGCGATCCTCAACAAGAGGGCAATCGCCAAGCAGAAGCTCGCCGAGCAGAACAGCCGTCCCGCTGGTCCGGTCCGTGCCGAACCTTCTGTAGCCAGCAACCTGGCCATGGTGACGCCCCTGGAATTCGTGAAGGTTCCGGGACTGGAACGTCCCGTCATGAAACCGCCCGGCACCACCTTTGTTCCTCTCGTGACCTCCCCTGCGCCGAAACTGAAGCCCGGGCAGTCGGCGTCGGGCAAGCCACGCGGCCTGCGCGGCCGGGCAGGAGTGCTGGCGCGCGCGGAAGCCGCTGCGAAAGCGGCAGGTCGACGCCCGGCGTCGGCCTCCGAACCAGATGGCGAAGCGTTCGCGGAAGCGGCCGAACATCCGCCCATTTCGGCAAGTTCGGCTCACGGACTTGAACCGCTCGACGCCGCGACGGCGGGACTTGGGCGCGCCCAGCGTACCCGGCTCCTGGTCCTGGGTCTCGTTGGCATCGGAGCCATCGCCCTGATTGCGGGCATCATCATGATCACCAGCGGACTTTCCCGCTGACCACAACGGCTTTTGCCACCAAACAGGCTTCGTTCATTCTCGAAGCCGCATACAAGGAGTCCCGTGACTGCACATGAACAATCCGTCCTCTTGGCCCGCCACGCCGCCCGCGCGGCAGCGGACAAGCTGGCCGAAGACATCATCGCCCTGGACGTCAGCGAACGTCTGGCCCTGACCGACGTCTTCCTCATCGCCTCGGCCCCGACCGAACGCCAGGTCAACGCCATCGTGGACGGTATCGAGGAAGAGCTGCTCAAGCAGGATTTGCGCCCGGTCCGCCGCGAAGGGCGTTCCGAGGGACGCTGGGTCCTTTTGGATTACGCCGACATCGTGGTGCACGTCCAGCACTCCGAGGACAGGGTCTTCTATGCCCTGGAGCGCCTGTGGAAAGACTGCCCGGTAGTGGATCTGGAACTCGGTGACGACGCCTCGGCGAAGGCTCCTGCCGTCGAGGAATCCTAGGCTCCAAGCCGCAAACCAACTGAATATGCCCGATTTGGAATTTTCGGAAATGCTGTTCTAAGATATTTGAGTTGCTTCGGAGGAATCCGAAAACTGGAGGAGATTTTCAAACCAGTTCACGGTTCGTGAAGCAGCGAGGATATGGGGCTGTGGCGCAGCTGGTAGCGCACCTGCATGGCATGCAGGGGGTCAGGGGTTCGAGTCCCCTCAGCTCCACCATAGAGGCCTTGCTTGGAACATCGGGCTCGTGTTCCGGGTAGGGCCTCAACTTTTTGGAAAACGAAAGAGCCACCCGTTGGGGTGGCTCTTTCGTTTTCTCGCCATGACAAAGTTCGGTCCGGCCGTCATTCGCCAGAGATCCGCTCCGCTTGTTGGCTGATGAAGTCCACGGTGTGGGAGATCGCCAGCTCACGTTGCGGCAGTTGCGCCCAGCCGTGGTCGGCGCCTTGCACGACGATCAGCTCTGCTTTTTCACCGTAGACCTGGAGGTAGCGCTCAGCGTAGGACAATGGAACGAAGTCCGCGGTGCCGTGTATGAGGCGAACCGGTCCCGCGTAGGTGGATGCGCGACCGTAGACATCGAACGACTCCGCGTCGTCGCGCAGCGCAGGTCCCATCCGCATGCCGAGGAAGTCGAAATACCCTTCAGACTCCAAGGTTCCCAGTGATCGTCCCTGTAGGAACCCACTCCGGATTTCGTCTGCGAACACGGCTGCTGTCGACCACATGGTCACGGTGCCGGCTCACGTCCACCCAGGTGTCCAATGAGCACGAATTTCGAAGCTGACGAATCCGGGATCGCCCTTTTTCTGGAGGAACTCGCAGCTGTGACCGCCTATGCCACCGAACTCCTGGATCAGGTAGCTTCCGGGTCGGCCACGGTCACCGCCGGGTGGGACGGGGCCGCCGCCCGGGCCTTTGAATCCCAGATGGTCCGGTGGCAGAACGAATCCAACGCCATGATCGTCGAGGTCGACAACTTCATCGGCCAGGTCTCCCACGCCAAGGAGCAATACGCCCAGGCGGCCGACGCCTTGAAGCAAGGCTGGGTCTGAGACCATGCACCTCAAAGTCAACACCTCAGCCTACGTGCAGGCATCCGCCGAGCTGTCCTCGGCGCAGGTCTTCGTGCGTCAAGCACTCGACGGGCTCAGCAGCGGCCTGGCCGGTGCCGCCCAGATGGCCGGCAACGATGACGCGGGGGTCAAGTTCGCCCACGACTACGACGAAGCCGCCCGGAACCTGGTCGGCGGTATCACCGACGCCGTGACCGGCGCCGGTGTGTTGTCCAGACTCCTGGCCGATACCGCCAATGTATGGGCCGACGCCGAGCACTACGCCTCGGGTGGGATCGCGCCGCTCGGCCTTGCCTTCAGCACCGCTGACACGTCCGACTTGTCCGGGACCTGCTCGGTCGTCTCGCCCACCGCTTTGGGCGGGCGCAGTGACTTCGTTCCCGAAGGATGGGAATGGATACAGTCCGTGGTCGGGGCCGTCTGGCCCAACGGCGACACCGGCAAGCTCAAGTCAGCACATAATGCGTGGCAGCGCGCCGGGGACGATCTGGACAGCGCCAGATCGAAAATCGACGCCGCCAGCGCGTCACTGGCCGGGCTGGTGACCCCCGAACTGAGCCTGGTGCAGGCCAAACTCAGCCAGTACAGTGGCTACCTGAACGACCTGGCAACCAACGCCTACGCGCTCGGCAGCGGTTGCACCGAGTACGCGGAAGGGATCGAAGAAGCCCACACGGCGATCATCAACGAACTCCAGGAACTCCTCATCACCACCGTCGCCCTGGAAGCCGGCGCGGCCTTGCTGGCGGTGTTCACGGTGGGCGCGTCCGAAGTGGTCGGCAATGCCGCCCTGATGGCCCGCATCGGGCTGACCGGTGCCCGGGTGGCCGCCATGATCGCCCGGCTGGTCGAAGTCGCGGCCACGGTCGGTACCAGGCTGGCCGGGATCACCGCGGCCATCACCCGCACGCTGGGCCTGCTCCGCGAGCTCAAGGTCGTCAAGGTCCTGACCTACCTCGGGACCAAGGCCCCGGCACCGATTCGGGCGATGACCGGGATCAGCTTCAACTCCGCAGTCAGTGTTGGACTTGATGCGGCCATGCATGGCGGCGCACCAACGAACGTCGCCCACGACATCCTCCTCGGCGGAATCTCACCGGTCGGAGCCGGGGCGGCTGTGAGCGCCTTCAAGGCCGGGACCAGCACTGTACTCAAGAACGGCATGATCGCAACAAACGGGGTCGTCCGAATCCCTCGGATTGAGCTCAAGTTCGCAATGAATCCCAAACATAACCCGATTGAGTTCGACAGACAGATCACGGGTCAGGAACTTGGGTTAAACAGCATGTCTGTCGCGGACTTCCTGAAGAACCGTGACGCGGTGCTGGCCCGCCTCGCGACTGGCAAGCCCATACGCCCTGCCGAAGCCGGGGCGGTCCAACAGAAGGCTCGTAGGCTCGAACTAAATGCGAAGATCAAGGAGCTTCAGTCATCGGGGCTATCCTTAAGCGAAGCGAAAGCATAAGCCGCGACTTGGTTGAAGGGACAAGCAGCTCTTCATAATCAAGATATTATTGCGGGCGGATTCCCAACTGCTATTTCTGGAGTTGGAGATCGAGGAATCAACTCATCGATCGGCGCACAATGGAAGTCCAGGATCGACGACTTTGATGCCCAGGTGCGTAGTATTGCCGCAAACCTAAGCCAGGCCGACCGTGAGATTACGCTGATCCATGTTAAACTAAGTTATTGATTTGAATAGTAAATTCAAGAGGATATCATGACTGGCATTACCGATTTCGTCGTTACCGGGACCATGCCGCAAGCGGCGATTGATAAGTATGCGACGTTAGTACCAGCGGAACTTGCGGTCCTGTGGACCGACTACGGCATTGGTACCTTTCGTGACGGTTATCTCCGCGTCGTCAACCCGGATGACTGGACGCAGCTCGTTCGGGACACGCATCAAGGCTTCAATCCACTGATTCCGATCATGACCACAGCGATGGGCGACATCATCGGATGGGACGGAGAATTGCTTCTCCTCCTGGATTACCGGCACGGGCTGGTGCGAACTCTATTCTCGGAGAATTACTTTCTTAAAAATCTCGACGAGCCGGGTTTCATGGAAGAAGAACTCTTCTGGGCACCCTACCCCCAGGCTCGCGATCGCCTCGGTGTTCCAGACCCTAGCCAGTGCTTCGGCTATGTACCGATCCTGGCTGCCGGCGGCCCTGAGAATGTGGAGAACCTGCAGATACTCGACATGCACACCCACATTGAGGTCATAACAGTATTCATGGGACCGCTCGACCGGTTTGTGACCTATTAGGCCGCTGAGACAAGTCCTGTGCGGCAGCTCGAAATGAGCGCATCAAGATAGTGTCTATGTTTTATAAAACGGACGGCGTCGTGGAAGCTGAGACAAATGATAAGTCACAGCCAAATGTATCTGTCGTTCACTACAGGGATGTCGATGTCTCCGCTCATTGGGAACCGATCCCGGTATTCGGAGACTGGGAATCTTTGGGACAATTCGACGCCCGCTGGCAGCCCCTGAGCTAGTTCACGTTCGACGCCGGCCCGGTTGCGTGAACTCCAAGTCGTCAAGACCCTCGCCAGCCTCGGCACGAGCTTCCGCCCGGATTCCCGCCATGACGCGAGTCAGCAAAAAATCCGCGATCGTGGGCACCGACCCCGCTTTGCACTGCGGCAAACCGGCTTCACGGTTCGTGGTGATTGTTCTGCCGTGATGGATGTTCATGCCGCTGTTCTGGCGGCACAGCGCAACAGGATACGCGTTTTGTAGTTGCGTGCGTTGGTGAATCCCCGGCCTGTTTCGTTTGATGTGTTTGATGGCTGTGTTGTTTGCTTCTACTTTCGCTGTGGTCGCACCGGTGACGATGAGGACTTCGATTTCCTTCCACCACCGGCAGATCGTGCGCCAGAGCCGGTTCGTTTCCGGCTGCGCGGCTCGTTCGACCAGATTCTGCAGGCGGTCCTTCGCCGCGCCCGCGTCGGCGAGACACCCGGTAGCGAGCAGCGCCCGGAGCTGCTCTTTGACCAGCCAGGCAGCCTGCAGGTTCCCGGTGGCGTCGTCGGTAGCGAACATGGTGCTGAGCCTGTCCCGTGCCCGGTCCGAGAGTGTATCGCCGCCGCGCAGGAGCAGCCGCCGGTTGGCCCAGACCGGGTCAATGGCACGTCCCCGCCGCCATGGACCTGCTGGGTGAGCCGTTGCCGGACTTCGGTGAGCATGTCGTTGCCGAGCTTGACCAGGTGGAACGCATCGACCGAGACCGCGGTGCGCGGGAGCCACACCGCAGGGCCTTGCGGAATGCCGCTGACGGGTCGATCGCGACGACCTGCACGCCCAGGCGCCACTGCAGCGGCCGGGCGAACAGCCAGGTCCGACGCCCTCGCTGTCACGGCCGTCCACGATCCCGAGCACCTGTCCGCTGTCCAGATCGACAATGGCGGTCATCCAAGGTTCGTAGCGTTTCCAGGCCTTGGTGGCCGGGTCGCGGAAGAACCGCACGGACCGGTGGCGGTGTTCGTCGATGCCGGGCATCCGCGGCGCCAGGGCATCAACGTCAGGCAGTGTCAGCGCCGCGGAATCCAGAGCCCGCCGGACCAGCCACCATGAGACACCGAACGAGGAGGCAGCCTCCGCGGCGGCCCGTCCGGACCCAATGACAGCGGCCACGACGGCGTCGCGGAGACGGCGGGTGGACCGGGCGCGGCGCGGGACCTGGGAGGTCTCCTCCGCGAACGTCCGCCGCGGGCACAAATGCTCATCGCAGAAGAATCTCCGCTTGGCCCAGACCACTTCGACCGGGCCCGCGACGGGGATATCGCGCAGGCGTTGGGGCCGGCGTGAATGCACGCGGGTGCTGATGACGCCACAGCACGGACAGCCGGCCTCGGCGGTGGCTTCGACGCGGATCCGCCGCTGCCCGAAAGCGAGGACCTCGGTGCCGGTGACGCGGTAGTCGGGCAGGTTGAAAATGGCGGTGGCAGCATCGGGGCACGGGGAAGTAGGCTCGATCAAGGCTCGTAGCTCCTGACTCTTGATGAATGCGTAGAGAACATCCATCACAGCAGGGCTACGAGCCCTTCAGCTTTCAAGACACGGAATCCGTTTCACCACGAACCACGGAGCCCGCAAACCGTGCAACTCCACCCCCTACATCCTTCCCTTCGGAATCACACTTTTCGGGGTCGATGGACCGCACCCTCGCTTAGCTGGTGAGTGTATGCGACAGTGGGCTCAGCATGCCTCCACCACTTTACCAACCGATTACGGTTTACTATGAGGCATTACCGTCCGGAGGGTAGCGGTCATTCGCGGGCCCATCGCAAAGCAGCCACCGACAATATAGGGGGATAGTCCTTGGTAACTATGGCCGACGTTGCGCGGGTAGCAGGCGTTTCCAGGAGCACTGTGTCCTATGCCCTCAGCGGTGTCCGGCCGATTGCCCCCGAAACGCGGGAGCGCATCCTGAAGGCCATGTCCGACCTTGGCTATACGCCGAACCTGCTCGCCCAGGGTTTGGCCGGCAAACGGACCGGCATCGTCTCCTTGATTTTCCCGGTCGGGGAGCAGGGCATGAACACCACGGAGTTCGAATACGTCCAAGGTGCTGCCGAACAAGCGCGTGCTGACGGATACCATCTTCTTCTGTGGCCGATGGATCCCGACGATCTCGGCGAGATGCAGCGGATCGTGGCCCAAGGCCTGGTAGATGGAATCCTCCTGATGGAAGTCAGGTCATTCGACGAACGGATTCCAGTCCTTTTGGAAACGGGTGTTCCATTCGTCACGATCGGACGACCAACGGATGCTGATGGCCTGACATTCGTCGACGCGGATTTTGAAGCCATGGGAGAGCTGGCAGTGTCGCACCTCGTCAGCCTGGGGCACACGGAAATCGGCCTCGTGACGCACTCGCGTGAGTCTCTGGACACCGGGTACGGCCCGATGGTCCGGTCCTGGGATGCCGTGGCAGCTGCCGCGTCGCGGCACGGGATCACTGCTCGGCTGTTCCCAACCGCGAGCTCACTTGCCGGTGGCCGCGAGGTGTTCGGACAGATCCTCAAAGAATCACCGGAAACAACCGGCCTCGTGATGATCAACGAAGCGGCTACTGCGGGCCTTCTGGGTGCGGCGGCGAGCCATGGTTGGCTGGTCCCCGAGTTTCTCTCCATTGTCGCGATCAACACCAGTGCCGGTTCCGCGGAGCGCTTCATACCCGCCTTGACCACAGCGTCCGCCGAGCCGAGGGTCATGGGGCGTGAAGCAGCACAATTCCTTACCCGGCGCCTAAGGAGTGAGAGCGCGGATGCCCTGCGGTGGCTCGCTGAACCGGTGCTGACGTTGCGCGGAAGCACCACCGTGGTGCGCGCCGTCCAGCCATAAACCATCACGCCGTTCGGGCCCAAACCGCCAAATCGACGCGTTCATTACGCGGTCCCATCACACGTGATTGTGACATTTGACACACCATTGCGCCGCCAACTACTGTCGAGCCATCGACCCGCGTCGACAAGGCGCGTCGACGAACGGCGATGAGATTCCTCCTGATACAACATGGCGGATGGTCACCGATCAGTGTTCCCGGAGACTAAGGAAGTAAGTCGTGCTTGGAATCATTCGGTACCAATCCTGCGTGTTGAAGATGCGGCCGATATCACGACCCGGAATAGAGCGAGGACGGAAGCCGGAGACCGCCACCTGCGTCTGAGTTTCAGGTCGAGCGCCGGAACGGCCAACGATGCCCGCTCAAAGCATGTAAGCGCTTGCCCTTCGCCGGTGGTGCCTGCCTAAGCCTCCTCACTGAGTGGCCCCACCCCCAGCCAACATCACCCCAATCATCACAACAACCTCTTGGAGGTACACCGCATGGAAACGTTGACCAAACCGGCCCTGTCCGCGTTCGAAGGTGGCCGGAAATGAAAGCAATTCGACGGTTCACGGTCCGAACGGTTCTGCCGGAAGCAATCGCCCCGCTGGCACGATTGGCGAAGAACTTGCGTTGGTCGTGGCATTTGCCGACACGCGAACTGTTTTCCGCGCTGAATCCCGAGGCCTGGGAGCAAAGCAATCATGACCCTATGACCTTCCTGGGCCTGGTCAGCCGCGAGGAACTGCATGAACTCGCAGAAGATGGCGCAGTCATTGAGCGTGTCCAGCACGCGGCTGCGGACCTGGACCGGTACCTCAGTGAGCCGCGCTGGTACCAGGGCCTGGGTCCGGACGCTCCGGCGTGCATCGCCTATTTCTCGCCCGAGTTCGGGATCACCGAGGTGCTTCCGCAGTATTCCGGCGG
>NZ_JBFRGF010000019.1:0-105252 GCF_052115205.1 Arthrobacter sp. 2RAF6 | reverse complement strand
CCGCCGCCGTCGTTAATGCGTAGGTCCCCGACGCGTAACGGATCGGCTCACAATCGCCGGGCACCCGGCGTCGTAACGAGCAATTGGCTCTGGATTAACCGCTTGAAAGTCCGCTACCTGCCGGTAATGTTTGATCCACCATGTTCACCCTGACCATCAACCAACGGGACAGCCGCGGCAACGGAGACCTCGTACCGCAGCTGCTCAAAGACCTGCGCCACATCCCGGCGTGCTTGGACTTTGACCGCTCCGTGGAGGACGAAGTCCAGGGCATCGTGGAATTACCGCATCAGGCCGTGGATTCAGCGCTCATCGCCCTGCGGAGCGGACAGTGGTACGTGGGAATCGGCGTCGGCCCCATCAACGAACCCCTGCCCAAGCAAATCAAAGACGCCTCCGGACACGGCCTGGTCTACGCACGCCGCGCCGTTGACCGCTTGCGGAATGGCAAAGAGCGGGTTCCTGTGGCCGTCGAGGGGCCGCTCGCTGCCCTCGCTGCCGAATCGGAGGCAGTACTGCGGCTCCTGGGGCACATTGTGCAGCATCGGAGCGTCGCTGAGTGGCGCGTCCTGGACCTGCTGACACCGGGCGTACGTGGACAACAGAAAGCCGTGGCCCAGGAACTGGGAATCAGCACCCAAGCCGTGAGTAAGGCCCTGGCCCGCGCCCAATGGGTGGAGGAGCACGCCGCCAGGCCGGCCGCAGCCCGCTTGCTGCAGTTGATCCTCGAGGTTTACTGACGGCGTCGGCACGCCTTCAGCCATATAGTCCTCGACACGCCCATTCCTCCCGGCCTACCTTGAGTCCATGATCTCCAAGCCAAAGCTTGGGCGGCTTCTTCCCGCTCTCAGGCAGGCCGTCACGGGCCACCGACTCCTGTTTGCCGCAAAGACGGCCGTCGCGGCCGGGATGGCTTGGTACCTCGCGCCGCTTATGCCTGGGACAGCCGCCTCCTATCCGTATTACGCGCCCTTGGGCGTCTTGGTCAGCATGCACCCCACCGTTGCGGCTTCCGCCAAGCACGGGCTGCAAAGCCTGCTGGGACTCGGATTAGGCATTGCCATGGCCTTCGCAGTGACCACTGTCACCACCCCGAACGCACTGGCGGTGGCCGTCGTCGTCGGCCTGGGCGTGGCTATCGGCGGCCTGCCAAGGCTTGGAAGCGCCTCCGAATGGGTTCCGATGGCGGCGTTGTTCGTATTGGTCCTGGGTTACTCGAATGCGCAGGGATTCTCTTTCGCGTACGTCCTCCAAATGGCTATGGGGGTCGCGGTCGGTTTCGCGGTGAACTGGCTGGTCTTCCCTCCCCTGCATCTTGAAGGCATCGATCCCGCCATCGACGGACACCAACGGGCACTGTCCAGGCAACTCAGGGACATGGCCAGCGCCATGACGGAATCCTGGCCGCCGAACCATGAGGATTGGGCAAGCCGAAGCGGCGAGCTCGCACGCACCGCGACCGCGGTGCGGACGGCCGTCCAGGCGGCGAAGTTGAGTGCCAAAGCGAACCCGCGGTCTCGACGTCGAGCCAGGCGCCTGCCGGGTGACCTCGCCGGTTTGCGCACGGTGGAACGGCTCACCTTTCACGTCCAGGACGTCACTGACGTCCTGGCGAGCGTCATCTGGGAAGAGGACGCGGGAACGGTCATTCCGGAGGGTGTCCCGCCAAATTTGGCTGAGGCGCTGGAAGACGTTGCGGAAATGATCCGGCAATGGAGGCATGGGGACGCCGAGGATTTCAAGAATGCCCTGGACGAGGCCCGGGATAGCGTGGCAACACTAAGTGAAACCGTCACGGAGGCGGCCGCCGGCCAAGCGCCCGTGAACGCCACCGCGTCGGTTGCCATGAGCCTGCGCCGTATGATCACCGTGGTCTCCGACGCCTGAGCTGCCGTGAGCGTCCGCCGGCTGGCCCCGCCCGGCGGGGCTAGTACACCAGCCGACGCAGGATGAGGGCCGCGCCGTCGTCGTACACCGAAGCTGTGACCTCATCCGCGACGGCGATGACTTCCTCAGGTGCCTGGCCCATAGCGACACCGCACCCGGCCCAGCTGAGCATCTCGATGTCATTGCGGCCGTCCCCCACAGCAACCGTGTGGCGGGGGTGGGTGCCGAGCCGCTGGCGCAACTGCTCCAAGGCGCTGGCCTTGGTGACCCCGGCGGCGGCGATATCCAGCCAGGCCGTCCAGCCCACTGAATAGGTGACCCCGGACAGCCCGATCTTGCGGATGGCTGTGGAAAATTCTTCGGCCGTGTTCTCGCTGCTGAACACCACGACACGCACCGCAGTGGCATCGAGCATGGTCTGGAAGTCGACGCCGATTGCCTCGACGCCGAAGCTGGCGTCCTGGAACCGCTCTGTCGAGAGGAAGTTCCCGTCCTCGTCCTCGAGCGCGTACTTGGCAGACGGAAGCTGCTCGCGAAGAGCCATCAGCGCCGGGGCGGGATCAAAAGTGGCCTTGTGAATGATCTCGTAGCCCGCGTCCAGCCGGGGGTCGAGCTGCAACGTGACGCCACCGTTGCAGCACACGGCATAACCGCGTTCCAGTCCGATCTGCTCAATGATGGGCAAGGTGGCGTTCAACGAGCGGCCGGTGGCGATCAGGACGTCGTGGCCGTGGGCGACGACTGCCCTTGCGGCGTCGCGGACACTTGGCGACATGTGGCCATCGTGATCCACGAGGGTTCCGTCGACGTCCAACGCGATCATGAGTTTGTGATTCAAATTCCGCTGGTCATCGATGCCAGCCACTGAGCTACCAGTCAAAATAGTCATGCCTCCAGTGAAGCAGACCTCACCGACACCAGCTAGGACGCAGGACACAGCAACTGATTAACACGCGGTGAATACTCCCATGTTTGTCCACAGTGTGAATGTTAACTTGAGGCCCTGGCGCGAGGCCGCACTCCGGCACGCAGGAGCTTCTGCCGGAGACGGCCTGGCTGCTCCAGATCCGTCCAGTTCCACCTGACCATGGTGAACCCCAAGGCACGGATGCTGTCCTCACGTAGCTTCTCCCGATAAACGACCTCGTCCGCACTCCAATCCCCCCGAGTGTCCTCGTCCGCGTACTTTTGCTTGCCATCGAATTCGCCCGCGATCGATTGCTCCGGCCACCAGAAATCGGTTCTGGCAATGAACTGGCCGTTGTCAACAATCGTGTGCTGTTGGAGCGGTTGCTCAAAGCCCAGCAGTTCGATGACAGCCCTGCTGAACGACTCGCCGGCTGATTCGGCCTTCGTGCGGGCCAAGCTCGCGATGCGGAGTGCCCGGTGCTTGGTGGCATCAGCCACAATCCCGTCCAGTGCCAAGGCGATCCCAGGGTGTTCGACCAAGCAGGCATCCTGCCCTAGCAGACCTTGTTCCCACAGCATTCGTGCGATTCCGTCAGCCACAACCAGCGCGCGGCTGAAGGACGAGGTACACATGACATCGATGGCCGTCTGCACCGGACTTGTGCACGAAAACTGGCCGGAAACCACGGCCTGCGCGTCGCGGCGAAGAACGTAGCGCATGGGATGGTTGCCTGCATTCCGGGCTCTTTCGGCAAGCGCGCTGTTTCCGTGGACCACAAACGTTGCTGGCCGCCGTCCGGTGATCCGCTCCGAGGAAGTGGCCAGATCGACGAACTCCGGGGGGCGAAGTGTCGGGACGCCGAGCACGACAGCTGCGGACTCACCGCAAAAGACGGGCCGGTCGAATGCCAGACCCACCGCCGCTGCAGACCACTCGAACCTCTGGGCAGGCGTCGCTTCCACCCAGGTGGAAGTTTTCACGTAGTACCCGCGCCTTAACCGGACGAGGCGTCCTGCCCTGAACGGCCGGTGAATCACAGCCGTGGAGCCGGTGAGAGCCAGCCGCTCGGCGGAGACAATGAGCTGCGGAGGGATGTCCATGGAATTACTATCCATGGATCGTTCCGCGGCGTCAGCCGTGCTTTGGCTCTATGTGGACAAGCGAGGCTGTGGAGGACCAGTCCGCTACAAAGGGCTACAGAACGGGCAGGACCTCAAGTCCGCCAATGTACTTCTGGAGTGCCTTGGGGACGTTGACCGAGCCGTCCGGGTTCTGGTGATGCTCCAGGATGGCCACGATCCAGCGGGTGGTGGCCAGCGTACCGTTCAGGGTGGCGACGGCGCGGGTGCCCTTCGCTACGCCGTCCTCATTGACCGCACGCTCGCGGATGTTGAGCCGACGGGCCTGGAAGGTGGTGCAGTTGGACGTCGAGGTGAGCTCGCGGTACGCGTTCTGGGTGGGGACCCAGGCTTCGCAGTCGAACTTCCGGGCGGCGGACATGCCGAGATCGCCCGCCGCAGTGTCGATCACGCGGTACGGGAGCTCGACCTTGGCCAGCATTTCCTCTTCCCAAGCCAGGAGGCGCTCGTGCTCGGCAGCGGCCTCTTCAACCGTGGTGTAGATGAACATCTCCACCTTGTTGAACTGGTGGACGCGGATGATGCCGCGGGTGTCCTTGCCGTGTGAACCTGCTTCGCGGCGGTAGCAGGAACTCTGCCCTGCGTAGCGGATCGGCCCGGCGGAAAGATCCAGGATCTCGTCCGCGTGGTAGCCGGCGAGGGCCACTTCCGAGGTTCCCACGAGGTAAAGGTCGTCTTCGGCGAGACGGTAGATCTCGGCGTCGTGCTTTACATCGAAACCGGTGCCCTGCATGGTCTCCGGACGCACCAAAGTGGGGGTGATCATCGGCACGAAGCCGGCCTCGATGGCTTGGTCCATGGCCATCTGCAGCAATGCCATCTCCAGGCGGGCACCGACGCCGCGGAGGAAGTAGAAGCGCGCACCGGACACCTTGGCGCCGCGTTCCATGTCGATCGCGCCGATGAGTTCGCCGATTTCCAGGTGGTCCCGTGGCTCGAAATCAGGGAATTCGCGTGGTGTGCCGACCGTCTTGACCACTACGAAGTCGTCCTCGCCACCCTCGGGCACGCCGTCCACAATCAGGTTGGGGATGACACGGAGCAGCTCTTCCTGCTTGGCCTGGGCGGCGTCGGCTTCGGCGGAGGCAGCCTTGACCGAGTTGGCCAGTTCCTTGACCTCGGCCAGCAGCGCCTGCTTTTCCTCGCCCTTGGCCTGTGCCACCTTCTTGCCGAAGACGTTCTGTTCCGCACGGAGGTTCTCGTAGCGGATCAGTGCCGCGCGGCGGTCTGCATCGGCGGAGATGATCGCGTCCACCACGGACTCGTCGGCGCCGCGGGCGCGCTGGCTGGCACGGAACTTGTCCGGGTTTTCGCTGAGGTCTTTTACGTCGATCACCAGACAAGAGTATCGAATGAGCGCGCTGCTCCGCGGCCAGTGCCCCACGGCGGCAGGCACCCCTGCCGCCGTGCGCGGCCGCACCTGCAGCGGGATAGGGTTGAAGCACCATGAGCAACTGGATCCTGTACGTGATTCTGGCTGGGGGCGTGGTCTTCGCCGTCTCCAGTTGGTGGGGCGTGCGCCGACTCAGGGCCAGGCATACCCGCAGCGCTGTGCGCGAAGACGCACACAAGCCCGAAGCCGGCTTGCAAAGGGTGGCCGTGATCCTCAACCCGGTGAAGGCGAAGGCCGATGACGCGCGGAGGATCATCCGGGAAGCCTGCCATCTTGCGGGCTGGGACGAACCCCGTTTCTTCGACACCACCGCGGAGGACCCAGGCCATTCGCAGACCAAGGCGGCACTCGCGTATAAGCCCGACGTCGTACTCGTGGGCGGCGGCGACGGTACGGTGCGCGTGGTGGCAGAGACCCTCGCACACACCGACGTCGCGATGGGCTTGATTCCCCTGGGAACCGGAAACCTGCTGGCGCGAAACGTGAATCTGGATGTCAACGATCTCCGCGGCAACGTCCACACAGCGCTCTTCGGCCACCAGCGCTACATCGACACCGCCCGAATGGCGATCCACAACGAGCGGACAGGCGTCTCTTCCGAGCATGCTTTCCTGGTGATCGCCGGCATGGGCCTGGATGCCGAGGTTGTGGGCGATACCAACGACGGCCTCAAGAAGGCGGTCGGCTGGCTGGCCTACACCGAGGCGGGCGTCCGCCACCTGCCCGGCCGGCGCAAAAGGGTCACCATTGCCATGGACGACGCGCCCGAGCAATCCCGGAAAATCCGAAGCGTCTTGTTCGCCAACTGCGGCCTGATTCCAGGCGGCATCGACTTCATCCCCGGGGCGATGATCGACGACGGCGTCCTGGACGTTGTGGTCATGAGCCCGCGCAGCGCCATCGGCTGGATCGCGGTGTACGCCAAGATCTTGTTCAAGCACAACCGGAACCTGCCGGTCATGAATTACTACCGTTCGGGCAAGGTGGTCATCAGCAGCAGCGAACCGATGGCCACGCAACTTGACGGTGATCCCTCGGGCGAAGCCACAAAAGTCACAGTCAAGGTGGAGCCGCGTTCCCTCCTCGTGCGCGTGCAATAAGCCGTGCGCGCGAAATAGCGGCACGCGCTATTTGGCGTTCTTCGCCGCTTCAGTTGCTTTGTGTTCTGCCAATGCTTTGGCGGCCGCGCGCGCTTCAGATTGCTCGCGAATCATGGCCTGTTCTTCCTCAAAGCGCAGCCGATCAGCCCGGTCGGCGTCGTCGCCGTCCCAGTCCTGGTTGTCCGCCTTGGGCTTGGGGTTGACGATCATTCCCTGGCCGCTGGTGTCATTGCTATTTCCTGACATGGCCCGCTCCCTCCGTTAGGGGCATGCGTCCATCAATTGTGGATCAAGCAAGCATACGCACAGTTTTATCCCCGCGATAGGGGTTGAAGAGTCAATTATCCAACGCTTTGCGAAGCGGATTCGGGCCGGTCAAGCGCCCGGTTCCCCACCCAGAATGCCCCGAACCCAGGCATGCGCGGATGCGAACGCGGCGTCGGAAGTATGCGGCGCAACCAAGGCCTTCTGCTCGTCCGCTCGTGCATAGGACCCCAGGAAGCGGGTGGCCGGGCTGATCCGGTGCAGGCCCGCCAGGGCATCGGCTACCCGGGCGTCCGAGGCATGGCCGTCGGCGTCGATACTGAAGAAGTAGTGCCCCAGATACTGGCCGGTGGGCCGGGATTCGATGCGGCTGAGGTTGACTCCGCGGGTGGCAAACTGGTCCAGGATTTCCATCAGGGCGCCGGGGCGGTCTTCGGGAAGGGGCACGACGACGCTCGTCTTGTCCGCGCCTGTGCGTTCAGTCAGTGCACCGGGACGGCTGACCAGGACGAAGCGGGTAACTGCGCCGGGGTTGTCGCCGATGTTCTCTGCAAGGATATCCAAGCCCGGCCGCTCGGCCGCGACAAGGGGGGCGCAGATGGCGGCGTCATAGTGCGCCTCGCCTTCAAGAAGCCCGACGGCCGCTGCCGCCGTGGAGGAGCCCGGCACGTATTCCGCATTCGGGATATTTTCGTCGACCCACAGCCGGCACTGGGCCCAGGCATGGCCATGGGTGGATATCCGGCGGATGTCCGAGATCTTAACGCCGGGCCGGGCAACCAGCACGAACGTGATGGGAACGAGGGCTTCACGGATGATCCGTAGTTCGGTTCCGGTGGCAATAGCATCCAGGGTGGCGGTCACACCGCCTTCCACCGAGTTCTCGATCGGCACCATGGCCGCATCCGCCTCGCCTTGGCGAACCCTCTCCAAAGCCGTGTTCACGTTGGTGCAAGGCACCCTGTTGGCATCGGCCGCGCCGGGGACCTGCAGGAGGGCAGCCTCGGTGAAGGTGCCTTCCGGACCCAGGAAGGTGTAGGTGAGCGCGGATGCGGACATTGAATATTCCTTAGGTGTTATACGTGACTAGAGGACAACCGGCTTGAGGCCGTTCTCCGAAACCATCGGGCGGCCGGACTCGAACCACATGTCCATGCCTCCTGCGATGTTGGTGGCGGTGTAGCCCTGCCCCACCAGCCACTGAACTGCCCGATAGGACCGCCCACCCGTACGACAGATGACATAAAGGTCATCGTCGGGGTCAAGTTCGTCAAGCCGGGCCGGGATCTGGTCAAGGGGAATATGCAATGCACCCTCGGCGTGGCCCGCTACCCATTCGTAATCCTCCCGGACATCCAAGATTTTCGCGTCCGCCGGAACGTCGCCGACAGGCACGGTCTCGAAATCGCTCACGTGAGTCCCTTCCAGTTGATTCAGATCTCCAATCAAGCCTACCGTTGCAGGGACCGCGACCACACAAGGCAGGAGGCACCATGGCTGCTGGCGAGCCCACAATCCTGGCAACCTCCGGCGGCTATAAGTCCGGCCATCGCAGCAGGATGGAGTTCGACCTCCTGGTTCACCACGCCGTCGAACTCTCAGGGGTGAGCGGACGCGCGCCGCGAGTGGCGCATATTGGCACGGCCTCCGGAGACCAGCGTTGGTTCGCCGCGGAATTGGACCAAGCCGCACGGGTTTCGGGATTCGATTTCAGCCACCTCAACCTTTTCACGATGCCCAATTACGGCGATCCAGAGGCCTACCTTTTGGAACAGGACGTGGTGTGGGTCAACGGCGGCTCCGTGGTCAATCTTCTGGCCGTATGGCGTGCGCACGGGCTCGATGGCATTTTGAGCCGCGTCTGGGAACAGGGTGTGGTGCTGGCCGGAGTGTCCGCGGGCTCTATTTGTTGGTTCCAGGGCGGCACCACGGATTCCTATGGCCCTGAATTGCGCGCAGTGACCAACGGGCTGGGCTTCCTCCCCTACGCCAACGGTGTCCACTATGACTCCGAACCGGGCCGCCGCCCGCTGGTCCACCGGTTGGTGGCAGAGGGCGTGCTTGGCGAAACGCACTGCACCGACGACGGCGTCGGGCTGGTTTACCGAGGCACGGAGCTCGTTGACGTGGTTGCCGAAGTCAAGGGCAAGGCTGCTTATCGCGTCACCGCGGCACCCGGCGATTCGGCCGACGCCGTTGCCGTCGCCGTGGAGGAGCGCTTGGAGTCCCGCTTCCTTGGCTGACATCCACGACCTCGGCGCGGTCGAATTGCGCAAGGCCCTGGCCACGGGTCAGCTCTCCGCAACTGAGGTGGCGGAACACTTCCTCGCGAGGATCGGACGGCTGAACCATACGCTGGGCGCCTTTGTCACGGTCACGGCGGAGCAGGCCGTGCTCGACGCCCGGGCCGCCGACGCAGCGTACGTTCGCCGGCGCAGCGGCGGCCCGGAGCTTCCCCTCCTGCACGGCGTGCCGCTGGCTTTCAAGGACCTCACCGATGTTGCGGGAGTCGTGACCACTCACGGCAGTGGAGCCCTCGACCGTAAGCCCGCCCCGGAAGACGGAGCCCTTGCCGCAACGCTTAAAGGCGCGGGTGCCATCTCACTGGGCAAGACTCAGGTTCCGGAATTCGGACTCACGGCCTACAGCGAAAACCGCATCGCACCGCCGTCGCGCAATCCACACGCATTGAGCCGCAGTTCCGGCGGGTCTTCGGGAGGGAGCGCTGCCGCGGTTGCCGCGGGCCTGGTTCCCTTCGCGCCCGGGAGCGACGGCGGCGGGTCAATACGTATTCCAGCTGCTGCATGTGGCCTGCTGGGGCTGAAGCCGGGCCGGGGCTTGGTGCCGGCCGGGGAAAGCGTCGGGGACGCGGCACGCCTCGTGGTGGCCGGGCCCTTGGCGCGCTCCGCAGCCGACGCCGCGCTCATGATGGATGCCCTCGTCCCGCAGGGAATCCGGCCGGAGCGGGGCTACCTCGCGGGTCTCGAGGAAGCGCCCGTTGCCTTGCGCATCGGCGCGAGCCTGGACAGCCCGTGGTCCACCGCCTTCCCCTTCGCCCCGGAGCGGGAGGCCCTGGATGCCCTCGCCAAGGGCATCGAACTGCTGACGGAAGCGGGCCATTCAGTGCTCGACGCCGAGATCCGCTACGACAATCGCTATCCGGAAGCGTTCACCACCGCATGGACCGCCGGCGTCGGGAGCGCCCGTATCCTGCCCCAGCGCGAAGCCTTGCTGACCCCGCTGACCCGGACCTTCCGGCGTCGGGCGCAACAGCGGAGCGCGGGCAAGGTCAACGAAGCGCTCGGCTTCCTGCGGCAGTTCACCCACGACACCGTCGCCCAGTACGCACAGTGGGACCTCGTCCTGACGCCGTCGCTGGCACAGACGCCCCGGCCCGTGGGCTGGTTCACCGGGACAATGCCCGGAGGCGGGCAGTGGCCGGGCCCCGATTGGCCCGGCGACGCGGACGACGACTACCGAAAGCAATGCGAGTTTGCGCCCTGGTCCTCCATGGTGAACGTGTGCGGACTGCCGGCCATCACAGTGCCGGTTCATTGGACCGGTCCAACGCCTGGAACGGGGTTTCCGATGGGCATCCAGCTCATCGGAAGCCCGGGATCCGAGCTTCTGCTCCTGCGGCTCGCGAGGCAGCTTGAGCGGCAGCAAGAACGGGCGTTCCACCCCGCCGAATAGTTGCCCTAGGCATCTAAATGATGTGACAACACGCTCAGTCAATGTCACCATGGATTAGATGAGCACAACTCTAGACACGCGGACGCCCGCCAAAAACGTGGGCGATTCGTCATTTTTCGGCCACCCAAAGATGCTGGCCAGCCTCTTCTCCGTAGAAATGTGGGAACGATTCTCCTTCTACGGCATGCAGGGCATCCTGCTTTACTACATGTACTTCACCGCGGACCACGGCGGACTCTCGATCGACAAATCGCTCGCCGCCGGACTGGTTGGCGCGTACGGCGGAGGTGTATACCTCTCCACGATCCTGGGCGCATGGTTGGCGGACCGGCTTTTCGGCTCCGAACGGGTACTTTTCGGTTCCGCCATCATGATCATGGCCGGCCACATCGCACTTGCCCTCCTGCCCGGGATCCCGGGCCTGGTGGCGGGCTTGGTGCTGGTGGGCATCGGATCCGGTGGCCTCAAGGCGAACGCAACAGCGCTGGTCGGCACCCTCTATGGGGAGAAGGACGAACGCCGTGACGCCGGCTTCTCGATCTTCTACATGGGTATCAACCTCGGCGCCCTCATTGGACCGCTCGTCACCGGCTGGCTACAGGAAAGCAACGGCTTCCACTGGGGCTTCGGCGCAGCCGCAATCGGCATGGCGATCGGCCTCGTCATCTACGCACTGGGCCGAAACAAGCTCCCCGAAGAAGCCCACCGCATCCCGAACCCCCTTCCCTCCGCACAGCGGAGCCGTTACGGGCTCATCTTCTTCGGCATCGCCGTCGTGATCGCAGTGCTGCTCATGACCGGTGTGGTGAACCCCGGCAACCTGGCCCGCAGCATGGCTTACGCAGCGATAGTCGCCTCGCTGATCTATTTCACGCTGATCTTCAGGAGCAAGAAGGTCACGCCGTTTGAGCGCAAGCGTGTTGTCGCGTTCATTCCGCTGTACATCGCGTCGGCAGCGTTCTGGGCACTCTTCCAGCAGCAGTTCACGTTCATTGCTGTGTACTCGGAGGAAAAACTGGACCGCAACCTCTTCGGCTGGGAAATGCCGGCAGCCTGGGTACAGTCCATCAACCCTGTATTCATCATCGTCTTCGCAGGCGTCATGGCTGCCCTGTGGACAAAACTTGGTCCGAAGCAGCCGGGATCCCCCATCAAGTTCGCTGCCGGACTCTTCGTCATGGGCCTGGCATTCCTGGCCTTCATCCCCCTGACCGGGGCAGGAAAGACCCCGCTGCTGGTGCTTGTGGGAATCCTGTTCCTCTTCACCTTGGCCGAGTTGTTCCTGTCCCCCATCGGCCTGTCCGTGAGCACCAAGCTGGCCCCCAAGGCCTTCCACACCCAGATGGTGGCCCTTTTCTTCCTCTCGGTATCTCTCGGCACCGCGCTGGCCGGAATCCTGGCCGGACTGTACAACCCTGACAACGAACGTGCGTCTGGTGGGTTTCCCRCCAGACGCACCGGCCGCCGTCGTTGTTGTTAGTAGTTGTAGTTGTAACGCGAAGCGGTGGCGGCAAAAATCGCGATAAAGACCCAGAATATGATCACGCCAACAATTCCGAGGTACCCCATTACAAGGCCCGCAATGGCCATGCCTTTGCCGGCCGGTTCCTTCCTGAGGGCCATGTGGCCGAGGATCACGGCGGCAATTTGGGGCAGGACGAAGAAGCCAAGGCCCACGAAGACAGCGATCCCGCAGCACATACTCGCGATACTCAGGCCCTTGGGCTCGACGGGCATGCCATAGTAAGCGGGCTGGCCGTAAGGGCTGGCTGGCTGCCCGTATGCAGGCGGCCCTTGGGGAGGTTGCCCATACGTCGAAGCAGGCTGTCCATAGGGGCTGGCCGACTGCTGTCCGTAGGCGGGCTGGCCGAATTGAGCCGGACCGCCCTGGGGCTGGCCGTACGGTTCCTGCGGCTGCTGCGAAGGCGGCTGCTGCGCCTGGGGCTGGCCGTAGGGGCCAGAGGCCGCCGGCGAGGCAAACGGCTGCTCGCCGTACGGGTTTTCGCCGGGTTGGGGTGCGGGCCGAATGTACGACGGCGGTTCGTCGCCCTTGGGCGGTTCGTCGCCCTCCGGAGCGTTCTCGGGTTTAGCTGGCTGGTCGGTCATGGAAAATCCCCCTTGCGAGTCTTTGTGCCCAGCCTACCGCCGAGCGAAGGCGCACATAAGCTCCGGAGCCCCAGCTCCCCAACCCCATGCCGCACTCCGGTAAACGGGCAGTGAATCTTCCTCGGTCGAGCGGAAATACGAAGTCACAGGCACCGCAATAGTGGGTTTTCTCTTCATGCGCACCGGACGGTCTGGCATGCTGGGTCAATGGCTAGCCGTGCGGGCACTGTTGCCCTTCCCCAGGACCTTGTAGACATCACCGCTCTTCTTGACGCGTACTACGACGTAACGCCGGATCTGAATGATCCCGCGCAACGCGTTGCCTTCGGCACCTCCGGGCATCGGGGGTCGAGCCTCAAGGCCTCATTCAATGAAGGGCATATCCTCGCCATTACGCAGGCGATTGTGGAATACCGTGCAGGGCAGGGCATTACCGGCCCTCTCTTCCTGGCCAAGGACACCCACGGACTCAGCGAACCAGCGCAGAATTCCGCCCTTGAAGTGCTCGCTGCCAACGGCGTCAACGTGCTGATCGACGCGCGGCACGGCTACACACCCACCCCTGCCCTGAGCCACGCAATCCTGAAGTACAACAACGAAGCCGGCCCCGGCCAGCCCCAGGCGGACGGCATCGTGGTCACCCCGAGCCACAATCCTCCCGCCGACGGCGGTTTCAAGTACAACCCCCCGCACGGCGGCCCTGCCGACACGGACGCCACCGGCTGGATCGCCAACCGCGCCAACGAGCTTCTGGAAAACGGGCTGCGCGGCGTCAAGCGGATTCCGTTGAACGACGCCCTCAAAGCGGATGGCACGGGCAAATTCGATTTCCTGAGCAGCTACGTGGACGACCTCCCATCCGTCCTGGACCTCGATGCGATCCGTACCGCCGGCGTGCGCATCGGCGCGGACCCCATGGGCGGCGCGTCCGTGGACTACTGGGGTGAAATCGGCGAGCGTCACCAGCTCGACCTGACCGTGGTCAACCCCACCGTGGACCCGCAATGGGCATTCATGACCCTCGACTGGGATGAGAAGATCCGCATGGACTGCTCCTCGCCGTCGGCCATGGCCTCACTCATCAGGCGCATGTCCGACAGTGCTTCGGCCGGCACCGGTGCCTTCGACGTCGCTACGGGGAACGACGCCGACGCCGACCGCCACGGCATCGTCACGCCCTTTGTTGATGGGCAAGGCGGCTTGATGAACCCCAACCACTACCTCGCCGTCGCGATCGACTACCTGTACCGCAACCGCACAGGCTGGAACCCGGAGTCCGTGGTCGGCAAGACCCTCGTGTCCTCGTCCATCATTGACCGGGTAGCTGCCGGACTGGGCCGCAAGCTCGTAGAAGTTCCCGTGGGCTTCAAGTGGTTCGTCCCCGGCCTGCTCTCCGGCGAGGGTGCCTTCGGTGGCGAAGAATCGGCGGGCGCCTCGTTCAACAAGCGCGATGGAAGCGTCTGGACCACCGACAAGGACGGCATCCTGTTGGCCCTCCTGGCGTCGGAGATCACGGCGGTCACCGGCAAGTCGCCGTCCCAGCTGTACAAGGGCCTCACGGACCAGTTCGGCGCGCCAGTCTATGCCAGGATCGACGCCGCTGCCACGCGTGAGCAGAAGGCCAAGCTCGGCAAACTCTCCGCTGCGGATGTCACGGCCACCACGCTGGCGGGAGAGGAAATCACCGCCAAGCTGACCGAGGCTCCCGGCAACGGCGCCTCAATAGGCGGCCTCAAGGTTGTCACGGAGAACGCCTGGTTCGCGGCCCGCCCGTCGGGAACCGAGGACGTCTACAAGATCTACGCCGAGTCTTTCAAGGGTGCCGACCACCTCAAGCAGGTCCAGGAAGAGGCCAAGGCGCTCGTGGACGGCGTGATCTCCTAGCCCCTAGCTAGTTCGACTCCGCCGGGAGGCGCCACAGCTTGAGGATTCGGCGAATGGTGTGGTTGCCTTCCGGCGCCATGTCCACCAGCGCGATCTGGTCGAGCACGACGGCGTCACCCGGCCTGGGGCGCTTGCCGTCGTGATGCGAAATATGCGGGCGGTAGTGCTCCATGACGTAACGCGGGGTAGCCACGCGCCCTCCGACGCTTGCCACGGCGTCGAACAACTCCTCGTGCAGACCCTGCAAAATGGGATGGTGTTCCACAAGGCTGACCGGAATGGACCCCTGGTGACCGAATCCGGCGTCGGGCCCTACCGTGAGAGCCGCCCCTAAGGCGCCCATCGCGGGCGCCGCAACAAGCTCCGTGAGGCGCGCGGCGACGTCGTCACCATCGGAGGGCTCGACGTCGAACCTCAAAAGGGTGATGTGCAGCGGCCAGTCACTACGCGGGAAGACCAGCCCGTCGGCCACGGCTTCGACAAAGGCCACCAGAATCAGGTTCCGCATAAGGAAATTTTGCCACTGCGGCGCCCCTCCCACAGCGACGCCTGCCCACGGTGCTGAGCGAGCGTCTGCGGAAAGGGCCTCAAAGGTGAGCTAGCGTCAGGCGAGGAAAACGCCCGCTCACATATGCCGCCTTTCGTACCGACGCCCGCTCACATATGCCGCCTTAAGCGCGAACGCCCGCTCACAAGTGAGCGGGCGTCGGCGAAAAGGACGTCAAAGTGACCGAGGGTTAGACAGTCCGGACGACGTCCTCGTAGGCGAACTTCGGCTTGGCTTCGCCGAAAGCGTCCGGACCAGGCTGGCCGATGTTGACCACGAGGAAGCTCTTCTGGTCACCGGCCGGGAAGAATTCGGCGTCGATCGCAGCGAAGTCGGCACCGGTCATCGGGCCGGCAGCGAAGCCGAGGGAGCGGACGGCGAGGATGAAGTAGCCGGCCTGCAGGTGGGCGTTGTTGTTGCCCGTGGTTGCAGTGAACTCGGGGTTGGCGTCGTACATGGCCTTCGGGGCGGAGTAGACCGGGAGGAACTTGTCCCACTGCTCGTGCCAAGCGGTGTCGTAGGAAAGCACGGCGACCAACGGAGCAGAAGCGGTCTTGGCTTTGTTACCCGGGGAGAGGGTCTCGACGAGCTTGGCCCGGGCCTCGTCCGAACGGACGTAGGTGACGCGCAACGGCTGGGAGTTGAACGCCGTCGGGCCGAACTTTGTCAGTTCGTAGATCGCCTGTGCCTGCTCCTCCGAGACCTCCCCGGCAAAGGAGTTGGCAGTGCGGGCTTCGGCAAAAATGGCGTCGACTGCTGCGGCGTCAATGACTGCTTCTTCGTGGGCGATCGTCATTCGCGTACCTTTCGCTGTGCCCGCAGCCATGGACGGCCGGGCGTTTATGCTTTCCATGGTTGCAACTTCAACTTCCCCGCGCCTCTTCCCGTGAAGCCGCGTGACGTTCCACACAGCGGAATCAGCAGGCCGTCCGGGCGGTAAGGTTGCACCCGGACAATCACAACTTTCAGGGAAGGCTCCCGTAGATGAGCATGCTCGGAACCAAATGGAAGCTGCACGGCAACGGCAAGACGATCCGGCCGGGACACGTGGTGGCACCCGAGGAACGGCTGGCGTGGCCGTTGACCATCGGCGTCGGCATGCAGCACGTCGTCGCGATGTTCGGAGCTACCTTCCTGGTGCCCATCATCACGGGCATGCCGCCGGCCACCACACTGCTCTTTTCCGGCATCGGCACCCTGTTGTTCCTGGTCATCACCAAGGGCCGCGTACCCAGCTACCTTGGTTCGAGCTTTGCCTTCATCGCCCCCATCCTGGCGTCCCAGCAGCAGTTCGGTGTTCCCGGCGCGCTGGGCGGAGTGGTGCTCGCCGGCGTCGTACTGGCTCTTGTCGGCGCAGTGGTGCAGAAGTTCGGTGCTGAGTGGATCAACCGGACCATGCCGCCGATCGTCACGGGCGCAATCGTCGCCCTGATCGGCCTGAACTTGGCGCCGGCCGCAAAAGCGAACTTCGACAAGGCCCCGGTCACCGCCCTCGTGACGCTGGTGACGATCATCCTGGTGAGCGTCCTCTTCCGCGGCATTCTGGGTCGCTTGAGCATCCTGGTGGGCGTCGTGGTGGGCTACTTCACCGCCATGACGCGCGGCGAAGTGGACTACTCCAAGATGGACTCGGCCTCGTGGATTGGCCTGCCGCACTTCCAGACTCCGGAATTCCACCTCGGCGTCGTGGGCTTGTTCGTGCCGGTTGTCTTGGTGCTCGTGGCCGAAAACGTGGGGCACGTGAAGTCCGTGGCCGCGATGACTGGACGGAACCTCGACGACGTCTCCGGCCGCGCGTTGATGGCCGACGGCGTCGCGACGGTCCTCGCCGGATTCGGCGGCGGCTCCGGCACCACCACCTACGCCGAGAACATCGGCGTCATGGCAGCCACAAAGGTCTACTCGACGGCGGCCTACTGGGTTGCCGGGACCTTCGCCATCCTCCTGAGTTTCTCGCCCAAGTTCGGCGAACTGATCGCCACAGTTCCCGCCGGCGTGCTGGGGGGTGCAGCAACCATGCTCTACGGGATGATCGGCGTCCTGGGCGTAAAGATCTGGGTGCAGAACAAGGTCAACTTCTCCAACCCCATCAACCTGACCACGGCCGCCGTCGCGTTGATTATCGGGATCGCGGATTACACGTGGACCATCGGCGAACTGAAGTTCACGGGCATCGCACTGGGCTCGGCCGCTGCCTTGGCGGTCTACCACGGCATGAAGGGCCTGGCCCGTTGGCGCGGAACGGTTGCCGAGCCGGAGATGGAGACGGCAGGGCTGCCGCCGGCGGCGAAGGCAGCGATGAACGCGGCGGCAAAGAGGAACGGGAAGAAGAAGTAGGGGCCCGTTCCAGGGCAATTCATGTGTTCGGCGGGGATGGCAGCCCTCCCCGCCGAGGACAGTTAGCTATGGGAGCCGCGTGCGAACAATCTCGCTGACGGCCTTGCCGTCGAAGCGTCCGGCGACCATTTCCGTGACAGGCTTCATGACGTAGCCCATGTGCATAAGGGACAACTCCACGCCCTCGGCCTTGAGCGAGGCGATGACCTCGTCAACGATGGACTCAACTTCCCCGACAGTCAGTGGTTCCGGCAGATAGGCCTCGATTACCTCGGCATCCGCGATCTCCGTGGCAGCACGCTCGGACTCTCCGGCCTCCTGGTAAAGCCTGGCGACCTCGTGATACTCGGAAGCTTCCTTCTGCAACATGGTGGTGATCTGGGCGTCGTCCAGGTGGATCGGCGTCTGGCCGGCTTTCTCACGGGTGTCAATCTCGCTGAGGACGTTCCGTGTGGCGTTTAGGGCGATGCGGTTGCCATCCTTCATGTGGCTGACGACGTCTGCGTGCAGCCGCTCTTTCAAGGTGGACATGGTGTGCTCCTCGATTCGATGGTGCCGTGCTGGCCGGTTGCCAGCCCGGCAGGCGGTGACGGCGTCCCGGGCGGGGTCGTCGCATCGTAGGTGCATGGCAGAAGTCAGAGCCATGCTTTGTACGTTAATTATCTGCCCGGTGGCTACGGCTAACAGCCCCGCAATCCAACACAGGCATGCACCCTCTTAGCCGCGAGGAATGGACATATTCGCACTATGTCCACTCTTCGCACCCAACGAGGGGCATGTCCCCCGGTGGACAGGAGCTTAGACCCCCTCGAGCACCTGGCTCGTGGCCCACGCGAGGTACTTGGCCGCGTTGGCTACGGCGTCGTCTGCGTCGGGCAGTCCGTTCTTGCGCTGCGCCGCGTCCCTGGATCTGGCAATGTCGAGGAGCTGCGCCGCGGCAACCACTCCGTGGCCGGCTAGTTCCTCGGGGGTCACCAGGATCCTGCCGGCTACGACAATCACCGGTATGCCTTGCCCGTGGGCCGAATCCGCGAGAGCGATGGGGGCCTTGCCTGTCAGCGACTGTGAGTCCATGGATCCTTCGCCGGTGATCACCAGGTCGGCGCCGCCCAGCTGTTCGGGAAGCCCCGTCAGTCCCGCCACGAGGGCGAACCCGCCTTCCAGCGTCGCCTGGGTGAAGGCCAAGAACGACGCCGGGAATCCGCCGGCCGCCCCGGCGCCCGGAATGTTGACGTCCTGTCCGCCCGCTTCCCGCAGCAGGGATGCCCAGTTGCGGAGGCCGGCGTCGAGCAGTTCCACCGCGTCTTCGTCCGCACCCTTCTGCGGGCCGAACACATAGGCGGCGCCGTCGCTGCCAAAGAGTGGGTTCTGGACGTCGACGGCGATCCGGAACCTCACCGCGGTCAGGCGCGGATCAAGCCCGGAGACGTCGAGGGACACGACGTCGGCGAGCGAGCCACCGCCGAGCGGAACCACATTTCCGACCGCGTCCAGGGGCTTCAGTCCGAGCGCACGCAGGGCCCCGCTGCCGCCGTCGGACATCGCAGATCCGCCCACGCCGAGCACAATCTCGGTGGCTCCGGCGTCGAGGGCCGCCGCGATGAGCTGGCCGCAACCGTAGCTGTGGGCGCGCAAGGCGTTTTCCGGCGTCGGCTCCATATGTGCCAGTCCGGACGCTTGCGCTGTTTCGATCACCGCAGTGGCTCCGCCGAAAGCATTTTGCCGGATGGCCCACGCGGCGCCCACCGGCTTGAGAATGGGGCCTACGACGGCATTGATCCGCTCTTCGTAGCCTGCCGCCACGGCTGCTTCCAATGTTCCTTCGCCACCGTCGGCGATCGGAAACTGCGTCACCACGGCATCCGGATAAACGCGCAATGCCCCTTCGGCCATCGCCGAAGCTGCTTCTGCGGCAGTGAGGGAACCTTTGAACTTGTCCGGAGCAATCAGGATACGCATGCTCCCATCCTGCCAGCGGGGCTAAGCTTTTCGCAGATTCGTACGTGGAGATGTCGAAAACAGCTCACGCCGTTCGTATAGAGGGTGAGACGCAGGCAAGGAGCCAGCGCCACATCCCAAGGAGGAACAGTCATGTCACGCTATCTGCTCAGCATCTACCAGCCCGACGGCCCCGCCCCGGAACCCGAAGCCCTCAACAAGATCATGGCCGATCTTGACGTCCTGAACCAGGAAATGCGCGATGCCGGCGTCTGGGTTTTCACGGGCGGCCTGCACCCGGCCAGCACCTCCACAGTGGTGCGTGTCAACGACGGCGAAGTACTCACCACGGACGGCCCCTTCGCCGAGGCCAAGGAACATGTGGGCGGCCTGTGGGTGATCGAAGCCCCGGACCTGGACGTGGCACTCGGCTGGGGACGCAAAGCCGCCCAAGCCACCACGCTGCCTATCGAGGTCCGGCCGTTCGCGGGCTACCGGGAATAGTTTCCCCATGGTCCATATTTCGGAGATCGGACAAATATTCCGCGAAGAGTATGGACGCTCCGTGGCGGTCCTGGTCCGCGTTTTAGGCAGCATAGATGCCGCCGAAGACGCGGTCCAGGACGCCTTCACCGAAGCTGTGGCCCGTTGGCCCGACGCCGGGCTGCCGCCAAGTCCCGTCGGCTGGATCATCACTACCGCCCGCAACCGCGCCATCGACCGGCTCCGCCGCGAGGCCTCCGGCAGGGAGAAGCTCGCCCAGGCCGCGCTCCTGCGCGGCGATGAACATGGTGATGAACCCGGCGATGAACCCGAAGGAATCGAGGTGGACAGCGTGGTAGATGACCAGCTCCGGCTGATCTTTACGTGCTGCCACCCCGCACTCAACCGGTCAGCCCAAGTAGCGCTGACACTCAAGCTCCTGGGCGGGCTCGGCACCGCCGAAATCGCGCACGCTTTCCTCGTGCCTGAGCCAACCATGGCGCAGCGCCTGGTGCGGGCGAAAGGCAAGATCCGCGACGCCCGTATCCCCTACCGGGTACCGAGCGGGGCCGAGCTGCCTGAGCGCATGAAGTCGGTGCTGGCCGTGGTCTACCTGGTCTTCAACGAGGGCTACGCGGCAAGCTCGGGGCCAGGGCTGGTGCGCGAAGACCTCTGCCAGGAGGCCCTGCGCCTGGGCCGGCTCATCATGGAACTCATGCCTGACGAGCCCGAAGCCAAAGGGCTCCTGGCCCTCATGCTTCTGCTAAATGCCCGCCGCGCGGCACGGACAACTTCCGACGGCGGCCTTGTGCTCCTCGCGCACCAGGACCGCAGCCTCTGGGACGCGGACCAAATTGCGGAAGGGCAGTCGTTCGTGCGGCAATGCCTGAAGAGGAACCAGCCCGGCCCGTACCAATTACAAGCTGCCATCAACGCGGTGCACAGCGATGCCGCACAGCCCGCGAACACGGATTGGCGCCAAATCCTGGCGCTGTACGGGCAACTCCTAGCTATGGAGCCAACCCCGGTGGTCGCCTTGAACCGGGCCGTTGCCCTCGCGGAAGTGGAAGGACCCGCGGCTGGGCTTGCCGCCGTCGACGTCCTTGAGCTGGGCCACTACTATCTTTTCCACGCAGTGCGGGCCGATCTGCTCCGGCGCCTGGGCCGCAACACAGAAGCTGTCGCCGCCTACCGCGCCGCGGAGGAGCACACCGGTAACGACGCCGAGAGAGACTTCCTCGAAGGGCGCGTCCGGGCACTCACCACCACTGGCCCCGGCCTTGCAGCACCGACTTCAGACGATCCGCACGGTCGGTGACCAGGCCGTCCACGCCCATGTCCAGCAGCCTGGCCATCTCGGCGGAATCGTTGACCGTCCAGACGTGAACCTGCAGCCCAAGCCGATGCGCGCGCCGCAGGAAACCGGGCGTCACTACCGTCAGGGGGCCGTAGCGGACGGGTACCTGGAGGGCATCGACGTCGTGCAGAATCTTGCGCAGCCAGCGCTCGGGAAGAAGCGGTCCCAAAAGAGTAAAGGCAGCGTTGCAGACGATTCCCGCTGACGATCCGGTTCGACGGCGGAGCAGCCGCAGGACCGCACGGCGTCTGCGGTCGGAAAAGCTCGCGATCAGCACCCTGTCATGGGCATCGAGTTGTTCAATGACTCCGGCGAGGGGCTTGACGGTATGCCAATCCTTGACGTCGACGTTCAGCCGGGCCCCGGGGAATGCCGTCAGGACGTCTGCCAAGCGGGGAATTGCTTCTCGGCCCCCGATGCGGGCCTTGGCGATCTCGGTGGAGCTGAGGCTGGAGATGGGGCCGTGGGCATCTGTGACACGGTCGAGGGTGTCGTCGTGAAAAAGGAGCACCACGCCGTCGGCAGTGGTGCGGGCATCGGTTTCAAGGTGCGTGAAGCCAAGCTCAAGCGCGGCCCTGAATGCCGCGGCCGAGTTCTCAAGGCGATCCGGCGAAAACCCGCGGTGCGCGAAAGCAAGCGGAGCGGATTGTCCGTCCGGGCGACTGAAGAAGGGCAAATGCGAGCTCACACGGGTAGCGTAACCCGGCCGTGCCGCCCGCGACCCCGTCAGGATTCCTGCCGGACGATCTCCACGCCGTCGCCGCAGTGCACCAGCGTGCGGCCGCGACCGCCGTCGAGGTTTACCCAGACCACGCTATGGTCGCTCGAAACGGCGTCCACCTGGCCGGGGTTCTCAAACCCGGGCGCGAGCTTGACGCTCACGCGGTCTCCGCGGCGCAACTGTTTCCAATGTTCGGCCGGCACTGCGCGGCGAACGGGGGCCTCGGGCCATCCCGTCGTCTTTCTCTTGGCCATCATGTCCCCTTGATCGGCATCGAATACGACAAGAGCCTACGGGGAGTAGTTGAACGGCAGTTGGACTGAAGCTGTGTAATGGGTGAGCGGGCCCAACTGGTCCCCACCGCCACCCTCGCCTCGCAAGCTCGGCCAGGGAACCCTGGCGGCGTGGGCCCCCGCAATTGTTGTCGTTTAGAGGCCTGAAAACGACATTAACTGCTAGTTAGTTGGGCCCGCCCGGCCGGAAAGTGGGGCCTAGATGATAGCTGCGCGGAGTTGCTTCGCGGCAAGGGCGGGGTCGTCTGCACCGTAGATGGAACCGCCGACGACGGCGACATCAGCTCCGGCGCGCTGGACCGCTCCGATGGTGGACAGGTTCACGCCGCCAGCCACGGAGAACGGCACGCGGGCTTCCTCGCCGGCACTCAGGAGCACATCCAGGTTGTAGCCCGGCTTTGCCTGCTCGTCGAGGCCGGCATGGAACTCGATGAACTTGGCACCGAGGGCCCGGGCTTCCTTGGCACGGGTCACTTTGTCAGCCACGCCGATCAGGTCAACCACGATGCCCTTGTTGTGGGCCTTGGCTGCCTTGACTGCACCCGCGATGGTGGAGTCATCTGCGCCGCCAAGCACGGAGACCAGGTCTGCGCCGGCCTTGAAAGCGATGTCGGCTTCGAGTTCACCGGCATCCATGGTCTTGAGGTCGGCGAACACGACCTTGTCCGGGTGGGCATCCTTGATGGCGGTCACGGCGGACAGGCCTTCGCTTTTCACGAGGGGGGTGCCGAGTTCGATGATGTCAACGTATTCGGCGACCTTGCCGGCGATCTCGAGGGCGGCTTCGGTGGTGAGGACGTCGATAGCGACTTGCAGCTTCATGGAGGGATCTCTTTCTGTCGTTTGTTGTGGTGTTGGTGCAGTGGAAATCAGGGGCTATTCGAGGTTGGCGTGGCGAAGCCAGAGTTCCTCGGCCGGGGTTGCGTCGTTGTCCCACAGGGTCTGGAAGACTGCTTCGGAGGCGAGGAAGAGCACCTGCTCGAACAGGCTGCCGGAGTACTGGCGGGACAGTGTGGAACCGTGGTCTGTCTTCTGCGCCGCAGGAATCACGACGACGACGTCGGCCAGTTCCGCGAGCGGGGACGCGGCGTTCGTGGTGTACACGGCGATCCTGGCGCCGGCTTTGGAGGCCGTCTCGGCAGCACGCACGACGCCGGAGGTCTTCCCGGAGCCCGAGGCAAGCAGCAGGAGGTCGCCCGAGCGGATGGCCGGCGTCGTGGTGTCCCCCGCGATGTGCACGTCGAATCCGAGATGCATCAGCCGCATCGCGGCCATCCGCAAGACAAGGCCGCTGCGGCCGGCTCCTGCAACAAAGGTCCGTCCGGTGGTCGAGTTCCCAGCGGTCTGGACTTCCGTGGCCAGGCGGGACAGCTGCCCCAGGTCCACTTCAGCGGCCGTTTCCGCGATCTCGCTGCCCACGAGGGCCAGGCTTAGATCGAGGACCTGGGTTGACTCGCCGTCCGAGGCGGTGTGGAACGTCTCTGCGGTGGTGGTCATGCGTTTCCTCCTACTCAGTGAATGCTCCGTTTGAATCAATCGTTCAGGATTGAACGGATAGGTGTAACGCTGTACATGGGCAGTCTTAGCTACCCGTTTGGGTAGTATGCCCAAGACGTGAGGCGCTACAGTGGCGGGATGACTCCCAGCACGTGGACCCTCCTCGAAGCAATTGCCGCACTCGCGAACGCGCCGTTGATGAGCATCGCCGAGCGGCTTCGTGAAGCAGCACTGCCCTACGTTGGTAGCAGCGCGCTGATCATTTTCACCGAAGACTGCACTGGCCGGCCACAGAAGAAGGCCGGAGCGGAAGGCATCATCAGCCGCGTCTCCATACCCGAACTGGACCAGCTGCGTTCCCACGTTGCGGAACGCGAGGAATGGCAAGGAGAAGCAACCATCGCCGGAGGCCAGCTTCCCGTTCTTGCCTTGACGTCCGAGACCAATGCGCTGCTCACCCTCACTGAACCCGTCCTGCCCGAAGGGCCAGTGGAGCGTGAGTCAGCGCTGCGGATGCTCGACTACCTCTGGCAATTGACGGCGCGGCGCATCCAGGAGAAGGTGGCGGACGCGCCGCCGTCGTACCTCTTGGAATCCCGGGCGGCGTCCGCCGAGCGGCTCCGCGTCACTGCCGAACTCGTGGACAGGCATTCCACCACACTTGAGACGATGTTGGCGGCCCTACGATCAAGCTCCCTCGACGACGCCGCGGCCCGCAAGGCAGTCACGGACCTCGCCGCGACCTCGCTCGTCAATCTGCGGACCTTGAGCGACCGCACATCGGATCTCGTGGAAGAGCCTGTAGCCACCGCGTTTGAAAGGCTGCGGGAGGACCTGCGGCCACTCATGCATTTCAGCGGGCTCGACGTCCAGTTCATCGAACCGCCGGTCAACGGCCGCGCCTTGCCCGGCGAAGTCGCGCACGCTGCCAGGGCGATCGTGCGGGGTCTGGTACTGGCCATCGTGGAGCAGCCCGCGGTAAGGCGTGTCCGGGTTCAGTGGGACTGCGACGGCGTGAATCTGCTCATCAATGTGCGCGACGACGGCCTGGGTGAACTGACTGCGGATTCGCCCAACATTGCCCGGCTCAACAGCAGGGTCGCAGCACTCGACGGCCGCATGAACATCGAAGTCATGGCCGGCTGGGGAGCGGACGTGCAGGTGGTCCTGCCGCTGGACCCGCCATCAGCCCCCGTCGGCGATATCGGTGGATGGGGCCTGGCCGAGCGCGAAATGGAAGTTCTTCAACTGCTGGCGGCCGGACAGCGCAACCGAGCCATCTCCGCCAAGCTGCACATCAGCGAAAACACCGTTAAATTCCATGTCAGGAATATCTTCAGGAAACTCGGCGTCAGTTCACGAACGGAGGCCATCGCCTTGGCGCACAGCCACGGGCTGCGGGCGCCGCTAGACCCAACTGACTGGCATTTGTTGTCGCTAAAACGCGTCTAAACGACAACAAATGCGAGCTACTTGGGGGAGACCCGCAGGGAAGCGAGCTTTGCCTCGAGGATCTGGGCCACGCCGTCGTCGTCGAAATGGGGGGCTTGCTGGCCGGCTGCGCTGATTGCCTCCGGATGGCCGCTGGCCATCGCGTAACCGTCGCCGGCCCAGCGCAGCATCTCGACGTCGTTGGGCATGTCGCCGAAAGCCACTACCTCAGCGGCCCCGATGCCCCGGGACGCCGCATATTCGGCGAGTGTGACGGCTTTGTTGATACCGGGCGCCGACATTTCCAGGAGCGCGGTCCGCGGCGCCGAGTGGGTGGTTTCCACGAGGTGCGCGACGGCGGGCTGCACCTTTGCAAGGAAATCATCCGGAGTGCCGCTGCGCGTCACGGCAAGGAACTTAACGACGGCGTCGTCCGCGGTCAGCGTTTCGTCCAGCCAAGCAGGGGTGAACTCGGCCAGGAGCTCGCTGGTTTCGTTCTCGATGAACCCGGGCTCGAGATGGAATCCGGTAAGGGTTTCGGTCGCGAACAAGGCGTCGGGCCGGAGCTGCTTGATGATCCGGCGGGCCTCCAGCACGGACTCGATACTCAAAGCATTGGCCGAAATCAGCTTGTCAGCTTCAAGATCCCACACGACTGCCCCATTTGAACAAATCACGATGCCGCTGTGCCCGATCTGCTCGCGAAGGGGGTAGAGCCAGCGCGGCGGCCGCCCTGTCACGAACACCACCTCGATGCCCGCGTCACGGCAGGCATGGAAAGCGCGGATGGTGCGGCTGCTGATCTTGCCGTCATGTCCAAGGATGGTGCCGTCAATGTCACTTGCTACGAGCCGCATTATGTCAGTCTACGTGGGGCGGCGGCCGTCGGATCCGCGCCCAAAGCTAGTGCCGCTCGAAGTGGCCCGTGATGACGGCCCGGCCCAGCGTGTGTGCTGCGAGCCTGCGGACGAGGGCTTCCGTGGAGGCACCGGCGTCGAGCCCCAGTTCTTCGACGTCGACTGCGTGCACGGCCACGATGTACCGGTGCGGGCCATGCCCGGGCGGAGGCGCGGCACCCAGGTAGCCGGGGAACCCGCCGTCGTTCTTTAGCTGAAACGCGCCCGCGGGCAAGTGCGAGCCGCCCTGAACGCCGGCGCCGGCCGGCAAGGAGTTCGTACCGGCGGGTATGTCGACCACGGCCCAGTGCCAGTAGCCGCCGGCCCTGGGGGCATCGGGGTCGAAGACGGTGACGACATAACCCTTGGTTCCCGCCGGGGCTCCATTCCAGCTCAGTTCCGGGGATTCGTCCTTGCCGCCCGCCACGCCGAAGCGCTTGCTGGTCTGCGCGCTGCTGAGCACGTCGCCATCTTTGAGCGACTTGCTGGTGACAACGAAGGATGGGACCTGTGGAAGGTCGGCGTAGCTCATGACTGCCTTCCGCCTGCCCCCGACTCCGGGACGCCCACAGCGTTGAGTTCCGCGCGCGTCGGCGGATTCGCGCCCGGCCGGGAGACCGTGATAGCCGCGGCGCGCGCCGCATGGTTGAGGAGCCCTTCGAGCACTTCGACGGGCATGGCGTGCAGCTCTTCCCGGTTTTGGGCCCCTGCCAGTCCGCAGTCAACGATCCCCGAGAGCAGCGCCGCCATGAAGGAATCGCCCGCACCCACCGTATCCGCCACCTCTACCTTCGGGGCGTCCACCTGGGCCTCGCCCGCGGCCGTGACGCCCCAGGGGCCGCCCGCACCTCTCGTGACGACCACGACGGCGGGTCCCCCACTGCCGCCCAGGGCCAGCCAGCGCCGGGCCGATTCCAATACGTCGACGCCGGGGTAGAGCCACTCAAGGTCCTCGTCGGATGCCTTGACCACGTCGGCAAGCGCCACGAAACGCTCCACTTGGGCGCGCGCATAGTCGCGATCCTTGATGATGCTGGGCCGGCAGTTGGGATCGAAGCTAACGGTCGCATTCGGATGGGCATGCTCGACGGCGGCAAGGACATCCGCTGCGCCCGGCTCCAGCATGGTGGCAATCGAGCCCGTGTGCAGGAGCGATGTCCCCTGAAGCATGAAGGGGAGGCGCGCTGCGAGGCCGGGAAGCTCCCAGGCGAGGTCGAAGGTGTAGCTGGCAGCACCGTCGTCGTCAATCAGGGCGGTGGCCACACTGGTGGGACTCTCGTCCGGCGGCAGCGGAACCATGACGGAACTGGAGCGCAGATGCGCCGCTATCGAATCCCCGTAGGCGTCCGTGCCGAAGCGGCCAATGAACTGGACTGCATGGTCCAGCCTGGCCAGACCCACGGCAACGTTGAGCGGACTTCCGCCCACGTGGGCGTCGATTCCCGAAGAACGCTCGACGACATCAACCAGCGCTTCACCTATGACTGTCAGCATGGGACAACTCTGCCACGCGGATGTGGTGTGCGTCTCACGATGACAGCCGGTGACTTTGTCAGCAATCCGGTCATACCAGCAGCCGCTGCACCAACTCCCGGCACTTCTTGTACGCAATGGCCCTGGGGTCGATCAGGTCGAAATGGTCGCCGGGCACCTTGAGGAACTGGGCCGCTCCCCCGGAAGCGGTGGCTGCGGCAACATAAGCCTCGGACTGGCTGCACGGGACATCCTCGTCCGATGCAGCGTGGACTGCGAAGACGGGAACGGCGATAGGCAGCGACCTCATGGGGTCCGCATAGATATGCCGTTTGGGGAATCTCACCGAGTCGCCACCCATGAGGTTGTCAACGGCGCCGTTGCTAAGGTTGAGCCGCTCGGCGTCCGCCAGGTTCAGCAGTCCGGATTGGCTCACGACGCCGGTCAACCGCACTGCCGCGCCGTTCTCATGCCGATGGAGCTGACGGTCGGCGTCGGGGGCACCGATCTTGGAGAGCTTTTCCCGCCCCGCTGCCCAGACCGCGAGATGGCCGCCTGCGGAGTGTCCCAGCGCCACCACTTTGTTCAGATTGAGTTCATGCTTGCCGGCAATCTCGCCCAGATGGTCGATCCCGTCGAGGACATCTTCGAACGTATGCGGCCAGCCGCCACCGTTCCCTGCCCTCCGGTATTCAAGGTTCCAGGCAGCTATTCCGTGCGCAGCGAGGTCCCTGGCAATCGGCTCACCGAGTTCCGCGCCGTACTGGGAACGCCAATACCCCCCGTGGATCACCACCACCACGCCGTCTGGTCGAGTGCGGTGTGGCTGCAGCGAATCTGGTACGAACAGCTCGCCCCATTGGCTGGAGTGCTGGCCGTAGTAGTACTTGTGCCGCTTCATCGTGTCCTCCTTTGTGCCGAGCCTATCGCGGAGGAGCGCCGCGGAGGGGGAGCAATGGTTTGAGGATCAACGCGGAGCCTTCCTGAAGCCACTGCCCGAGCGTACCCTCAGGGGTGAAGCGTGACCCTCGCTTCACCCCCGTGTTTTTGCGGGAACGCTTCTTTATCCGGAGGTGATTTCAATGATCCGTCGTATCTCCGCGTCGGTTCTTGTGGCATTGATTTTGAGCGTGCTGGCTGTGGCTTCGCCGGCTTCGGCGGCAAACCCGCCTGGAACTGGAAAGCCTAATCAGTCCTGTCAATCCCTCGAACCGAACACCCCGGGCAACGCCGCCAACAGCCCAGGATCGCCTTTCAATGAACCAGGCATCAACAGCATCAACGGCGGCGTGGGGGGACAGAACTACTCCCCCACCTCCCAATACGATGTTGCCTGCTTCCAGGTGTCGCACCGGTAACGCCAGCGGCCCCGGCTCCCCTTCACTGTCGGCCCTCCACCGTAAGCTGGAGGCATGGCTAGCAATTGGGACAGCTTGGATCCTCAGCTGCGCGAATCAGTACAGGCGAACGTGGAGCTTTACGAGCGCGTCCGTCCTGCCCTGAAACTCGTCACCCGCGATGTCCTGTTGACCCTGCGGGACATGCTCAAGAACAGCGAGTCCGTGCCCCTCTTCGTCACGGGACGCACCAAGACGGTCGAATCTTTCCGGGAAAAGATTTCCCGCACCGAGGTGCCCTTGGAGGGGGGTCCGCGGGTCCTGAAGTTCCCGGATCCGTTCCGGACCCTTAACGACATGGTGGGGCTGCGTGTCATCACCAAGCTTCCCGCCGAGAACGCCGCGGTGGCCAACCTGATCAAGCGCCAGCGCCAGCTTTTCGATTGCCGCGGCGACCTTGAGAAGGACATCGGCTCCATCGAGTCCGGCACCTACGGATACTCGAGCCGCCACCTTATCCTCCGCACCATCCAGAACGAGTCCGTGAAGGCGTACCAACGGGTCTTCAATCCGGACATTCCGCCGAATGGCAGCTACTTCTTCGAATGCCAGATCCGGACGGTTTTTGCGCACGCCTGGAGCGAGATCGAACACGACATCCGCTTCAAGGCCGAGGATCCGCGCGCCTGGACGCCGCATTTCGACCGCCAGTTCACTGCCACGGCGGCAATGCTGGAAACCGTGGAGAGCGCCTTCGCCGACCTCCACGAACGCTACGAGGAAGTTCGCGGCTACTGGGATCTCGATGGTGAAGGTTCCATGCCCCTCACCCCCAATCGTGTGCGTGACGTGTGGCGGACGCTGCTTCCGCACGTTGACCGTAAAGTTGATGACGACTGGGGTTGGGCTGCCGAGCTTCTTGCGGCCCACGGACTGAACAAGACCGTGGAACTCGCCGGGCTCCTCAGCGCCAACCGGATCACCGAGGTCCGCAAAGCCCTGGACCACCGTTACTCCCCTGGACCGGACCGCCTCCTGGATGACCTCCTGCTGTGGCAGTACGGCACTGAACACATCGACCTCACTGCTGAGGCGCCCGACGTCGTCCCCCACCCCCGGCGGGACAGCCTCCAGCGGCGTCTCAAGCAGATTGAGCGGTACCGCCTGACCAATAGCTAAGGACCCATGACACCCGAGCAGCTCCAGTCCCTCCGTTTCACCCTGCGCTCACCCCGCAGGCTCAAGACGGAAGCATTGGCCGGCTTAGTGGTGGCACTTGCGCTCATTCCGGAGGCCATCGCGTTCTCCGTGATCGCCGGCGTCGATCCTCGGATCGGGCTCTTCGCGTCTTTCACCATGGGAGTCACTACGGCGATCGTGGGTGGTCGGCCCGCCATGATTTCCGCGGCCACCGGCGCCGTCGCGCTCGTGATTGCCCCGGTCATGAAGGATCACGGGCTCAACTACTTGATTGCCACGGTCATCCTGGCCGGGGTCTTCCAAATCGTCCTGGCGGTCCTCGGTGTCACGCGGCTCATGCGCTTCATTCCGCGTTCGGTGATGATCGGATTCGTGAACGCCTTGGCCATTCTGGTGTTCATGGCCCAGTTGCCCGAGCTGATCGGCGTTCCCTGGATGGTCTACCCGATTGTGGCCGTCGGGTTGCTGGTCGTCTTCGGTTTGCCCAGAATCACGGCGGCGGTGCCCGCGCCATTGGTTGCGGTAGTCGCCCTCACCATCGTCACGGCACTGGCCGGCATCCGCGTCCCCACTGTGCATGACAAGGGCGAACTCCCCAACAGCCTTCCCGGTTTCTTCCTGCCCAACGTGCCTTTGACCTGGGAGACCTTCCAAACGATTGCCCCGTTCGCTTTGTCGATGGCGCTCGTGGGCCTGCTGGAGTCCCTCATGACGGCCAAGCTCGTGGACGACATTACGGACACGCGATCCAACAAGACCCGGGTTTCCTGGGGCCAGGGCGTTGCCAACATCGTCACTGGTTTCCTGGGTGGCCTGGGTGGCTGCGCCGTGATTGGCCAAACCATGATCAACGTCAAGGGTTCTGGTGCCCGCAGCCGGCTGTCGACGTTCCTGGCCGGGGCTTTCCTGCTGATGCTCGTGGTGGTGCTCGGGGACGTGGTCGGCATGATCCCGATGGCCGCTCTGGTGGCTGTGATGATCTTCGTTTCCCTCATCACCTTTGACTGGCATTCGATCCGGCCCTCGACGCTCAGGCGACTCCCGAAGTCCGAGACGGGCGTCATGCTCGTGACGGTGATTGTGGTGGTGGCGACGCACAATCTTGCCATCGGGGTAGGAGCCGGCGTCCTCACGGCCATGGTGTTGTTTGCCCGCCGAGTGGCCCATTTCGCCACGGTGGAGCGGAGCGAACTCGAGCTCAACGGCCGGACGGTGGCGAGCTACACGGTGGACGGCGAGTTGTTCTTCGCTTCCTCCAACGACCTCTACACGCAGTTCGACTATGCAAAGGATTCCTCGTCGGGAATCGACCACGTTGTCATCGACCTTCATGCTTCGCACATCTGGGATGCTTCCACCGTTGCCGTACTTGATTCCGTTACCGAGAAATACCGCAGGCACGGCCGGGAGGTGGAGTTGATAGGCCTCAACGCGGCGAGCGTACGGATGCGCAAGCGGCTCGCGGGCAAGCTCAACGCTGGCTAACGTCGCCGCGCCCAACTGACTCGCCCCCCAACTGACTCGCATTAGTTGTCGTTATGAGCCGCCAAAACGACAACAAATGCGAGTCAGTTGGGTCGGGAAAGCTACGGAGTCTTGAACTCCCAAGGCGCGGCCTTGGTGGTTCCCGCGCCAATGGTGCGGCCTGCAAGCCGGTCCAGAAGCAGGGTGATGGCCCCTTCGAGGGCCTCCGGTTCCGGGGTCCCGCCCGCGGATCCAGGTGCCAGGACATCGAAGCCGGCAGGCTGCATCGTGTCCGAAATGATGACTTGGGCTACTCCGCGCCGGGCCAACTCGCCCACCGTGAGGTCAAGAAGGGTGCCGGGCGGAAGAGCCCCGATAATGGCGCCGTCGGCACCGCCGGAGAGCATGAACCGCCGCCACCCTTCGCCGATGAGGATCACGGGCTGGTAGCCGTGCTGGGGCAAAATGCGTGCGGCGGCCGTTGCCAAGGCCCGGTCCCACGGCCATTCCAGGTCGCCAATGGCAATCGCCACGAGGTCGGTCCTGCCGCGCCGCATTCCGCGGGCCGCCTGATTGGGTACGTAACCAAGTTCCTTGGCCGCGGCCTGGACACGCTCTTGTGTTGCTTCGCTGATGCGGGTGGTGCCGCCAAGGCGCCCGGACAAGACATAGGACACGGTGGTGAGGGAAACGCCGGCGCTCTTGGCGACGTCCCGGATGGTCGGCTTCGCTCCAAGTCCCATGGCCTAGCGCTTTCCTTTCTTGCGGGAGCCCTTGCCCCGGCCTTTGTCGGGGTTCGGCGCGTAGCGCTGAGCCACCGCCGGCTTCTTCCCGCCGGTGCCGCGCCGGTCCGGCTTGGGTGCCTTCTTCGGCTTCTCTTGCTGCGCCGAAGGCTGCCGCGAGCTCTGCGCGGTCCGGCCACGGACAATGCCAATGAATTCCTCGATGACCTCGCTGGTGGAGTCGCTTGGCCAGGCAAGGGCGATCTGCGTACCTTCGGCCCCTGTCAGGCGCCGCGCCACCGTGTCCTTGACGTTGAAATGCCGGGCCACGGACATCGGCAGGATCACGAGACCGGCACCCGAGGCCACCACCTGCATGGCCATCTCCGGCCCGCCCATCCCGGCCACATCCAGGAAGTTCTCCTCCGCGAGATCCTCCAGTGCCACCTCTTCGAACACCGAAATTTCGTGACCCTTCGGGGCCACCACCACAGGCTGCTCTTCGTAGAGCGGAATGACGTGGAGTCCATCGCGATCCACCGGCAAGCGCACAAAGCTGAGATCCGCGGAACCATCGCGCAGAACCTCCAACTGCGCACCGTCGTCGGACATGAACGAGTGCAGCGGAACACCGGGCATGCGCTCTTCCCAGCGCCGGATCCATTTCCCGGGCGTCACGCCGGCGACGTAGGCGAAAGTGAGCCCCCGGGGATCGCCGGCTTCAGTATCGGAGGCGTCGGGGGCGCCGACGGCGGGCAGGGATTCTTGATCGGAAGGCACCAGTTCACAGTACCGCGCGGGCGGTAGCCGACGCAGCGCCTGCCCAGGCTACGCCGCGTACACCTGGACCGCAGTGGCTTTGACCACAAAGTAGACGCGGGAGCCGGGTTCCAGTCCCAGCTCGGCGGACGCGCTGGGCGTGATGTCCGCTGCCAAATCGCCGGCCCGGACCCTGATGTGGTCCCCATGCGGTTCAAGATCCGTGATTGCAACCGGGAAAGAGTTGCGCGGGCTGCCGTGGGCGGCATCCAGGAAAATGGAAACGGCCGACGGCGGGAAGGCGGCGACGCCGGGCTGGCCGGGTTCCGCTTCGTCATCGAGATGTCCCGCGACAAGCAGGCCGGGAAGCTCGGCGGTAGCGATCGTCCTGAGTCCGTCCTCCGTGACGGTGCCCGCCATGAGGTTCACCCCGGCCAGGCCTGCGGCGAACTGGCTTCGTGGACGCCGGAAGACCTCACGGGTGGCGCCTTCCTCCACAATCCTGCCCTTTTCCATGACGATCACGCGGTCCGCGAGCATGAGCGCATCCAGGACGTCATGGGTAATGATCAGGGCGCGACGTCCGGACAGGACGCGTTTGAGGAGCCGGCGCAAGTGCGGAGCGGCGTGGATGTCCAGCGCGGACATCGGCTCGTCAAGGAGCAGCAACTCGGGACTGGCCGCCAGCGCGCGGGCTACCGCGACGCGCTGGGATTGCCCCCCGGACAACTGCCCGGGCTTCCGGCCGGCGAACTCGGTGGCGTCGACTTCGGCGAGCCAGCGCCGCGCAGTTTCGCGTGATTCCGCCCGGGAAGCGCCTGCGCTGCGCGGGCCGAAGGCCACGTTGTCCAGGACGCTCAGGTGTGGGAACAGCAACGGTTCCTGGGCCAACAGTGCAGTGCCACGAAGGTGCGGAGGAGTCCATACCCGGCTGCCGCCGTCGAGGTTGAACAGGACCTGCTCGCCCAAGCGGGCAGAGCCGGCATCGGGCCGCACGAGTCCCGCCGCGACGGATAGCAGCGTCGATTTCCCGGCCCCGTTGGGTCCGAGGATTGCCACGGTTTCCGCCTGTCCGACGCTCAATGACACGTCCAGGTTGCGTGCCCGGACCGTGGCGTCGATGTGGAAGCTCATGCGGCTGCCTCCGCGGGAATGTCCGCGCGGTGCGGACGCCGGTAGGACAGCCCGACGACGATCACTGCCACCGCGACGAGAACCAGCGAAAGGGCGACGGCGGCGTCCGCGTCGGTCTCGCGCTGCAGGTAGATTTCCAGCGGCAGGGTCCTCGTGACACCTTGCAGGCTCCCTGCGAAAGTCAGCGTGGCCCCGAACTCGCCCAGGCTGCGGGCAAAGGACAGCACCGCCCCGGACGCGAGCCCGGGGAGGACCATAGGTACGGTCACGCGCCGCAGGATGGTGGTGGGGCGGGCGCCGAGCGTCGCGGCAACAGCTTCGTAGCGGTTGCCGGCCGTCCGCAAGGCGCCTTCAAGGCTGACGACCAGGAACGGCAAGGCGACGAACGTCTGGGCCAGGACCACCGCCGTCGTCGAAAAGGCGATCTGGATGCCCGCGAGCTCAAGGCTCTTCCCCAGGAGACCCTGCCGCCCGAACGTGTAGAGCAGCGCAATGCCGCCCACCACCGGCGGCAACACCAAGGGCAGGAGGACGAAGGCACGGAGGAGCCGCTGCCCTTGGAAGGGCCGGCGGGCAAGGACAAGGGCCAAGGGGATGCCCAGGACGACGCAGAGCGCGGTGCTCGCGGCGGAGGTACGGAGGCTCAGCCCCAGCGCCGTCAGCGAGGAATCGGAGGTCACCAGCGGGATGAACTGTGCCCAATTGACCTTCGCGACCATCGCAGCCAGCGGCAACAGGACGAACAACCCGCCCACTACCGCAAGGCCATAGACCCACCGTGGAATCCCGCTGAAGTCCATCAACGCCTACGGTACGCCGAGGCTTGCGTCTCCGGGACTTTCCGGTCGGCCCGGGCGACTCTTATGTGCGGCATGGGTTCATCCTAGAACAGCGGCTGTGCCACTTCCCTGCGGTGGCGGATACCCTTGAACCATGACCTCTGCAAACTCCCAGTCCATGAAGCCGGCCACCGTTGCCAAGAAACTTGGCATCTACCTGCCTGCAACACCCCAGGAGTTCCAGGATTCGGAAATCACCCGCGCCGATTTCGCCGAGCTCCAGGCTAACGCCCCGGAGTGGCTCGCCGAGCTCCGCCGGACGGGTCCCCACCCGCGTCCCGTGGTAGCCCAGAAGCTGAATGTCTCCATCAGCGGCCTCGCCCGAGGCGGAATCACCGAAGCCCTCACGACGGCGGAAATCACCGAACTGCTGGCAGCTCCCCCGCAGTGGCTCGTCGTCGAGCGCGCCACGCACGCAGCCGTACGCTCCGAGGCAAAGCGCATCAAGGAAGAAGCTGCCAAGAAGGAAGCTACGAAGGAAGCCAAGACCAACGCCACTGCCAAGCGGGACGCGCCCAAGGCATCCAAGCGGGACCACGCTTAAGCTCCAACCGGACTTCCGCAGGAAGGCAGGACACCCCCGGCCGGAGTGTCCTGCCTTCCTGCCTTTACGCCCAAATCGGGGCCCTCGCCTCCAGGTCTTCCTCGGCGCATACTGAATTCAAAGCGGTGCGCGTTCGCGTGGAGGTGGTCCGATTGCCCGCCACAACTGGAATCCAGCTGACGATCTGGGAGATCGGGCTGTGGGCGGTTTTGCTCATGTGCGCGGTGGCCTTTACGGTCAACGCCGTCCGCAAAGGGGTCATCCGCGGAACCCCCGACGGCGGCCACGTCGCCTTGCAGGGGCCCCTCGGGCACCGCGATCGGGACCTGCTCAAAGAGCCGGACGCCATCTTCTGGAACATCTTCGCCGGACTCGTGGTGGTTGTCCCCGCAGTCGTCATCCCCGCCTTGGCCTCACCCGCCGTCGGGCTCTTGATGCTCTTCCTCGGCATAGCTGCCGCTGTTGCCGCCTTTGCCGTCGGCCGGAAACTGGAGCAGAGGCGTCAAAACCGCAGCGGTTTCATGGAAGCGGCTGCGCGTCACGAAACACTCCTGGCTCGTTGGCAAATGTATGAATTGGATCCCGCCAAGGGCATCGACTTCCCCGGCATGAGCGACGTCAACGTTCCGCAAACCGCCGCCTTGGTCCGCGCGCTGCAGGAAGCCCAACGCTGCCGCCTCACCGCGGGGACGGACTACGCCCGCGCCGTTGAGCAGCTGGATGTTGCGATGGCCGAAGCCGAAGCAGCGGCGGGCGTTTCTGCCCCGTAACTAGCTCGTACCCTGCGTGGTGGCGCGAACGCCTTACGGAATTGCCCCGATGTGCACCAGGAGTTCGTGTTCGGCACCGTCGAGGTAGCGGCGCAACTCGGCCGCGGCCTCGTCGCGCTGGCCGTTACGGATCTGGGCAACCAAGGCGGCGTTGCGTTCCACGTAATGTCCGTGGAAGTCGGGGGTGGTGGCCATGGCGTGGAAGACCAATCGCATCTCGGCCAGCACCTTCTCCATCAGTGCGTCCAGGGAGGCGCTTCCGGACAACGACACCAAGGCCTTGTGCAGCTCCTGGTTGGCGTCCGCCATGCCGGCCACCGATCCCTCCGCGAGGGCGACCCGGGCTTTGTCGACGATGGCGTCCATGGCGTCGAGGGCTCCCACCGGGACATCGCCCCACAACACGGCCGCCGGTTCGATCAGGCGCCGCACCCGATAGATTTCGCGGACGTCGTCGGCACCGGGGGCGGCTACGAACACGCCACGGTTGGGGATGCGCTGGACCACGGATTCACCCGCCAGAACGGTGAAGGCCTCCCGCAAGGTGTTCCGGGAAACGCCGAGTGCCTCGGACAAGGCCTGTTCGGAGAGCTTCGTTCCGGGCGGCAACAAGCCGTGGGAGATGCGCTGGCGAAGCTGGGCGGCAACCCACGCTCCAGTGTGGGCGTGGGTGGCGTGGCCGGCGTCGGCGATTCCTTGAAGGGCAGCGTTCATGGGCATGCCCCAAATCTACCGAACGGCGATGGCCGACGGACCTCAGCCGATGCTCGCCAGCACTTCCCCGCGCCCGACGGCGGTGCCCGGCCCGTGCGGACCACGCGCCACTGTGCCGGAACGGTGGGCCGGAACGGTGGCTTCCATCTTCATGGCCTCCAACACGGCCACGGGCTGTCCGACTTCCACCGCCGCACCATCCTCAACCAGCCACTTCACCAGCGAGCCGGACATCGGCGAGGCCAGCCCGGCGTCGTCGGCCACAACCGGAGCCGAAACAGCAGCCTTGGAACCGCCACCTCCGCTCATCAGCGCTTCGAACAAGCGAAGGGGCAGCCCAAGCTGGACCGCCTTTCCATCCAGCTCCACCGTAAACGTGCTGCGTTCGGAGCCGGGGGCCACGCGGGCGATCTCCGGAGACGCGGCCAGCTCTTCGGCGAACTCGGTCTCGATCCACGTGGTGTAGACGCCCAGCTTGTCGTCCGAGGTGAAGGCTTGGTGGCGGACCACGGCCCGGTGGAAGGGAAGCACGGTGGGCAAACCCTTGATCTGCATCTCGTCCAGGGCAGCCCGGGCGCGGCGCAGGGCCTGCTGCCGGTTTTCGCCATGGACAATCAGCTTGGCCAGGAGGGAATCATATTCTCCGGGGACCACTGAGCCGGAGCGAACCCCCGAATCAACGCGGATACCCGGACCGGTGGGCGCTTCGAACACGTCCACCGTGCCGGGGCCCGGCAGGAAGCCGCGCGCGGGATCCTCGGCGTTGAGGCGGAACTCGAAGGCGTGTCCTTTGGGCTCAGGGTCTTCCGTGAGGGAGAGGATGCCGCCTGCGGCAATCCGGAACTGTTCGCGGACCAGGTCCACCCCGGAGGTCTCTTCGGTGACGGGATGCTCCACCTGCAACCGTGTGTTGACCTCCAGGAAGGAGATGGTGCCGTCCACGGCCACGAGGTATTCGACGGTTCCGGCACCGTAATATCCGGCCTCGCGGCAAATGGCCTTGGCCGATTCGTGGATGAGCGTGCGCTGTTCAGGGCTCAGGAAGGGTGCGGGGGCCTCCTCCACGAGCTTCTGGTTTCGGCGCTGCAGTGAGCAGTCGCGGGTTCCGAGGACCACAACGTTGCCAAGCATATCCGCCAGGACCTGGGCCTCGACGTGCCGCGGCTGGTCCAGGAAGCGCTCCACGAAGCATTCGTCCCGTCCGAACGCTGCCTTGGATTCACGCACGGCCGATTCGAATGCGTCCTCGATATCCTCCAGGCGCCGCGCAATCTTGAGCCCGCGGCCTCCCCCGCCAAAAGCAGCCTTGATGGCCACTGGCATGCCGTATTCCAAGGCGAACGCAAGTACTTCGGCGGCGTTGGCCACAGGACCGTCGCTGCCAGGAACAAGCGGAGCGCCGGCGCGGACGGCGATCTCGCGGGCCGTCACCTTATTGCCCAGCTCCCGTATGGACTGTGGCGCGGGGCCGATCCACGTAAGGCCTGCGTCGATCACGGCCTGCGCGAAGTCGGCGTTCTCGGACAGGAAGCCATACCCGGGGTGCACGGCGTCGGCACCGGCGCGGCGGGCGACATCGATCAGCTTGGTGATGTCCAGGTATGTCTCGGCGCCGGTGGAACCGCCCAGTGCATAGGCCTCGTCGGCAAACCGCACGTGGAGGGAATCGGCATCGGGGTCCGAGTAGACGGCAACAGACTCCAAGCCCTCATCGGAGCAGGCGCGGGCAATCCGCACGGCGATCTCGCCGCGGTTGGCGATCAGGACCTTTTTCATGGCTGGGTTCCTTCGGGGACAGCGCCGGTAGCGGCAGGTTCAAGGGGTTCAAGGGTTGCGGGGTCCACGATCGTGAACCGCACGCTGTGGCCGGGCGGCAATTGCGCCGCCGTCGGCAGGTCTTCGGGTACGACGACGGCAATCACTGGATACCCGCCGGTCACCGGGTGGTCGCCCAGAAAAAGGACGGGGTGTCCGCTGGGTGGCACTTGCAGTGCGCCAGCAACGGCACCTTCGCTGGGGAGCTCGCCAGCGCCGCGGTCGGGGTTTCGTCCAAGCGCACGGCTGCCTCCGGGGGCAAGCCGGACACCGATTCTGTTGGACTGCTCGCTGGTGATCCAGTCCTGCCCCGTGAGCGTCTCCAAGGCGCGAGAATCGAACCAGTCGTCCCGCGGGCCCAAGGTGATGCGGAGTTCCGCGGACGCCACTCCTAGCCGCAGCGTCGATTCCTCCGGGGCGCCGACCATCTGGAACAGCGGCGCTCTTCCGACGGGCAGGCGGGTCCCGGCCGACAACGGTGCGGGACCGATTCCGGACATCGAGTCGCTTGAGCGGCTGCCGAGCACCGGATGCACATCAATCCCGCCGCGGACGGCAAGGTAGCTTCGGGCCCCGAGCGTCGGCTCCCCCAGGCTGAGGGTTTCCCCGTCCAGAAGAGCGAAGGGCGCACACATGGCGGCGCAGCGGGCCGGAGCCCCCGATGCATCGCGGATTTCCAAGGGCACCACCGCTCCGGCAAGAGCGAGCACCTGGTCGCCGACGGCCCGAACCGAAAGTCCGCCCAGCACCGTTTCCACAACCGCGGCACCGGCTTCGTTGCCCACCAAGCGATTGGCCTGTCGGGTCGATTGCTGGTCCACGGCGCCCGCGGCCGATACTCCCAGGTCCCCCAGTCCGGGGCGACCGAGGTCCTGGACCAGCGATTGCAGTCCGGGTGAGTCCACCACCAGGGCGGGGCCGGTGTCTTCGCGGGCCGCGGGTGACGCAGGCGGTACGGGAGTCAGGACAACGGCCTCGCGGACGGCCACATACCGGACCCTGTCTCCCGGACGAACCAGCGCCGGTGACTCCCGCTCGAGATCCCAGAGGACCGCCGTCGTGCGTCCAATCAGCTGCCAGCCGCCCGGGGACTGCCGGGGGTAGACGGCGGAGAACGTCCCGCCGAGCGCCACGGAACCGGCCGGAACGGCGGTGCGTGGCGAGCTGCGGCGCGGAACGTCGAGGCTGTGGTTCTCGCCGAGCAAATACGTGAAGCCCGGTGCGAAGCCGCCGAAAGCCGCAGTCCAGAGCTGTCCAGTGTGGGCGGCCACGACGCCGTCCCGGCCCAGACCGGTGAGCATGCCCACCTCGGCGAGGTCCTCGCCGTCGTACACCACTTCGATGGTGACGTGGCGGGAACTGTCGCGTGGCACCGCGCCCAGGTCAACATGCCCGACGGCGGTGCGTGCCGCGAGTGCCTCGGCGTGCGTGCCGAACTTAAGGAGTACGGTGGCTGCCGCCGCGACCGCATCGAGCTGGCCGGGCAGGGGCTCGGTGAGCAGCCGTGAGTGAAACGCCAGCACCGAAGGGAGGTCGGAAAGTTCCACCAGCAGGGCGCGCGGGCCTGCCCAGCGTATTCCCGTGAGGCTCACGCGAAGCTCCGTACGGTGACGCCTGCGGCTTCGAGCCCTGCGCGGACGGCGGCTGCCATGGCCACGGCGCCGGGAGTGTCTCCGTGGACGCAGATGCTTTCTGCGTGGACGTCCAGGATGGAACCGTCGCTGGCCACGATTTTGCCCTCGGTTGCCAGGCGGACCATGTTCTCGGTGATGGCGGCGTGGTCGTGCAGAACGGCGCCTTCTTCGCGCCGCGATACGAGGGTGCCGTCCGCGTTGTAGGCCCGGTCGGCAAACGCCTCGGCCACTCCCCGGAGCCCCTTCGCTTCGGCTTTGGCGAGTGCAACGGAGCCCGGCAGGAGAAGGATCGCGAGTCCGGGGCTGAATGCATGGACGGCGTCGGCCACTGCCTGCGCGTGGACCTTGTGGTGGACGATCGTGTTGTAGAGGGCGCCGTGCGGCTTGACGTACTTGATCTCGGAGCCGGCCGCGTGGGCCAAGGCCTCGAGTGCGCCGAGTTGGTAGAGAACGTCGTCGGCCAGTTCTGTCGCGGAGCAGTCGAGGAAACGGCGGCCGAAACCTGCGAGGTCGCGATATCCGACGTGGGCACCAATGGTCACTCCTGCGGCGATGGCCTCGCGGCAGGTCCTGGCGATGGTGCTGGGATCTCCGGCGTGGAATCCGCAGGCCACATTGGCACTCGACACGTGGCGGAAGACTGCAGCGTCGTCGCCCATGGTCCAGTTGCCGAAGGATTCTCCGACGTCGCTGTTGAGGTCGATATAAGGCATTGTGATCCCCGTCTCAGGTTGAATACCTCACCATCATCCCTGAAACGTCAAGATTGTTCAACAATCCTGCCTTATGGAGCAGCTGTCCGTATTCCAAAAGTGAGGTCTCGTCCCTTTCGCCGAGCGAAAGAGCCGAGACCTCACGTGTGGATCAGTACCTGTTCCTAGGCCACCGGTACCGCAGCGACGCGGTTGTTGGCGGTGACGATCCTGGCGGCCGTTGCCTGGCCCATCCGGACTGCTCCGTCCACGTGCTGATAGCCTTCCGCAGCCAGATCGGAGGAGGACCAGTAGATGGGTCCTACGTTGGCGTGCTGGTCCTTGCCGTAGCGATGCAGACCACCCAGGTCGTAGCTGGACGCGTAGGCTCCGCGGGTCCATTCCTCGGAACCCCAGTCGGATTCGTAGTAGACCTCGGCATCCAGGGCCTTGTCACCCAGGAAGCTCGCGATGGACTCAAGGACCTTCTTTTTGCGGTCCTCGGCACTGAGCTCGAATACCGCGTCTGCCTTTTCGTCCGAGATGAAGCCCACCAGGGTCCCGCGTGTGTCTCCGTGGTTGGTGTTGTCGTAGACCTCCTGGACCAGGGCGTCGGCGCCGAAGCCCGTACCGGACAGTCCGTCTTCGCGCCAGAACGGCGTCCTGTAGACAGCGTGGACCTTGATGACCAAGCCCAGGGACTGGTGCTGGTGCATCTGGTGCTGCCGGCGCGGCAGCGGCGGATTGAAGGACACCCGGGAGTACAGGTTCGGCGGGACAGCCATGATCACGAATCGTGCATTGACGGTTGCACGCTCGGATTCAACGGTGACGCGATGGCCTTCGCCGGCCGGCTCCCAATTGATGGTGCGGACCGGGCTGTTAAGTACGACGTCGTCACCCAGTTCCGCGGCGATCAACAGGGAGACCTGCTGCATGCCGCCGATAACCCGCTTGTCCAGGATGAAGTCTTCGTCTGTCAGGTTGGAGAAGGAACCTGCCGAAGCTGCCATCAGCACCGCTTGCAGCGCGGAGAAAGCATGGGCCGGCTTGGTCAGCATGCCGCCGGCGATGAAGAGCCCGATATTGTTGCAGGCCTCCTCGTCCGTGGAGTTCTGGCGCAGCCAGTGGTGGAAGGAGATGGTGTCCAGTTCACGGGCCCTGCGGTGGGCCCAGGGCTCCTCCGGACCGATCTCAGCGGCGAGGCCGTCCAGAATGGCGCTGAGCTTGTCCATCTCGGCCGCAGTGGTTTCGCTCACCGGGAAGGAAGCCCCGGTGTAGCGGGTGCGGCTGCCGTCCGGCGCGAGGTACACAGATTCGCCGTCGCGGTAGCGGGAGTACATCTTCAGGCCGAGTTCATCGAGGAGCCCCATGAGGGCGGTCTGGTCCGGGGACACCCATTGTCCGCCGATTTCCAGCATGGCCCCGTCAATAGTGTCGGTCCACGTGCGGCCACCGACGCGGTCGCGTGCCTCGAGTACGGCAACGCTGAGTCCGGCCTTCTTCAATTCGCGGGCGGCCGTCAACCCCGACGGACCGGCACCGACAATTACGACGTCGCGATCAAGATTCAACATGATGTCCTTTCTGTGGCCGCCCCCGTTGGCTGACCAATAAATGAATGACGTTCATTTATCTCAACTGTAGCTGGATTGGCCCCGGGTGTGAAGACCCAAATGGAATAATGCTTTGACACAGCCTCCAGAAAGGTCAGCAATGCCTGAACCCACCCCCGCTCCCGGCGAGACTAAAGCGCGTCGCAGGGCAGGCCGGCCAATGGCGGCGGTCCTGGACCAGGACGGCATCACTGCAGCGGCGCTGGAACTGATCAGCAAGAAGGGCTACGACGGCCTCACCATGGCCGCACTCGCGCGCTCCCTGGGCGTGGCGCCGTCGGCCCTTTACAACCATGTGTCCTCCAAGGATGAAGTCCTCAAGCTCGTCGAAGAGGATCTGATGTCCAAGGTCGACTTCGGAGGTTTCAGCACGCTCCCCTGGGAGGAGGCCGTTCGGCAATGGGCGTATTCCTACCGCGGCATCTTCGCAAGGCACACCCCGCTGATCTCAGTGATCGCGGTCCTTCCCGTGACGGACGCCCCACAGACGCTCGCCATGTACGAAGCCGTCACCGAGGGATTCCTCCGCGCGGGTTTCCCTGAGAAGCAGATCATCCCGAGCATCGTGGCTCTCGAGGCCTACATTTTCGGTGCCGCTTTCGACGCGAACGCGCCGGCGGACATTTTCGATTCCGGCCGCTTGGCCGACTCCACGCCGCACTTCACCTCAGCGGTCCGCAGCCTTGGACCCGAACGGAACAACTACCCGTCCGATCTCGCGTTCAGCATGGGCTTGGATGCACTGATCACCGGACTCGGGGCGCTGCGGGTGTAGCCCAACTGACTCGCATTTGTTGTCGTTATGAGCCGGCATAACGACAACAAATGCGAGCTAGTTGGGAGTTGGGTGAGTTAAACAAAGGAACCCCGGTCAGAGACCAGGGTTCCTTAGAATTGCGTGCGCGAGGGGGGATTTGAACCCCCACACCCTTTCGGATACTGGCACCTGAAGCCAGCGCGTCTGCCGTTCCGCCACTCGCGCGCAACTTCTTTCGACCGGGCCGTACCAGGTTTCCCCGGCCTCAACCCTCCGAAAGCAGCGAGATCAAGCATAACGGACAACGTGTTGAAAACGCCAATCGACCAAGGAAGGGGCCATAAAACCCCGGGACGCCACGGATTGCCGGTCCCCCGCATGATGCGGAAATCACGCGACAAGCGTCCCGAAATGATGCAGCCCGGCGAACTTTTCCGGTGTTCCAGCCGTTGTGGAATAAGGCCATTCACAGTCTTGCCCAGTAGTATCGGGGTTGAAGACAGGCTTCTTGCATGCGCTCCGGCCACTGCGGGGATTCGTCTTGGCTACTGATACTGCAGGGTCAACGAAACGGAAGGAGAAGGACCATGGGCTTGCTTGACAGGGTTGAGCGTGGCATCGAAAAGGCCGTCCGCGGCGTCTTCTCTACCGGGTCGCGGGCACGGGTGGAGCCTGTGGAGATAGCGAGCAGGCTTCGCCGTGAACTGGACAACAAGTCCATCACTATTTCGGCCGGCCGTACCTTGGCTCCCAACGTCTTCGATGTCCTCTTGAGCGATGAAGACTTCGCACGCGCCCAGGACTGGGGAACTCCCCTGGCCGAAGAATTGTGCGACGTCGTCATCCAGCACGTGCGCAGCCAGGGTTATATCCTGCAGGGTCCGGTACGGATCTCCTTCCGTCACGACGATGCCCAGCGCGAAGGCCATTTCGAAATCACGTCCCGCACGGAGAAATCCGACGGGACTGCGGCGCCTGTTGCTCCCCGGCCCGTAGTCCCCGCCGCGCCGAGCCGGGAGCCCGCACGGCTCCAGCCTGTCCTGGACATTGGCGGGCAACGCTATTCCCTCAACGCGCCTTCCATCGTGCTGGGCAGGTCATCCGAGGCCGACATCATGGTGGACGATACCGGCGTCTCGCGCAAGCACTTGGAAATCCAGACGGCGGACGGAGTCATCCGCGCCGTCGACCTCGGTTCCACCAACGGAAGCTACGTCAACGGCCACAGAGTGGACGGTAGTGTGGAACTTACTGACGGATCCACCATCAGCATGGGACGGACCAAGATCATCTTCAGACTTCTCCCCCAGCCCTCTGGTGGGCGCCCGTGAGCGACATCAGCGAACTGACCATCACCGCGCTCCGCTTCGGCTTCCTGCTGTTGCTGTGGATACTGATCTTCAGCATCGTCTCGACCATGCGTCGCGATCTCGTGATCGGCCGCAAAGCAGCCATGGGAACTCCGACGGCGCGCGAAGTACGCAAGCACCCGGAGCTCGCCCCCGCACCATCCCAGCCCGTGAAGCAGCAGGCGCACCAACTCGTCGTCGTCGAGGGACCACTCAAGGGGACCACGCTTCCTTTGGCGGCGAGCCCCATTCTGCTGGGCCGCGCACAAGAGGCCACGTTGGTCCTCGAGGATGACTACGCTTCGGGCAGGCACGCGCGCTTGTTCCCCCAGGGCAGCCGATGGTTCATCGAAGATCTTGGCTCCACCAACGGCACCTACCTCGCCGATCAGCAATTGACCCGCGCCCTGCCGGTGGAGCTTGGCGTCCCCGTGAGGATCGGCAAGACGGTCATCGAATTGAGGGCGTAGCCCATGGCTTCCCCCCAGGCTTCCGAAGGCAAGTCGCTGCCTCCGGAACTCCCCCTCATCATGCGTTACGCGGCACGGTCCGACGTCGGGCGTGTCCGCTCGAAAAACGACGACTCCGCGTATGCCGGCCGGCATCTTGCCGTCGTCGCAGACGGCATGGGCGGGCACGCGGGCGGGGACGTCGCCTCAGCATCCACCGTGCTGGACATGATCCACCTCGATCACGATTCCTACCCGGACGGCGCGGAAACAGTCCTGGCAGACGAAATCCAGACCGCCAATTCCCTCCTCTCCGAGCTCGTCCACGTAGACCCGAAGCTCGCAGGCATGGGCACCACGGTCACCGCCCTGCTGCTCGAAGGCAGGCGGCTGCACTTCGCGCACATCGGCGATTCCCGCGCCTACCGCCTGCGCAATGGCAAATTCGAGCAAATCAGCGTGGACCACACTTTCGTCCAGAGGCTGATCGATGAAGGCCGGCTCCGCCCGGAAGAAGCCGAAACCCACCCGCACAAGAACGTCCTCATGCGCGTTCTGGGCGACGTGGACGCCAGCCCCGAACTGGACCTGGACGAGCTCGACGTCGAACCGGGCGAACGCTGGCTCCTCTGCTCCGATGGCCTGAACTACGTCCAAGGCGCAGTCGTGGAGCAAGTAGTCCGCGAAACCAAGGACCTCGCCGAGTGCGCCGACCTCCTTGTTGAGCTCACGCTCGCCAACGGCGCTCCGGATAACGTCACCGTGGTGCTGTTGGAAATCGTGGAAGAGACCAGCGACAACCTGAGCACAGCCGCCGTCGACGTCGTCCCGGAAGCGCCAGCGCTACCGAAAGCGGATCCCGTAAAGTCCGCGCCGGGCAAGGACAGCGCTAGCGATGCGGCAGCCCCGGTCAAAGAGACCGGAGCCAACAGCCCCGCGGCTGGCCGGGTCACGCCGGCGGTCACGCGGCCGGAAACAACGTCCGACGCCGGGCCTTCCGCCGCCACCGGGCCCGCACCGGCGGGTCCTGGGAAACCCGCCGGGACTACTGAGCCTCCGACGGCGACAGACCCCCACCTTGGCGAGCACCTGTCGGCGGAGATCCTCCGCGAAGAGCTCGCAAGCCGTCCGCACGAACTGGTCGGTGCTGCCGCGACCGCCGCCGACACGGGTTCGATCCCGACCATAGCCGGACGAAGCGTTGCACGCCGGGCCGCCACGGTGCTGACGCACAAGGCTGAACAGGACCGCCAGGATCCCCAACTGCTTGTCGCGCGGAAGCGGCGCTGGTTGACGCCGGCCATTGCCGCGGTCCTGGCCATATTCGTGGTCGCCGGGCTGTGGCTCGGCTATGCGTGGACCCAGACACGCTATTACGTCGGTGAATTCGAGCAGCACGTCGCAATTTTCAACGGCATTTCCCAGAGCCTTGGCCCTTTCCAGCTCTCGAAAGTAGAGGCCACGACGAACATCCGCATGGACTCTTTGCCTGAATTCACGCAACAGGTTGTTCGCCAGACCGTTCCGGCGCGGGATCTGGCCGATGCCCAGCAGATTGTGAAGAACCTGCAGGAAAAGGGCACCACCGGGCTGCCCGTCAATTGCCCTACAGGCACAGGCAAGCCGACGTCAAGTCCCACCCCCACGCCGTCAGGCCCGAGTCCTTCGAACCGGCCAACATCGTCACCCACGTCCACGGCGGTCCCTACGTGCGCGGTGTCCCCATGATTCTGGCTATAACTACACCCAAGCCGCGCCGCAACGTCGAGCTCGTCCTGCTGGTCCTTGCCCTTGCTGTGGGAATCGGTGCCAGCGCCATGGTCGGGCTCAATAGTCCGGCCGCTTTCGACAGCGATTTCTGGTTCCAGTCGAGTCTCTTGGTCGTGGCGGCATTCGCTTTCCACATGATCCTCCGGTTCCGCGCAAAATATGCCGATCCGATCATCCTCCCGATCGTCGTTGCCCTCAACGGCTTGGGACTGGCCCTCATCCATCGCATGGACCAGCCAGGCGAGGACACGGGTAACAACCAGTTGCGCTGGACCCTCCTGGCCATGGCCGTGTCAATCGTCGTGATCTGGTTCCTCAAGGACCACCGCATCCTTCGCCGCTTCACTTTTATCTCGCTAGCGGCCAGCGCAATTCTCCTTGTATTGCCGCTCGTTCCCGGTATTTCCGCCGGCGAAGTGCTGGGCGCCAGCGTCTGGATCCGGATCGGTCCCATGACTTTCCAGCCGGGCGAAATCGCCAAGATCACCTTGGCTATATTCTTCGCAGGTTATCTTTCCTCCAACCGGGACCTCATCCTGCTTGCCGGCCGCAAAATCGGCCCCATGCAATTGCCGCGTTTCAAGGATCTTGGCCCCATGATCACCGCTTGGCTCGTGAGCATCGGCATCCTCGTGTTCCAGCGGGACCTCGGCACCTCGATCCTTTTCTTCGGCCTGTTCATCGTGATCATTTACGTCGCAACAAGCCGAATCAGCTGGGTGGTCATCGGCGTCGCACTGATCCTTGGTGGCGGATTCCTGGCGTCCAAGTTCTTCTCGCACGTCGCCTTCCGCCTGGACAGCTGGTGGAACGCCTTCACCCCGGAAGTCTTCGACCGGTCTCCGGGCGGCAGCGGACAGATCGTCCAAGGTCTCTTCGGCATGGCCGACGGCGGTCTCGGAGGCACAGGGCTCGGACAAGGCCGGCCGGATCTGGTGCCGTTCGCCAATAGCGACATGATCGTAGCCCTCATCGGTGAGGAACTGGGACTGATCGGTCTCTTTGCCGTCGTTATGCTCTACATGCTGCTCTTCACCCGAGGGTTCCGCGCGGCTCTTGGCGCGCGGGACGCGTTCGGCAAGCTCTTGGCTTGTGGCCTGTCCTTTGCCATAGCGTTGCAGTGCTTCGTGGTGATCGGCGGGGTGACGCGGCTGATCCCGCTGACGGGGCTCACCACTCCCTTCCTTGCGGCAGGCGGTTCTTCCTTGCTTGCCAACTGGATCATCGTGGGCTTGCTGCTCATGATCTCGAACACCGCGCGCGGCCCGGTGGACACTACGCCCATTACCCATGCCCCCACAGAGGCGGTGCAGACCTCATGAACCATTCCATACGCAATTCGTGGATGGCAGCAGTTGCCATGTTCGCCCTACTCTTTGGCGCGATCAGCTATGTCCAGGTCATCGGCGCCGGCGACCTCAATGACAATCCGTGGAACCAGCGCGCCGTCCTGGCGAACTACTGCAACGACCGCGGCGCCATCATCGTGGGCGGCAAGCCAATCGCCGAATCCGTTGCTGGAGACGAAACCTGCAAGTACCAGCGCAGTTATGCCCAACCGGAGCTCTATGCGGGGATCACGGGCTACTTCTCCAGGACCTACGGGTCCACCGGGCTTGAGCAGCAGCTTCGGGATGAACTGGCCGGCAGCTCCGACCAACTCTTCCTGGACCGAGTGAGCCAGATCTTCCTCGGCAGCCAGCCGAAGGGCGCCTCGGTGGAATTGACCCTCGATCCCGTGATCCAGAAACTCGCCTACGACCTCATTCCTGATGGCCAGCGTGGCTCGATTGTCGTCACCAACCCGAAGACGGGTGCCATCATCGCGATGGTCTCCAAGCCGTCCTATGATCCCAACCTGATCGCCACGCATGATCCCGCCAAGGAAAAGGCCGGTTACGACCAAATCAACCAGGTCCCCGGCATCAACCTCAACCAGTCCGTGAGCGGACCCACCGGCGAGCTGCTGGCGCCCGGTTCCGTGTTCAAGCTCGTCGATACCGCGGCTGCCTTGAGCTCCGGGAAATACAACAAGGATAGTGTCTTGCCGAACCCGGACAGCCTTCCCTTGCCCGGTTCGAGCGCCTCGCTGCCCAACTATGCCGGCGGCAACTGCTCGACCCGCAACACGGCCGATTTCCCTTTCGCCTTGGAACAGTCGTGCAACACGCCCTTCGCCAGCATCGCCCTGGACCTGGGCCAGCAGGCCATCGCGGATCAGGCCAGCAAGTTTGGCTTCGGACAGGATTTCGGGGACCAGCTCAAGCTTCAGTCCGCGGTCAGTATCTTCCCCAAGAATCTGGACCAGGCAGCGCTGGCCCAGTCCGCCGTCGGGCAGCGTGACGTCAGGGCCACTCCGCTGCAAATCGCCATGATGACCGCCGCTATTGCCAATAAGGGCGTCCAGATGAAGCCGAACCTCATCAAGACTGTGCGGGCACCTGACCTGCGTGTCATCAGCGAGCCCAAGGCCGAGGCGCTGCGTACTTCCACCACGCCTGATATCGCCAGCCAGATCACACAATGGATGACCGACGTCGTATCCCAGGGCATTGCGAGCGGTGCCGCGGTACCGGGAGTCCAGGTGGCCGGCAAGACCGGTACGGCGCAGCTCGGCGATTCAGGTTTGAACAACTCATGGTTTACCGGGTTCGCCCCGGCGAACGACCCGCAGGTAGCCGTCACCATTGTCATGGAAGGCGTTGATGTGTCTACCGGCGCAAAGCTAACCAGTCCGAATGCGAAGAAGATTTTTGAGGCGGTGTTGAACAAGTGAGGCCTACGTCAGGAATCACCCTCGGCGGCAGGTTCCAGCTGACCAGTCGCATTGCGATTGGCGGCATGGGAGAGGTCTGGAGGGCCAAGGACCAGATCCTTGGCCGGATCGTCGCCATCAAGGTACTCAAAGAGGAATACACGGGTGATCCCGGGTTCCTCCAGCGGTTCCGCGCCGAGGCCCGCCACACCGCATTGCTTAATCACGTGGGGATCGCCAACGTCTTCGACTACGGAGAGGAAGACGGCTCCGCCTACCTGGTCATGGAATTGGTGCCAGGTCAGCCGCTGAGCAGCATCCTGGAACACGAGCAGGTCCTCTCCCCGGACCGCACCCTGTCCATCATTTCCCAGACCGCCCGGGCGCTGGCCCCCGCGCACGCCCAGGGCCTGGTGCACCGGGACATCAAACCGGGCAACCTCCTGATCACGCCGGACTTCCGTGTCAAGATCACCGACTTCGGTATCGCCCGCCTGGCAGACCAAGTTCCGCTCACGCAGACCGGCCAGGTCATGGGTACGGCGCAGTACCTGGCACCGGAGCAGGCCACGGGACAAACGGCCACGGGCGCCTCGGACATATATTCCCTCGGGATTATCGGCTACGAGTGCCTTACAGGGCATCGTCCGTTCTCCGGTGAGTCCCAGATCGCTATTGCCCTGGCCCAGGTCAACGACGCCCCGCCGCCGCTGCCTGAAAGCCTGCCCACCCCGGTACGCGCCCTGCTCATGTCCATGCTCGCCAAGGATCCGAAGAACCGTCCAGCAAGTGCCATCAAGTTGGCTGAAGCCGCAGAAGCGATCCGCGCCGGCGATATCGCGACGGCACACGCGGCCGTGCCCGGGATGTTGCTGTTCGAATCCGCCACGGGCCCGATCACCGCACCTACGGACATCGCCACCGCGCCCACCGGCATCGTCACCTCGCCGTACGGCAGGGAAGCACGGTCGACGTCGACGTCGGCGCTCCCGGTGGTCGGCGCCGCCGCTGCGGGAGCCGCTGCGGTAGGAGCCGCAGCCGAAGGTGGAAACCCGCTGGCCCGTGCCAATGCCCTGGCCGCCGAACGCAGTTTGGATCAGGTCGACGAGCACAACCAGTACATCCATGAAGAAGAGGATTACCAGGAGGAGCCGCAGCGGAAGAAACGCAGCCCGTGGACGTGGCCGCTCATTGCGCTGATCGTGCTCGTGCTGCTTGCCGTGGTGGGGGCGATCCTGACCCAGTCCGGGTTGTTCTCGCCCAACAGTCCAGCACCGGCGAGCAACACTCCTCCGGCCCAGGTCTCGAGCGCACCTCCAACCTCGGCAAGTCCGAGCCCCACGGAGACCTCGGCAACCCCGACGCCCACCACGGCCACCCCCGAGACCATCAACCTGATTCCGGAGCAGTACAAGGGACAGCCGTACGACAAGGTGCGCTCGGACCTCAATGCACTCGGCCTCGTGGTCAGCGGTGTCCAGGTCTTCGATCCATCCACGCCCGGCACTGTCATCGACATCAATCCTTCCGGTCCCGTGGCCAAGGGATCGACCATCACCGTCAGCTACTCCAAGGGACCGCAAATGGTTACGGTGCCGACCATCGGCCAGGGCGCCGCCGAGTCGCAGGTGCAGGCCGCCATCGAGGGCGCCGGCCTGCGATGGGTCACTGGAGCCCCCGTTGATGGAGCAACCGGCCAGGCGCCGGGGACTTTCGTCAGTTCCAATCCCGCGGCCGGGCAAAAAGTACCTTCCGGTTCCGTTGTGACCTATCACCTGTCCAAGTCGGCCCCGTCTGCTTCTCCTAAGACCACCCCGTAGGACACCATGCCAACCGGACGCTCCACCCCTGCCCACAGAGAGGACAGCACCCCCATGACATCCCAGCGCGTCCTCAACGGGCGGTACGAACTCGGTGAATTGCTCGGCCGTGGTGGCATGGCCGATGTCTACAAGGGCACCGACACGGTGCTCGGACGAACCGTAGCGGTGAAGCTGCTCCGTGCCGACCTTGCCCGCGATCCGCAGTTCCACGCGCGCTTCAAACGCGAGGCTCAGGCTGTGGCGGCCCTGAACCACTCCTCGATCGTCGCCATCTACGACACCGGCGAGTACACCGTGTCCGGCGGCCCGGGCGAGGACGTCCGGGTCCCTTACATCGTCATGGAATACGTGTCCGGCCGGACTCTCCGCGACCTGATCCGCGCCAAGGAACTGGACATCGATCAAGCCATCGAGTTCATCCTGGGCGTCCTTGCCGCGCTGGAGTACAGCCACAAGGCGGGGATCGTCCACCGGGACATCAAGCCAGCCAACGTCATGGTGACCGGGGAGTCAAACGATGTGAAGGTCATGGACTTCGGAATCGCCCGGGCAATGGCCGATTCCGCGGCAACCATGACCCAGACACAGGCCGTGGTTGGTACTGCCCAGTACCTTTCGCCCGAGCAAGCCCTCGGCGAGACCGTGGATGCCCGCAGCGATCTGTACTCTGCGGCGTGCCTCCTGTTTGAAATGCTCACGTCCCGCCCCCCGTTCACGGGCGACAGCCCTGTCTCGGTGGCCTACCAACACGTCCGCGAGGCCCCGGAGCCCGCCAGCACGTTCAATCCGGCCGTTTCGGGGGCACTGGACAGCGTCTTGGCCAAGGGCCTGCAGAAGAATCGCGCCGATCGTTTCCAGGATGCGGCCGCGTTCCGGCGTGCCTTGCGTGCGGCCAAGAACGGCGTGGCAGTCCCGGCCCTTGCCGCCGGAACACCCACGGACGTCCAGGACGTGGTTCCCTCGACACAGCAGATTCCGGAAGGCGGCTTCGTGCGCGGCCTGACGGGCGCCGAATTCCTGGACAGCACCCTGATCGGAGCGTCGGGCAACGGCCAGGCTGCCGGCGACCGGGACATGCTGGCCCTGCAGGCCGGCGAACGGGAACTTGAAGCTGACCACGACGGCGCCATGCCGCTTGGTTTCGCCCCTGAACGCGAGCGGACCGTCCGGCAGAAGTCCCGCCGTCGTGCGTGGACCGCGGTGGTGGTTATTTTGGTGCTGCTGGTCTTGGCCGGCGGCGGATTCTGGGTGTACAGCACGGTGAACCAGAAGCCGGCTCCGCCCGCGTTGGTCCAGGTACCGGCGGTCGCCGGCATGAGCGAGGCCACGGCATTGCAAACGCTGTACGGCGCCAATCTCAGCCCGGAGTCGAACCACGTCCCGGACGACAAGGTCCCCAAAGGGACCGTAATCAGCACCGATCCTGGCGCGGGGTCCCAAGTGGCGCCGAAATCACAAGTCATGCTGAACGTTTCAAATGGGCCGGTCTCGGCGACTGTCCCGGCAGGACTGAGCGGCCTCACCGAAGCCGCGGCCCGCGACCTCCTGCGCCAGGCCGGCCTCGTGGGTGGGTCAAGTACCTTGGCCAATAGTGCCACGGTTCCCGCAGGCTCCGTCATCAGTACCAAGCCGTCTTCCGGAGCTGTAGTAGGCGTGGGCAGCACGGTTGACTTGGTGGTGTCCACAGGCAAGGTATCCGTGCCTCAACTCGTTGGTCTGAGTCAAGCCGATGCCGAAGCGCTGCTCAAAGCGAACGGCCTGGCCATCGCGGTCACCGAACAGGAGAATTCGCAAGTAGCCCCCGGAAAGGTGACGAGCCAGGGCGATGCCTTCAATTCCCTGGTGGAGCAGGGCAAGACCATCAGCGTGATTGTCGCGAAGGCTCCCGCCCCGTCCCCGAGCCTCACGCCGACGCCTACGCCGTCTCCTAGCGACACCAAGGGCGGCGGAGGCTTGGGCGGATTAGGCGGCTAGCGCTGGATCAGGGGGCTCAGGGTGGCCGCACGGGCGGCCGCCCCGGACATCCCGAGTGATTCAAGCCAGTTGCCGAGCATGAGGTAGCCACCTTCGGTAAGCACCGATTCCGGATGGAACTGCACACCGCACAGCGGCGCCGAACGGTGCTGCAGGCCCATGACAACCCCGCTGGCGGTTTCGGCGGTGATTTCCAGGACGTCGGGAATGCTTTCCCGGACGGCCGCGAGGGAGTGGTAGCGGGTGGCCGTCACCGGCGAAGGCAGACCGGCGAAAACGCTCTTGCCTTCGTGCTGCACAGGTGATGTCTTGCCGTGCATCAGCTCCGGTGCGTGCGTGACAGTCCCGCCGTAGGCTTCGGCCAGCGCCTGGTGCCCGAGGCAGACCCCGAACATCGGCTTGTTATTGTCTCCGCACCACTTAATCAGCTCAATGCAGACGCCCGCTTCGGCAGGGGTGCCGGGGCCGGGGGAGATCAGCACGCCGTCCCGCGCGTCCGCCAGTTCGATCGCCTCGGCGAGGGTGACGTCGTCGTTCCGGACCACTGTGGTTTCCGCACCGAGTTCCTGCAGGTAGCCGACCAGGGTGTAGACGAAGCTGTCGTAGTTGTCCACGACGAGGATTTTTGTTGTGCTCATGGCTGCTGTGCTGAACCAATCGTTGAGTCGGTGAAGGTAGTGAACTGTGACATCCAGGGGAAGAGGAACTGGACCATCAGGACAAGCGCGCATGCCACGAGGGCCGCTGATGTCAGGATACGCACCCACAGGGGTCCCGGAAGGTGGCGGAAGATCCATCCGTACATGGATTAACCCTTTCCGCGCGTCTGGGCGACTTGCTTGGCGATCTCCTGCGGAGGGCCGGCGGAGGCGGGTTGCCAACTTTCCAGCAAGGAGTACGCGATGATGCGTTCTTCGGCACCGAAGCGCGGATTGCAGCTGGTCATGGTCAGGTAGCTTTCGGTAGGCGTCGCGCCGGGCTGTGTGGGGACCGGAAGGAGGACGTCCGTCCGCGAGGGCAACACGATCTGGTTGTTGCGGAAAACGTACGTGTAGTAACCGTCTTTGGTCTGCACATATATCTTGTCGCCCGGAACCAGGAGATGGATGTTGTCCAGCACAGCGCCATGTGTCTGGCGGTGTCCCGCGACGGCGAAGTTGCCCGGGGCTCCGGGCATGCTGGTGGTTCCGTAGTGGCCAAGGCCCAGCGTGTCCAGAATGTCGGAACCGGTTCCCTCGATGATGGGCCGCGAATAATCCGGGCCGAACCGCGGAATGTACATAATGCCGATCATGCCGCCGTGCTCAGGGGCCTCGGCAACCACGGGCTTCCCATAGTCGGGCGGCGCAGCAGGGTTGGCAGGGGCAACAGGTGCCACAGGTCCCGCAAAATCCTTGGCGAATCCCTGGACGGCCTGGCTTTGCTTGGCGTCGGCTTCAACGTTGGTCCACCACAGCTCCCAGGCCACAAAGAGCAACAGGATGAGTCCCGCGGTAACGAGCAACTCGCCCACGATCTGCACGATCTTGCGCACTATGTCGCCCGTGCTGGGCCGGCCCCTGCGCCTCGCCGAGCGCGGCTTGCGTCCCGCGGGGCGGGGACAATCCGCGCCGGTTCCTGTGCCGTCGTCCGGCACGGCAGCGGCTTGCTGCGTCTGCTGCTGCGCCACTGGATCTCCTCTATACAGGCGCGGATACCCGACGACGAGCAGTCTCCGGAATCCCGCTAGACTTGACTGCTAGAACGAACCCCGGAATTGCCGCGTGCGCGTTGACCGCTGGAATTTTCCTTCCTGCAGGATATCAAGCTGGCGCGTGGCCTTTCATTCAGCCGGCCAAGGAGGATCCGTGCCCGAGTCCAAGCCCCGCAAGAGGGCCGCCCGCCCCACCGAAGCGGCCACCGCACAGCAGTACAAGCCGAACCCCATCTGGTACAAGCCAGTCATGTTCGGTCTCATGATCATCGGCCTCCTGTGGATCATCACCTTCTACATCACGAGCGGCCAGCTTCCCGTGCCCGCGTGGGCGTCCTGGAACATCGTGGCGGGCTTCGGCATCGCGATTGTCGGCTTCCTTATGACCACCCGCTGGCGCTCCTGAGCGGCGACCTCACATTTCGGCCGCCTGCAGCGTCTACTAGACATGACCATCAGGCACACAGCCATTGATTCGCCGCTGGGCCGGCTCACGCTGACTGCCCAGGACGAGCTGCTCACCGGCATTTTTTTCGAGGGTCATTGGCATATGCCACCCTCGGAATTCTTCGGTGAAGCCGTCCCCGCCGAGGATCCCTTGTTCCGGCAAACCGCCGCTGAACTCGGCGAATACCTGGCGGGCGAGCGAACCGCATTCGACGTCCCGTTCAAGGCTTCAGGGAATCCGTTCCAGCAGCACGTCTGGGCCAGACTCGAAGAAATTCCGTACGGGGAAACGGTCAGCTACGGAGAACTGGCCACCGAACTGGGCGATCGCAACCTTTCCCAGGCCGTCGGCTCGGCAGTTGGCCGCAATCCGCTGAGCATCATCATCCCGTGCCATCGGGTTGTGGGGCGCGACGGGAAGCTCACCGGATACGCCGGCGGACTCGACAACAAACGGTTCCTCCTGGAACTCGAAGAACCAGCGGCGACGAAGGAAAGCAAGCTCTTCTAATGGAGCCCAAGAAGCCGTTCGAGCTGGTCGTCCGGGAGCACGGACCCACGGTCCTGCGCGTGTGCCGCGCGGTTCTCGGCGCCCACGACGCGGAAGACGGCTGGTCGGAGACTTTCCTCTCCGCCCTGAAGGCCTACCCCGATCTTCCGGCCGGTGCCAACGTCCAGGCTTGGCTCGTCACCATCGCCCACCGCAAATCCATCGACATTGTCCGCGCCAGGAGCCGCCAGCCGCTTCCCGTGGACGAACTGCCTGTGCGACCTTCCGGCCTCGGAATCCCCGGCGACGGTCACCGGGAGGTGCTCGACGCCGTCGGGCAGCTTCCGCCGAAGCAGCGCCAAGCGGTGGCGTACCACTACCTCGCCGGGCTCCCCTACAAGGACGTCGCCGGGCTTCTCGGCGGGACCCCCGACGCCGCGCGTCGAGCGGGAGCCGACGGCGTCAAGGCGCTGCGCATCATCCTCACAAACAGCTACGACAGCTCGGTGAGCTACGTGAAGGAAGAAACCCGATGACCATCCACCACGATGAACCAGACGTCTCCGCACTCCTCGCACCCCTTGACTCCGCAGAACCGGCTGTCATGCAGCGGCTCCACGACCGCCTCGCAACGGCGGCAGCGGAGCAGCACACCCTCGATATTGCCTACCGCACGGTGGATTCGCCGATCGGTAAACTGCTCCTTGCCGCCACCGAACGCGGCATGGTGCGCGTGGCATTCGAAGTGGAAGACCACGACGCCGTATTGCAGCTGCTCGCGGAAAAGCTCAGTCCGCGGATCCTCTCCTCTGCGAACCGCCTCGATCCCGCGGCCCGTGAGCTGGACGAATACTTTGCCGGGACCCGGCACCGCTTCGACCTGCCCCTGGATTTCAGCCTTTCACGCGGGTTCCGACTCAGCGTCCTGGAACATTTGCCGCAGATCGCCTACGGCCACACGGAAAGCTACGCGCAAGTGGCCTTGGCGGCTGGAAGCCCCCGAGCCGTGCGTGCCGTCGGCACTGCTTGCGCCACGAACCCACTGCCGGTGATTGTTCCTTGCCACCGGGTGGTGAAATCGGATGGATCGTTTGGCAACTACCTCGGCGGCACGGAAGCCAAACGAACTTTGTTGGCTCTTGAGGCAGCATGAGCTCAGGATGGACGGAACCGCTGTTTCCGCTTGAGTTGCCGGACGCGCCCGACGCCGGTCCGCGGGAGATCGCGCCCGGCGCCGTGCACGTTCCGGGTTGGCTGAGCCTTGGGCAGCAGCAGTGGACCGCGGCCCGTTTCGAAGAGTGGACGAGGGGTCCCGTCCCCTTGCGCGCCGCCGTCCTTCCAGGCGGGCACCCGATGTCCGTCCGGACGGTCTGCCTCGGCTGGCACTGGCAGCCCTATAGGTACACACGCGAGGCCTTTGACGTCAACGGGCGGCGGGTGCTCGACTTTCCTGACTGGATGGTTCGTCTGGGCCGCAAAGCACTGTTCGAGGCCTACGGTGACGCCGCCGAAGCCGCCGGCTACACGCCGGACACTGCGCTGGTGAATTTCTACGACGAGGCCGCCAAGATGGGGATGCACCAGGACAAGGACGAAAAGTCCGGGGCCCCCGTGGTGTCGCTCAGCATCGGAGACAGTTGCGTCTTCCGCTTCGGAAACACGGAGACGCGCACCAAGCCGCATACCGACGTCGAACTGTCTTCAGGGTCGCTGTTCGTCTTCGGAGGTGCATCCCGTTTTGCCTACCACGGCATCACCAAAGTGCTCCCCGGAACGGCTCCTGAAGGCTGCGGGCTGCCGAGAGGGCGGATCAACATCACCATGCGCGTCACTGGAATGTCGTAGGACCGGGGCACAATGTCAACAACAGCTTCTGCCCGGCTCCCTGTGGAGGAATACGCATGAACCCGCCCGAGAACGGCACCATCATTGGCGACGACGGCCTTGCGCGTCCGCCCTGGGCATCTGTTGACCCTCTCATGCGCGAGTACTACGACCACGAGTGGGGCATGCCTGTACGGGACGAACGGGGCTTGTATGAGCGCATCAGCCTCGAGGGATTCCAAGCAGGCTTGTCCTGGGCCACCATCTTGCGCAAGCGCGACGCGTTCCGGTCCGCTTTCCTGGACTTCCACCCTGAAAGCGTTGCGGCTTTCACGGAGGCGGACGTCGAACGGCTGATGCAGGATTCGGGAATTGTGCGCAACCGCCTCAAGATCCGCGCAGCCATCACCAACGCCAAAGCCACCATCGCATTGCGGAGCGAGGGCGGCTTGGTGGACTTCGTGTGGTCGTTCCAACCGGAGTCGACGCCGGAACCGCGGACGTTTGCCGACGTCGCTACCCAGTCGCAGGAGTCGATTGCGCTGTCCAAGGCCCTGCGTAAGAAGGGCTTCGCTTTCGTGGGCCCCACCACCATGTACGCGCTGATGGAGGCGATCGGCATGATCGATACGCATCTGCTCGACAGCCATCGTCGGGGGAGCTCCGGAGTTTGGCTCTGATATCCACCCTCTTTCCACAGAAGTGCGTAACTTTATCCACAGCTGTGGACAATTCATGTGGACATCCACGTACATGAAGCCGGGATCCCCGACATTCAGGTGCTAACCATGCCCTCGCGCCATGGACACGTGGTTTTACCCAATGTGCACAAGGCTGTGGATAGTGTCCGCAGGTTCACTGAGAGTTCACTCCCGAGGCATTGAGAACTTCATTCAGGCCCCCACTGATCGTGGCACCTCGGACTTCCTGTTCGCTATCCCGAGTCCTCGACTGGCCGGGATGTGTGAAAGAATCTGCGTATGAATGCAGATAAGAGCGCCTGCTCGCTCGGGGTCGACAGCCAATACGTTGAATTGGCTGTCGAAGTGTTCGCGATGCTGGCTGACGCCACGAGGGTCCGGATCGTCCTCGCGCTCCGGAACGGCGAAATGGCCGTCGGAGCGCTGGCGGAACTCGTAGGCAAGTCCCCGGCAGCGGTATCGCAGCACCTTGCCAAAATGCGCTTGGCGAGAATGGTTTCCACGCGGCAGGACGGAACCAGGGTCATGTACCGGCTCGAGAACGAGCATGCCCGCCAGCTGGTCGCGGATGCAATATTCCAAGCGGAACACGCCTTGGGCGGCACCCCTGCACACCACCGGGCGGAACAGGAACAGGCATGAGCAGTCACCAGCAAGTTGGTCACGAGCACCACGTGCACGACCACGACCACGACCACGACCACGACCACGACGGACACTCGCACGAGCATCACAAAGGTCTCAAGGGGTGGCTGTACGAGCTTTTCGTCCCGCACTCCCACGATGCCGCCGATTCAATCGACGATGCGCTTGAGTCCAGTACACAGGGCGTCCGGGCACTTAAGATCAGTCTTTTCATACTCCTTGGCACCACCGTCCTGCAGTTCCTGGTGGTCCTCATCAGCGGCTCGGTCGCGTTGCTGGCCGACACCATCCACAACTTTTCGGACGCGCTCACCGCAGTGCCACTGTGGATTGCGTTCATCCTGGGACGTCGTGCGGCAACTCGACGCTACAACTATGGATACGGACGGGCAGAGGACCTTGCCGGTCTGTTCATTGTCGGCGTCGTTGCGCTTTCGGCAGTGGTGGCCGCGTGGCAATCCATCGATCGCCTGTTCCATCCGCAACCCCTGCACAATCTTTGGTGGGTCCTTGCGGCCGGACTCATCGGCTTTGCGGGCAATGAAATTGTGGCCGTCTACAGGATCAGGGTCGGCCGGCAGATCGGGTCCGCTGCGCTGGTTGCCGACGGCGTGCATGCGCGCATTGACGGATTCACCTCCCTCGCAGTGGTGCTTGGCGCCGGCGGGGTTCTGCTCGGGTTCCCTTTGGCGGACCCGATTGTCGGCCTGCTGATTTCGGCGGCCATCATCGTCCTGCTCTGGGGTACCGTACGCAGCATCGGTCGACGCCTGATGGACGGTATAGAACCCGAACTGCTGGACGGCGCCCAGTCGGCGTTGGAAGCGACACCGGGCGTTCTCTCCGTGCCGAAGCTGCAACTGCGCTGGGTCGGCCATCGCCTGCAGGGCGCCACCACCATCATCGTCGCCAACGCGCCGCTGTCAGCAGTGGAGGAAACTGTCGCCGACGCCAGGCATCGGCTTGCGCACGCACTCCCAAAGCTCGACGACATGGTGATACAGACCGTTACGGGAACTGGCCGCTGATCGACCGGATCCTGTTCCCAACCGCAGCCCAGCCGCGGCGGCTATGATGGCCCACTGAACCTTATGTTGAGCCACTGACCCGATCTTGAGCCACCGAACCGGACCCGACCGGCCGCCCGAGATCCACGAAAGAAGATGCCCATGAGCCAGCAAGCGATTCTGGCGAAGCCTCGCCGGAACGTGGAGATGGTGCTGCTCGTGCTGGCACTTGGCGTCGGCATTGGTGCCCTTGCACTGACCAGCGTGGACAAGAAGGAAGCCCTCGACGCTGGATTCTGGCTTCAGGCGGGAACCTTGACGGCGCTGGCCGGGATCTTCCACGTCGTCCTGCGGTTCAAGGCAAGGTATGCGGATCCGGTGATTCTCCCGATTGTGGTGGCTTTGAACGGCCTCGGCATCGCCATGATCCGACGCCTGGATGCGTCAAACGGCACGACTGCCGGGACCAATCAGCTGACATGGACGATCGTCTCGGTCCTGGTCGCGGCCGCCGTGCTGTGGCTTTTGAAGGACCACCGGCTCTTGCGCCGGTACACCTTCATTGCACTCGCAGTGAGCGCCGCCCTCCTCATCCTTCCCCTCGTGCCGGGTATTTCGGCCGGCGACATCAACGGCGCGAATGTCTGGATACGCCTCGGTTCGCTCCAGTTCCAGCCCGGCGAGATCGTGAAGATTACGCTCGCCGTCTTCTTTGCGGGCTACTTGTCCTCCAACCGGGACTTGATCCTGCTGGCCGGCAGGAAATTCGGGCGCCTGCAGTTTCCCAGGATCAAGGACACCGGGCCGATGATCACCGCCTGGGCCGCGAGCGTGGGCGTACTGGTCTTCCAGCATGATCTCGGCATGTCCATACTGCTGTTCGGCCTGTTCATCGTGATGATCTACGTTGCCACGAGCCGGGCCAGCTGGCTCGTCCTCGGCGTCGTGCTCATGCTTTTGGGCGGATACGCCGCAGCCAAGATCTTTTCCCATGTCGGCTTGCGCATTGACGCCTGGATCAATGCCTTCGACCCTCAGGTCTTCACCCGCTTCCCCGGGGGCAGCGCCCAGATTGTCCAGGGCCTCTTCGGAATGGCCGACGGCGGCCTGATCGGAAAAGGCCTCGGGCTCGGAAGCCCGGACCTTGTGCCCTTCGCGAACAGCGACATGATCATCGCTTCCCTTGGTGAAGAACTCGGCCTGATCGGCCTGTTTGCGATCGTTCTCCTCTATTTGCTGCTTTTCACGAGGGGATTCCGGGGCGCCCTGGGCATCCGCGATGCCTTTGGGAAGCTTCTTGCCTGCGGGCTGGCCTTCTCCATGGCCCTTCAGTGCTTCATCATTATCGGCGGCGTCACCCGCCTTATTCCCCTCACCGGGCTGACGACGCCGTTCCTCTCCGCGGGCGGGTCCTCCCTCCTTGCCAACTGGATTATCGTCGCCCTGCTGTTGCGGATCAGCGACGCAGCCCGCAGGCCCGAAACAATTGCTTCCCAGACGGAACACGTTCCCGTCTGATGATCGCCGGGCGCTGTTCCGGTTGCCGAGCCACGAATCGAGGGCACTCAGACGGTCGTAAACCCGCCGTCGATCAAGACGTTAGTGCCGGTGATCATAGCGGCCATGTCGCTACAAAGGTAGGCGATGAGCGACGGCCAACGGGAATATCGCGTTTCGCCTTTTCGCCTTTTTCCCCGGCCCAGGCCTTCTTGCCTAGCGGCGTCTCAACAACGGTGGGTGACACGGCGTTGACGGTCACGCCCTTGGGCGCCCATTCCAGTGAAAGGACATGGGTGAGTCCAACGATCGCCGCCTTCGAGGTGCAATAGGCCGCATGCCGGTCGAGGCCGATCACCGCGGCCTGCGAGGCGAGGGTGATGATCCGGCCGTATCCTGCCTCGACCATGACGCGGCCGGCGGCTTGCGCCATGTAGAAGCTTGCGCTGAGGTTGATGTCGATCGTCGCTTGCCAGCGTGCTGCCGGCACGTCGATTGCCGGATCGAGCAGCGCGATCCCTGCTGAGTTGACGAGGATATGGGGGGTGCCTGCCACCCGCACGGCTTCGGCAGTGACCTCGCCTGCTGCTTCGGGCCCGCCAAGCAGCATGGGCCTTGACCGGCGAATTACCTGATTGGCCACCCGCCAATCGGCAAGCTGTCGATCCCGCCGAACGCGCGGAGTGGACTACGGAAGTACGCGAGCGGCACCGAAACACGGCTGCTGTGCTCTATGGCGCTGAACTTACCTAGCGAGCCCATCCTGGCCGTCCGCGCTGTAGTTACACACTTAACAACAGGCAGCTACCCACAAGTTATCCACAGTTGGGGAAAAACTGCGCCCACAAAGTGGAAAACTCCCAGAACGGCGGGCCCCAAGGGGAGCGAAGGACACCGAACTACAGCAATGTGAGTTATTAACAATGTTGATAACTCTGTTGATACCGCGCTCTCGCGGTTGCCACTCCTGAGGTTGTCCACACAACCCGGAATAACGCACTTCTTATCCACATACCCACAGGCGGGTGGGCAAAAGTTATCCACAGATGTGGACGTTAATCCCCAGAGTAAAGCGCAGCCCTTGCCATCCCGCCCCTGAGGGTCCATTTGCCATCGAACTACACGCTTGTAAGTTACGCACATTGTGGATAACCCCTGTGGAAAACATATCCACGGGGTGTTGACGGACTCAGTGCGCAGTTCTAGGCTGGGCTTATTCAACGAATTAGTTGATAAACCATTTGCTTGAGTACTGCGGAGAACTCGGAAATCCGCAACGCTTGAGTCTGAAGCCAGGCAGGGGAGACGCATGCCGGACACGATTGGTACAGCGGTGCTGGATCCGGAAGACCAGCTCAACAGGGCGTTCATGGCCCTCGCCGATCCTGTCCGCCGCAAGATACTGGCGCGGTTGGCCTTGGGCGATGCCACCGTCAATGAGATCGCGCAGCCCTTCACCGTCACCCTCCAAGCCATCTCCAAGCACCTTCAAGTGCTCGAGGGCGCAGGGCTCATCACGAGGAGCCGGGAAGCGCAGCGCCGTCCCTGCCACTTGAACACGACGGCGCTGGGTCCCTTGGCCGAGTGGATCGAGAACTACCGGCTTCAGGCCGAGGAACGTTTCGCCCGTCTGGACGAACTATTGACCAGCACAGCCCAAAAGCATAATCCGGAAAAGGAGAAGAACAATGAGCACCAACACAACAACCATTGACGTCGCGGCAGGCACGCCGTTCATCGACACGAGCCGCGACTTCGATGCGGCGCCGGAGCGGGTGTTCCAGGCTTTCACCGATCCCGAACTCGTCGTCAAATGGTTGGGTCCGCGTCGACTGGAAATGCGCCTCGAATCCTACGACGCGCGCACGGGGGGCAGCTACCGCTACACACATTTGGACGGCCGGGGCAACGAGTTCGGTTTCCGCGGGGTCTTCCACGAGGTCCAGGAGCCATTACGGATCATCCAGACCTTCGAATTCGACGGTGCACCGGGGCAAGTCACCTTGGATACCACCAGGTTTGAGGACCTCGGAGGCCGCACACGTGTGGTGCAGCACTCTGTGTTTCCCTCGGTGGAGGCCCGTGACATGGCCGTAGCCAGCGGCATGGATGCGGGCATCAAAGAGTCGATGGACCGCCTGGAGGAACTCCTACGGTAAAAATCCGGGGAGCTGTTAGCCCGCCGTGGCCCCAAGGACGGTGGCCAGGACCAGGACTCCGGCCACCAGGGCCATGCCGGCAGTCTGCAACAGCGCTTGGCGCGGTCCACGCGGAGCAAAAGCGATCACGGCGGCACACAGGCCGCCCGTGATAAGGCCGCCCAAGTGGGCCTGCCAGGCGATTCCCGGGACAACAAAGCCAATCACGCCGTTGATGACAATAAGGATCCACAATTGCCGAGTGTCTCCGCCGCGCCGGCTTTGGATGACCAACAGTGCGCCAAACAGGCCGAAGATCGCACCTGACGCTCCTACGACCGGGATTGCAGGCAACGCCGGCGTCAGCAGCAGGAAACCAACAGAGCCACCAATGGCGGACAACAGGTAAACGGCGAGGAAGCGCACACGCCCCAGGACGGGCTCAAGTACCTGGCCAAAAATCCACAGCATATACATGTTGAGCACGATGTGCAGGACAAAGCCCTGTGAGTGGACAAAGGCACTCGTCAGCATCCGCCATGGCTCGAATGCCCCGTACTGCGGAGTGGCGTAAACGGACGCGAAAGCAAACTGCTGGAAAACTGCATCGCCGGGAACCAGCCATTGCAGCACGTACACCAGGGCGCACAGCCCGATGAGTAGGTACGTCGCCAAAGGACGTCCGGTCGCAACGGCGCCGCCGTACGCGGAACGCACTACCGGCGTCGAACGCCTCATTTCATTGACGCAGTCAATGCATTGGAACCCGACGGCGGCCGCCCGCTGGCATTCGGGGCATGCGGGACGCCCGCAACGCTGGCACCGCACATAGGAGGGCCTGTCCGGGTGCCTCGGGCACACCGGAATGTCTGCTGACGGCTCTGCCGCCGGGATTCCGTAACTCATATGCTGCTCAGGGTCCGGGGGTCAGAGCTGGACGATGTCAATGCTGTTGATGACGACGTCCTCAACAGGGCGGTCGCCCATGCCGGTGCGGACAGCCTCGATGGCGTCTACAACCTTCTTGGACTCTTCGTCAGCAACCTCACCGAAGATGGAGTGCTTTCCGAAAAGCCAGTCGGTGTTGACCGTGGTGATGAAGAACTGGGAACCGTTGGTGCCCTTGCCCATCTGGACGCCGGCGTTGGCCATGGCCAGCTTGTAAGGGGCGTTGAAGTTGAGTTCCGGGTGGATCTCGTCGTCGAACTTGTAGCCCGGTCCGCCGATGCCGCGACCAAGGGGATCGCCGCCCTGGATCATGAAGTCTTTGATGATGCGGTGGAAAACGGTGCCGTTGTACAGCGGGGTACCGGTCTTGTCTTCGCCAGTCTCCGGGTGCGTCCAGGATTTTTCGCCCGTGGCCAGGCCAACGAAGTTGGCGACCGTCTTGGGCGCGTGGTTGCCGAAGAGGTCAACCACGATGTCACCGAGGTTCGTGTGGAAAGTTGCTTTTGCGGTTGCGATGGTCATATCGCCATTGTTTCACGCAGGGTCAACGCCGGGGCGGCCAAGAAGGCGGTTCCGCGCTCGGTGAAATCTTCCATGAATCCGCTGGATGAATAGCCGGTGCCGAACAAGCGACGTAGGCTAACAACAAACGAGCATGTTGATCGGGAGGTAGTTGTGAAGAAATCGGACCGGATTGCCCGCGAACTTGAACACACCGTCGTGAATGGTGTCGAAAATGCCAAAGACTGGGCGACACCGCGCGTCGAAGCAGCTGTGAACTGGGCGGTTCCCCGCATCCAGCACGGAATCGATACCGCTTCGCCGAAGCTTCAGGAAGGCCTGAAGTCAGCTGCATACAACCTCGCCGACGGCGTCGCAACCGTTACGCCGAAGCTCCAGGAAGGCCTGGCGAACCTCGCGCCGAAGATCCACGACGTCGTCGAGGAAGCCTCACCCAAGATCCAGGAAGCCCTTAACAAAGCCACTCCGGCGCTCAGCCACGCCCGGGACAAAGTTGTTGAGGAGTACCTGCCTAAGCTCTCCGAGCAGCTCGGGCAAGCCTCCGAGGTTGTCCACCAAGCCCTTGAGAACGCACCCGCGCAGGTGGACGCCGTCGCCCAGAAGCTGGTCGACTCGGGAGTGGTTCACAATCTGCAGGAGCAAGCACAAGCCACAGGGGCCCAGTTGAAAGCCGCGGCCGAGGAAGCATCCAAAACAGTCTCGAAAGAACTCGCCAAGACCCGGAAGCCCAAAAAGCGTGGCCTCCTGATCTTCACGGTTATTGCAGCAGCTGCCGCAGCCGGTGTCGCCGCGTGGAAGGCCAGCCGCCCGGTGGAGGACCCGTGGAAGACCCCGGTCCCGGTAACACCATCACCCGTGCCGGTTGCAGCGGCAGCCGAAAAGGTCGCTGACAAGGCCAACGAAGCCGCCGCCAAGGTAGCTGACGTGGTCGAAGACGTGAAACTCAACGTAGCGGACAAAACCGAGACCGTAGCTGAGAAGGCAAAGCACGCCGTCGAGGACGCAACGGACACCGCAGCCAAGGTGGCAACCGACGCCAAGACCGCGGTAAAGAACATCGCCGCCAGCCTCCACAAGGACGAAGCGGCCAAGGACCAGGCGGCCACGGACGAAGCTGGCAAACACGAGGCCTAGGCAAAGGCCATATTCGCTCTACGTTGAAGGGATTCCGGTTCGCCGGGATCCCTTCAATTGTTTGGCCACTTGTCACCGGAGGCTACCTCTAGGAACACCGCCCTGATGTTAGATTTATGGTGATGCCAGCCGATAGATCTTTCGTAGATGCAGCAACCAACGCAGCCGTCGCACCCGTGAAGCCGAGTGTTTCAATCATCATCCCGGCGTACAACGAGGAAAGCGTCATACGGCAATGCCTGATCGCGGCCATCTACCAGTCGGTACCTGCGGACGAGATCATCGTCGTGGACAACAGGTCCACGGACCGCACAGCGCAGATCGTCCAGCAAATGCAACAGGAATACCCGGAGAGCCCCATCATCCTGCTGAGCCAGGACAAGGCGCAGGGACTCATCCCCACCCGCAACTTTGGCCTCAATAGCGCCACATCGGATGTCCTCGGGCGGATCGATGCCGACTCGGTTGTGGAACCCGACTGGGTTGAGCAGGTCCAAAAAGCGTTCGCCGATCCCTCGGTGCAGGCAGCCACGGGTCCGGTGGTCTACTATGACATGCCCATGCGTCGATTCGGACTCAAAGCCGACGACAAAATGCGCCAACTCATGCTTCGGCTTGCGAAGCACCAGTACCACTTCCTTTTTGGATCCAACATGGCCCTTCGCCGTTCCGCCTGGGAAACCATCCGCGACGAAACCTGCCTGGATGAAAAGGACGAAATGCATGAGGACATCGATCTTTCCCTGCACCTTGCCGACCACGATCTCAGGGTGCAGTACTGGCCGCAGATGGTCTCGGGCATGTCTGCCCGCCGGCTCGAGGATTCACCTCGCGACTACCGCTACTACGTGACCCGCTTCGACCGCACCTACAAGGCCCACAACGTCAAGAAAATGGCCCTGAAGGCCCCCATGGTGGTGTTCTTCTCCGTCTACTTCCCGGCCAAGCTTCTCCGGGCCATCCACACGGCCAATGCAGGCCAAGGCGTCCGCCGCGGCGGCCTGTAGCCGCGCGAATCCAGCTCAGTCAGCACCGAGCTCGGCAATCTTGCCCTCAGCGTCGCCCTTACCGCGCCGCTGGCCGGCGACGACGACGGCGAGTCCAACCAGGATCAGGGCGAGTCCCGCGTAGGTTCCAGCCGGCAGGGACTCGTGCAGGAAGACGGCGGCAAGAAGGGCTGCGCCAGGAATCTCCAGCAGGATGATCATGGACACCAGCAGCGGGCTCATGGTCGCCAGGAGATGGTTGAAGGCGGTGTGGCCCACCAGTTGCGCGGATACGGTGATGGCCACGATCCCCAGCCAGCCGCCGGCGTCGAACCCTACAAGCGGCTGGCCGCCCGTGAGCGCAAGCACGGCGACGATGGCTGCGCAGATTCCATAGCAAAGGGTCGTGTACGTTCCAATGCTCATGCTCTGGCGGGCTTTGCCTCCGGCCAAGGTATACAGGCCGGCCAGGGCGCCTCCGGCAAGGGCCAGGATGTCACCAAGGAGGGCTTTCGGGGAGGTTCCCATATCGAAGCCTGTGATGGCCGCGACGCCGCCCAGCGCGATGCCCAGGCCCACCAGGACCGGCCAGCGGTGCCTCGTGCCGCGGAGGAGCTGGAAAACGGCGATCCACGCAGACTGCAGGCACACCAGGGCGGTAGCAGCCGCGACTGACGTGAGCTGGAGCGCCGTGATGAAACAAGCGAAGTGGAAGGCCAATGCCACTGCTGCGACAGCGGACCAAGTGAACTCGGTGCTGGTGATCTTGCGAAACTGGCGCGGCTCGCGGATCAAGACGGGCGAGGCCATGACGACGGCGGCGATTGCGTTACGCCAGAACGCGATAGCCAGTGCCGTGACGGAGGTAGCTCCGAGCGTTCCGGCGATGAGGGGTCCGGATGATGCGACGCCGAGAACACCCAAGGCAGCAACAATGAAGTTCACATTTCAACCTTAGTGGGGCGCCTTAACGCAAAGAGTCCCGGTCATTTCTGACCGGGACTCTTTCTTATGGTGGAGGCACGGGGACTCGAACCCCGAACCCCCTGCTTGCAAAGCAGGTGCGCTACCAATTGCGCCATGCCCCCATAAGAAGCAACCCATCCATACTACCCTAGTTCCGTCGATGGTTTTCACCATCTCCAGACCGGGCGCCTTTGCTAGTCAACCGTGTCGGTTGCCTTGCTCCAGACTGTTTTCCGGGCTTCGGATTCCTGCACTTTCCTGTAGAGCAGGACGCCTGCGATCGCAGCTGCAACTACGAGCAACTTCTTCACATGCACCCCGTTCCGGTTCAGTTTCCCGAACCTTTAGCAAAACCTGTGCAGGTTCCGTGGGCGTACCAGGACTTGAACCTGGGACCTCTTCGTTATCAGCGAAGCGCTCTAACCGCCTGAGCTATACGCCCCGATACCTCTTCGGGCCGAGACATGACTTTACAGCACATCCCGGCCCGATCTCAAATCGAGGTATTTTCACCGCCGTTTTCCAGCAGTTTCCCCCAAATTCCGACCGTTTTCGTCAGTCGTCGGTGAGGGTCACGCCAATGCCGCCCACGAGTGTTGCAGCAATGTTATAAAGCACTGCGCTCAGCATGGACAGGGCAGTCAGCAGCACAACGTTCACCACGGCAATGATGGTGGCGAAGGAGGCCACCTGTCCGAGCGATGCGACCTTCTTGAGTTCGAAGCCACCACTTTCCGAACCTGCCAGGGTGCCCAGAAGGCTGTCCACCTGGTTGAAGATGCCGGTGAGATCCAGAACGGTCCAGAGCACTATTGCGGCAATCACAGTCACGATGCCCAAGGCAACGGACAACAGGAACGCCATCTTCAGGACAGACCACGGATCAACCTTGCTGACGAGCAGGCGGGCGCGGCGAACCTTCGCCTTAGGTGCCGGCTTCACAAGCCCTGGAGCCCCGGGGGCGGGCCGCTGCTGGCCCTGCACGGGCCTCTGACCGGGCACGGCGGGACGCTGACCCGCCGGACGCTGCGTTCCTGCGGGACGCTGGCCGGGAACGGCCGGACGCTGACCGGGGACCCTTTCCGCGCCAGTTCCTGCCGCACCCGAAGCGGATGCCACAGGGCGCTGCTGGGGACGGGCCGGTGCGTCTACCCGCGGAGTCGCCGACGGCTGCCGCAATCCTCCAGGGACACCCGTACTCGGCTTGGGATATGAGTCCGAATTGCTCACTCGTTACCTCCGGTGTTGTCTTCGTTCAGCTCGACGCCGGACCCATTACCGGATCCTGCAGCCGATCCCGATTCGGCCGTCGCGGTCGCCTGATCGGCGCCGCCGTTTGCAGCCAACGTTACGTCATCGTCCGTCCCGGACGTTCCTCCGACAGGATTTTCGACACTATTGACGCTTGAGGCGTCGGCTGTGCCCTCGCCCTGTTCGTCGTCGGACTCCTCGAGGCCGCGTTCGCTGTTGCGGGCCACCTCGATGATGCGGTCGTTCTTGTCAGGCTTCGCGAAGATGACACCCATGGTGTCACGGCCCTTGGCAGGAACACCGGCCACGGCGGAGCGGACAATCTTGCCACCCTCCATGACCACCAGAACTTCGTCTTCTTCGTTGACGATCAACGCACCGACAAGGTCGCCTCGCTCCTCCTGGAGCTTCGCCACTTTGATGCCGAGGCCGCCACGGCCCTGGAGCCGGTACTCCTCGACGGCGGTGCGCTTGGCGTACCCGCCTTCGGTCACCACGAACACGAACGAGCCATCCTGGACGACGTCGGCCGCGAGGAGTTCGTCGTCTTCGCGGAACTTCATGCCGGTCACACCCGAGGTGGCACGCCCCATGGGACGTAGTGCCTCGTCAGTCGCCGTGAAGCGGATCGACTGGCCCTTGCGGGAAACCAAGAGGAGATCGTCGGTTTCGGACACAAGCTGCGCCGAGACAAGCTCGTCCTCATCCCGAAGGTTGATGGCGATCACGCCGGCCGTGCGGTTGGTGTCGTAGTCTTCCAGGCGCGTCTTCTTCACGAGGCCGTTCTTGGTGGCGAGCACCAAGTACGGGGCCTGCTCATAGTCGCGCAAGTCCAGGACCTGGGCGATGTGCTCGTCCGGCTGGAAGGCCAACAGGTTTGCCACGTGTTGTCCCTTGGCGTCACGGCCGGCCTCGGCAAGCTCGTACGCCTTGGCCCGGTACACGCGGCCCAGGTTGGTGAAGAACAGCAACCAGTGGTGCGTTGTTGTGACGAAGAAGTGCTCCACGACATCGTCTCCGCGAAGCTGGGCACCCTTGACGCCCTTGCCGCCTCGCTGCTGCGAACGGTAGTTGTCGCTGCGGGTGCGCTTGACGTATCCGCCGCGGGTGATGGTGACCACCACTTCTTCCTCGGGGATGAGGTCTTCCATCGACATGTCACCGTCGAAGCCCATGAGGATGTGGGTGCGCCGGTCATCACCATGCTTGGCCACGATCTCGGCCAGTTCCTGGCTGATGATGTCGCGCTGGCGCTGCTCGGAGGCCAGGATCGAGTTGAACTCCGTAATCATGGCCTCAAGTTCGGAGTGCCTGTCCTGGATCTTCTGCCGTTCCAACGCGGCAAGCCGGCGGAGCTGCATGTCGAGGATGGCGCGGGCCTGGAGCTCGTCGATGTCCAGCAGCCCCATCAGGCCATCGCGGGCGGCCTCGGTGGTGTTGGAGGCCCGAATGAGCGCGATGACCTCATCCAGCATGTCCAGGGCTTTGAGAAGCGCGCGCAGGATGTGCGCCTCTTCCTCTGCCTTGCGGAGGCGGTAGCGGGTCCGCCGGACAATGACGCTCACCTGGTGGGCCACCCAATGCCGGATGAAGGCGTCCAGGCTCAGCGTGCGGGGTACGCCGTCGACGATCGCGAGCATGTTGGCGCCGAAATTGTCCTGCAGCTGGGTGTGCTTGTAGAGGTTGTTGAGCACCACCTTGGCCACGGCATCGCGCTTGAGCACGATCACCAGTCGTTGTCCGGTACGGCCGGACGTCTCGTCGCGGAGGTCCGCGATGCCCTGGATCTTGCCGTCCTTGACCAGTTCGGCGATCTTGATGGCCAGGTTGTCCGGGTTTGCCTGGTAGGGAAGTTCGGTGACCACCAGGCATGTGCGGCCTTGGAGTTCCTCGACGTTCACCACGGCGCGCATGGTGATGGAGCCGCGGCCTGTCCGGTACGCGTCCTCGATGCCCTTGTGGCCGAGGATGGTTGCACCGGTCGGGAAGTCCGGACCCTTGATGCGGACGAGCAACGCCTCAAGCAGCTCTTCGCGGCTGGCCGTGGGGTTGGCCAGATACCACTGCACGCCGTCGGCCACTTCGCGGAGGTTGTGCGGCGGGATATTGGTGGCCATGCCGACGGCGATACCGGAGGAACCGTTGACCAGCAGGTTGGGGAAACGCGCCGGCAGGATGGTGGGTTCCTGGTTCTTGCCGTCGTAGTTGTCCTGGAAGTCGACGGTTTCCTCGTCGATGTCGCGGACCATTTCCATGGCCAGCTGGGCCATCTTGGTTTCGGTGTATCGCGGAGCCGCAGCGCCGTCGTTGCCCGGGGAACCGAAGTTGCCCTGGCCGAGCGCCAGCGGATAGCGCATCGTCCAGTCCTGGATGAGGCGGACCAGGGCATCGTAGATCGCGGTGTCACCGTGCGGGTGGTACTGGCCCATGACCTCGCCCACCACGCGGGCGCATTTGTTGAAGGAGCGGTCCGGGCGGTAGCCGCCGTCGAACATCGCATAGAGCACTCGGCGGTGGACGGGCTTCAGGCCGTCGCGGACGTCCGGAAGCGCGCGGCCAACGATAACCGCCATGGCGTAGTCCAGGTACGAACGCTGCATTTCCGTCTGCAGGTCCACCTGGTCTACGCGGTCGGTCAGCACATCGCCCTCAAGTACGGGTTCTGTAATGCCTGCCGACTCGGCGGGAACCTCGGGTGTTTCTTCACTCATAGTTTATGATTTCCGTTTCAGGTATATGTCAGTACTGGAATATTCATAGGGGCTTTGAAGTCTCTAGATATCCAGGAACCTGACGTCCTTGGCGTTCTGCTGAATGAAGTTCCGGCGCGATTCCACGTCCTCACCCATCAGTACGGAGAAGGTCTGGTCCGCCGCCAGGGCATCGTCCATGGTGACTTGCAGGAGCGTACGGTGGTCCGGGTCCATGGTGGTGTCCCAGAGTTCGGTGTAGTCCATTTCGCCGAGGCCCTTGTAGCGCTGGATGCCGTTGTCCTTGGGGATCCGGCGGCCGGCGGCCTGGCCGGAGACCAGCTTGGCGTCACGTTCACGGTCGCTGTAGACGTAGTCATGTGGTGCGTTCGACCACTTGATGCGGTACAGCGGCGGCTGGGCCAAGTAGACGTAGCCGTTCTCGATCAGCGGACGCATGTAGCGGAAAAGCAACGTCATGAGCAGCGTGGTGATGTGCTGGCCGTCCACGTCGGCATCGGCCATCAGGACGATCTTGTGGTACCGCAGCTTGGAGATGTCGAAGTCCTCGCCGATCCCCGTTCCGAAGGCCGTGATCATGGACTGGACTTCGTTGTTGCCGAGGGCTTTGTCCAGGCGTGCGCGCTCCACGTTGAGGATCTTGCCGCGCAGCGGCAGGATGGCCTGGGTCTCGGGGTTGCGTCCGCGCTTGGCCGAACCGCCGGCGGAGTCACCCTCTACGAGGTAGACCTCGCAGCGCGCTGGGTCCTTTGAGGAGCAGTCGGACAGCTTGCCCGGCATCCCGAAAGATTCCAGGGGACTCTTGCGACGTGCGTTGTCGCGTGCCTTGCGGGCGGCCATACGGGCTTGGGCCGCCTGGACAGCCTTGCGGATGACGTCGCGGGCCGGGCCGGGGTTTCGTTCCAACCAGTCGCCAAGCTGGTCGGTGACCACCCGTTGGACGAAGCCCTTGACCTCGGAGTTACCCAGTTTGGTCTTGGTCTGGCCCTCGAACTGGGGTTCAGACAACTTCACCGAGATGACGGCTGTGAGGCCCTCCCGGATGTCGTCACCGGTGAGGTTGTCTTCCTTTTCCTTGATGATGGTCTTCTCGCGCGCGTAGCGGTTGATGAGTGAGGTCATCGCCGCACGGAAACCTTCTTCGTGGGTGCCGCCCTCGTGCGTGTTGATGGTGTTGGCGTAAGTGTGCACGCTCTCGGAATAGGCCGTGGTCCACTGCATCGCGACCTCGACGGCGATGTGCCGCTCAGTGTCTTCGGTTTCGAAGGCGATGACGTCCTCGTGGACGACGTCCACCTTCTTGTTCGAGTTCAGGTGCTTCACGTAGTCGAGCAGACCGTCGTCGTACTGGTAGACCACCGTCCGGTGTTCTGCCGCCACTTCGCCGTCGGTGACAACTGCGTCAAGATCCAGGTCATCGTCGCCTGCTCCTGCAACGGGGCGCTCATCCGTGAGGGTGATGCGCAGGCCCTTGTTGAGGAAGGCCATCTGCTGGAATCGGGCGCGGAGGGTTTCAAAATCGAAATCGGTGCTCTCGAAGATGGTGCCGTCCGGGTAGAACGTCTGGGACGTTCCGGTCTGGTCCGTTGCTTCGCCCTGGACGAGTCCACCCTGTGGCTTACCGCCGTCGGCGAAAGTCATCCGCCAAACGTGGCCCTGGCGACGCACCTCGGTGTCGACCCTGCGCGAAAGTGCGTTGACAACGGAAATACCGACGCCGTGGAGGCCACCGGATACGGCGTAGCCGCTGCCCCCGAACTTGCCACCCGCGTGCAGGATCGTCATGACAACTTCGACGGTCGGCTTCTTTTCCGTGGGGTGCATATCCACCGGAATCCCACGGCCATCGTCCACGACCTTGACGCCGCCGTCGGCCTGGAGAGTCACTTCAATGTGGCTGCAGTACCCGGCAAGGGCTTCGTCCACCGAGTTGTCCACCACTTCGTACACCAAGTGGTGAAGGCCGCGAGGGCCTGTGGATCCGATGTACATACCCGGGCGCTTGCGCACTGCTTCGAGACCCTCAAGAACGGTGATGTCGCTCGCACCGTACTCCTTGGACCCCGAGGGTGTGTCAGGCTTATGGGCGTTCTCCTTCGCGGGATCTACTGCCAAGGTCTCTGCATTGTCGTTAGCCACAGGCGCTTTCGACTCCTCCGTGTTCGATGGTCGCCAGCCGTCACCGCACCAAGGAAGCACGTCCGCCAGGACACACCACAGGGATACGGCAGCCGCCAACAGGGACGTCACTGCTAACGCCGGCTACTTCGTCAATGGCGGATCCGCTTCTACAAGTGCTGTTCAGCGGAGCCAATCAACGTTCACCGGCGCCCAGTTGTCTATGCCGATTCTATCGTGACTGAGCGCAGTTCCTTGCAAAACCCGGCCCTTATGCTCAGGAAACTAGCTCTGGGAGGCCGCTGGCCCCATCTGCAAGCCGCCAAAACAGCACCCTCTAGGGAGCTGTACGGTCCGGGGAGGTTTCTCGCCCCTGTGCGCCGTTCAAGCAAATCCGCTGACGCGGGTGCCAAGGAAGTTACCCGTAGGTATCCCTGGGGCCCCGCCCATTGACGCTTCGGCCGCCCTTGCGCCAGCTCGGTGCGGTGGGCGCGAGCACTTGAATGGAGGTCACCACTCCGTCTCCGAGTTCCCTTCGGAACATGTCCAGGAGGCTGGTGCTCAGGAGCCTGAGCTGCGTTGCCCACGCGGTGGAATCGCAGCGGACATGCAGCGTGGTGTCGGTGAAGCTCTCCGGAGTGCAATGCGCGGAAATCTCCGGCCCCACCAAGGCATCCCACTCGGCCATCACGGAGCCAACGGCCACTGGAGACGTCCAGCCCCGTTCGGCCACGAGCCTCCCGACGACTTTTCCCAAGCCAAGCGGATCCCGGCCAGTGCCGTGGAATTGGCTGAATCCACGGGTGTCGCGGACGCCCTTGCGTTTAGGAGCGGCGCCCGTCCGCGGGGCAGCGCGGCGGATTTCGCCCCGCGCGGCGGCCGCTTCGCGCATCCGATTCAAAGCTGATTGGGCAGCGTCGATCTCGTCAGGGTCCCTGCCCGGCTGGCGTCCGCCGGGGCTATCCTTCTCCATCAATGCCTCCGGGCACAACCTTCACGCGGCGCCCCGCCAATTCCTCGGGAATATCAGCGTCGACGGCGGCCGTCACCAAAACCTGCTCGGCGCCGGCCACTATTGCAGCCAGTTTACGCCTGCGCTGCACGTCCAGTTCGGCGAACACATCGTCGAGGATGAGGATCGGGGCGGAACCGCCGGTACGGGTGTCATCGAGCATGACGTAGTACGAGGCCAAGCGCAGGGAGAGGCACATGGACCAAGTCTCGCCATGGGAGGCATACCCCTTGGCCGGGGCTTGGCCCAGAACCAGTTCCAGTTCGTCGCGGTGGGGTCCGACCAGGGAAATCCCGCGTTCCAACTCTTTGCGGCGCGAGGCAGCGAAGGCCTGGACATAGCGCTCAGTGAGTTGATCCACGGACAGCAAGCGGAGGTCCTCAACCCCGTCCGAACCTTCAGCGAGCCGCTCGGCGGGACCGCCGTCGTCGTCCAAAACCCCTTGAATGGTGGAGCGGTAGACCGCGCCCGCCTCCTTGGATCCATCCGTCAGTTGCGCGTAAGCGCTCATGAGATGTGGTCGGAGCCGCTCCACGAGTTCCAGCCGTGCATGCAGGAGTTCCGCACCGGCCCGCGCCATGTGCTGATCCCAAACATCGAGCGTTGCCTCGTGGCCCGGGGTGAATTTTCCGGTACGGGCCGATTTCAGCAAGGCGTTGCGCTGTTTGAGCACGCGGTCATAGTCGCTGCGGGTCGCCGCGTGCACCGGCATGAGGCTGACCAGCAGTTCGTCGAGGAATCGACGGCGATTGGAAGGATCACCCTTGACCAAGGCAAGGTCCTCAGGGGCGAAAAGCACCGTCTGGCAAATGCCCAGGATGTCTCGGGCGCGTACAGGATTTCCACGGTTGATCCGGCCACGGTTGGCACGGCCGGCATTGATTTCGAGCTCGACCACCGTCGATTGTTCCCCACGGACGAGCTTCGCCCGGATCAACGCGCGATCCGTGCCGAAGCGCAGGAGCGGCGCATCCGTGCTCACGCGGTGTGAACTCAGGGTGGCCAGGTATCCGATGGCTTCCATGAGGTTCGTCTTGCCGATGCCGTTGGACCCCACCAGGACCGTGACACCGGGGCCGAGCTTGAGGTCAACCTGCGCGTAGCTGCGGAAATCGGTCAGCGAAAGATCTTCGATGTACACGCGTACTGCTGGTCGACCGGGGCCTAGTTGGCCGGACGGGTGGCGTGTCCGCCGAACTGGTTGCGCAGCGCTGACACCATCTTCATGGCCGGCGAGTTGTCCTCGCGGGAGGAGAATCGGGCGAAGAGTGCAGCGGTGATTGCCGGTGCGGGGATCGCGTTGGCAATGGCTTCTTCAACGGTCCATCGGCCTTCGCCGGAGTCCTCGACGTAGTCCCCGATGGAGGCCAGGCCCGGATCTTCGTCCAAGGCTTTGACCATGAGGTCCAGGAGCCAGGAACGGACGACCGTGCCTTTTTGCCAGGCACGGAAGGTGCCGGGAAGGTCCTTGATGATGTCCTTGGCCGCGAGCAGCTCATAGCCTTCGGCGTAGGCCTGCATCAAACCGTATTCGATCCCGTTGTGGACCATCTTGGCGTAGTGGCCCGCTCCCACGCCGCCCACGTGGACGAAGCTGTCGGCACGATCGCCTTCGGGACGGAGCGCGTCGAATACCGGCATGGCGAGTTCAATGTCCTCGTCCGCGCCGCCTGCCATGAGTCCGTAGCCGTTCTGCAGGCCCCAGACGCCGCCCGAAACACCGCAATCGGCGAAGCGGATGTCCTTGGACGCCAGGAAAGCCGCGTGTTTCTGGTCTTCGGTGAAGCGTGAGTTGCCGCCGTCGATCACCATGTCACCGGCAGAAAGCTTCTCGCCGAGTTCGCTGATCACGGCATCGGTGATGTCGCCGGAAGGAACCATGACCCAGACCAAGCGCGGCGTCGGAAGGGCAGCGATCAGTTCATCAACGGACGCGACGTCGGCGATCTCCTGATTGCGGTCGAAACCAGTGACTTCGATTCCACCTTTGCGCATGCGTTCGCGCATGTTGAAACCCATTTTTCCAAGGCCGATCAGTCCGATATGCACGGTGTGAACTCTTTTCTGCGTTGGTTGTTGTGTTGTCCCAACTGACTCGCATTTGTTGTCGTTCTGGGCCCCCAAAACGACATCAACTGCTAGCTAGTTGGGGAGGCGGACGGGCATTACGAGGTAGCGGTAGTCGCCCTTGTCGTCGCCTTCGGCGTCAACCTGGGCGGTGATCATGGCCGGTTTGGGCGCCGTGGTGAAGGAGAAGCGCACGAACTTGGTCTCGATCACACTCAGGCCTTCCACGAGGTAATGCGGGTTGAAGGCCACCGTGATGTCTTCACCGCTGAGCTGGGCTTCCAGTTCCTCGGATGCCTGCGCGTCTTCGCCGGTACCGGCGTCGAGGTTCAGCTGGCCCTGGGTGAACGCCAGGCGAACCGGGGTGTTTCGTTCGGCGACCAAGGACACGCGGCGAACGGCTTCAACGAGTTCCTGCGTTTGGACCGTTGCGTGGATCGGCGTGGAATCCGGGAACAAGGACCGAATCTTGGGGTAGTCGCCGTCGACGAGCAAGGAAGTGGTGGTACGCCCGCCGCTTTCGAAGCCAATCAGTCGGCTGTCGTCATCGGCGAGGGCGAGATGGATGTCGCCGCTGCCACCGAGGGTCTTGGCTACCTCGTTGAGGGTCTTGGATTTCACCAGGGCACTCGTGGAAATTCCCGGGGTGACGGGCTTCCACGGTACTTCGCGCATGGCGAGGCGGTATCGGTCCGTGGCGAGGAGGGTGATCATGTCATCCTCGATCTCCATCCGGACACCGGTGAGGATCGGCAAGGTGTCGTCCCTGCTGGCCGCGATGATGACCTGTGAAACGGCCTGGGCGAAGGCGTCGCCGGGCAAGGTTCCGCTGATGGCGGGAAGCGCCGGAAGCGGCGGGTATTCGGACTCCGGCATGGTGGCGAGATGGAAGCTGCTTCGACGGCACGTGAGGGTGACCTTGCTGCCATCGGTTTCGATTTCGACAGGAGCCGAGGGGAGGCTGCGGCAGATATCGGCCAAAAGGCGCCCGGAAACCAGGATGGTTCCTTCGGTTGTGATGTCAGCTGGAATCTCGAGACGGGCGGAGGTCTCATAGTCAAAGCTCGAGAGACTCACTGTTCCGGCTTCTGCCTTGAGCAGGAGACCTGAGAGTACCGGGACGGGCGGCCGCGGAGACAAGGACCGGGCTGTCCATGTGACGGCTTCTGCCAGGACATCCCGCTCGACTCTGAACTTCACGGAAGGGTGCCGCCTTTCATTGCTGCTGCCAGTGTTCCACCGGAAACTCCCCCAGGAGCCCCGAAATCCGGCGCCCGGAACCCGAAAGCTGCAGTGTCCGCAGTGGGCGAACTACAAAGCAGCGCCAAGGATGGACGCGATGCAGACAGCTTAGCCGGAACTTCGGGCATTAACCCATCCCCGGCCTGCTGGCCTGTGGTTCGAAGCAGCCACGGGCTGCGTCGATGGGTGGGCGAAAGGAGATTGTTATTTGAGGGAATTCATTTTTTTGGGATTAGTAGTGTTAATAACCCCTGTGGAAACTGTGGATAACCTCCCCTGGAGCCGTAGTTCCGCGGTTAAGCCCTGTTCACGATATGTGGGCGACAGGGGTTTTAAACAGGGTGTGGACGTGGATAACCCCCAGGGCCGTTTTCAACGATCCACAGACGGCTTAAGGGTTTTAAGCCCATTAACCACGCTTGTCCCCTTAAGTATCCACAGGCTTATCCACATGCGCCTGTTAATAAGGTATGTAGTACCTCGAGGGAGTGACTCAGGAATCGCGTTGTTGCTGCTTGATGCGGTTGGTTAACTCAGTCACCTGGTTGTAGATCACACGGCGCTCGGCCATCAGTTCGCGAATCTTGCGGTCTGCGTGGATCACTGTGGTGTGGTCGCGGCCGCCAAGCTCCTGGCCGATCTTCGGCAGGGACATGTCCGTGAGCTCGCGGCACAGGTACATGGCGATCTGCCGCGCGGTCACCAAGGTGCGCGTTCGGGACTTGCTGCAAAGCTCTTCCATGCTCAGCTTGAAGTACTCGGCCGTCTGTTTCAGGATCTGGTCGGCCGTGATCTCCTGGGCGCCGTCGTCGGTGATCAGGTCCTTCAGCACCATTTCGGCGAGGGCCACATCGACGGGCTGGCGGTTGAGGCTGGCGAACGCGGTGACGCGGATCAGGGCGCCTTCGAGCTCGCGGATGTTGCTGGAGATCTTGGAAGCGATGTATTCCAAGGCGTCGTCGGGTGCGGACAATCCCTCGCTCTGGGCCTTCTTGCGGAGGATCGCAATGCGGGTTTCGAGTTCCGGCGGCTGGATATCGGTCAGCAGGCCCCATTCGAAACGGGACTTCATGCGGTCTTCGAACCCGGCCAGCTGCTTCGGCGGGAGGTCCGAGGTGATGACCACCTGCTTGTTGTTGTTGTGCAGGGCATTGAAGGTGTGGAAGAACTCCTCGAGCGTCCGGTCCTTGCCCGCCAGGAACTGGATGTCGTCAATCAGGAGCACGTCGACGTTGCGGTACGTGGTCTTGAAGCTGGCGCCTTCGTCGTCGCGGATGGAGTTGATGAAGTCGTTGGTGAACTCTTCGGAATTCACATATCGCACCCGGATGCCGCTGTAGAGCCGGCGGGCGTAGTGGCCGATCGCGTGCAGCAAGTGCGTCTTGCCGAGCCCGGAATCACCGTAGATGAACAGCGGATTATAGGCCTTGGCCGGTGCTTCCGCGACCGCGACGGCGGCAGCATGGGCGAATCGGTTGGACGAACCGATCACGAAGGTGTCAAAGACGTACTTCGGGTTGAGTCGGCCGAATTCGTGCGAAGTACTCGGCGGGGTGGGCTGTGGCTTCAGTTCCACGGCCAGGTCGTTCGCGGAAGAGAGTTCGACGGCGGGGGCCGGCTCTTCGTGGATGGGAACCAGATCCGTGTCGACGTCGATTGCGCACCGGATGTCGTCGGAAAAGACGCTGCGGAGGGCGTCATCGAGGGCTTCCTTGACCTGCGTCTGGAGGACCTCGCGGGTCAGCTCGTTGGGTACGGCCACCAAGAGGGTGGAGCCGATCAGGCCCTGCGCCTGGGCAAGGATAACGAAACCGCGCTGCCGGGGTGTGACGCGATCGTCTTGTTCCAGCAGGCTCAGCACCCGCCGCCAGGAACTTCCGACCGTGTTGGCGTGGTTGGCTTCGTCTACCGTCATCAATTGGTTCCCTCGAGTGCTTGCTTGCCTGAATTGCGGCAGCCGAAGGTCCAAACCATGAGTGGATTCCGAACCGAATCCACAGGGTTATGCACAGTCCGTGGATAATCGGCTACTGAGACACTCTAGGGGATGGAAACTCCAGAAGATAGCTGGGAAGAAGCTTGTGGATAATTACACCGTTGTGGTTCTGAAACGGGGTCTGTGAGCCACTTCATCCACAGGCCGGCGGGGGTACTTAGCCACAGCTGGGGATAGCGGGCTCCGCGGCTCCCGGTTTGACCTGGGGGGTCTTTTTGCCCTAACGTTGTGAAGTCCTATGTGTCCGCTTTTTGATCACCCGCACCTCCGGTAAATCCGGCGTTGGGCGGCGGCGGATACTCAATAAACTTAGCGTCGGCCAGTTCTTCCCCTTTTGATCGGGTGGGCGCACCTTTGATCCACTGGAGTAACTAACGTGAGCAAGCGGACTTTTCAGCCGAATAACCGCCGTCGGGCCAAGAAGCATGGCTTCCGCCTTCGTATGCGCACCCGTGCCGGCCGTGCCATCTTGGCCGCCCGTCGTGGCAAGGGCCGCGTCGAACTGTCGGCCTAAATAACTGACTCGTCGGTCAGCCTTCCAAGCGAGTCAATAGGTGCTAGCCACCCGTAACCGTCTGCGGACTTCTACCGACTTTTCAACAACTGTACGTTCCGGCGTCCGCAATGGACGCCGGAACTTAGTGTTATATACGGCACCTATCGGTGCCGGAGAACCGAGCCGCATCGGCTTCATCGTTTCCAAAGCTGTCGGGAACGCTGTGACCAGGAACCTCGTTAAGAGGAGACTGAGAGAAGCAGGTGCTTTGTCTTTGAATAGGCATGGCACGGGTCTTGCTGTTGTGGTTCGGGCGTTGCCCGCGGCTGCGACGGCGAGCTGGGACCAGCTGCTGACGGATTACAACGCCGCCTTGGCGGCAACCACGAAACGGCTCGGCGGATCCTCTCCGCGAGTTGTTTCGCCCACCCAGGGCACCACAACGGAAGGGACACCGCGTGCATGAGCTGAGCTCCGCCGTCGTCCGCTTCTTTAGAGTCGCTCCGAAGATCCTCGGAAAATTTTTGTGGGAGCTGCCGCGCAACTTCCTCATCATCTTGCTGAAGACGTATCGCAGGATCATCTCTCCCTTGTACGGCCAGGTGTGCCGATTCTTCCCTTCCTGCTCGGCGTATGCCCTCGAAGCGGTGACGGTGCATGGTGCCGTCAAGGGAAGTTGGCTCGCAGTGCGGCGCCTTGCGCGTTGCCACCCCTGGAACGCCGGCGGTGTGGACCACGTCCCCGCCGGACATCGTCACTGGCCCGAAGGCCAGACGCCCACAATTGTTGTACTGAACAACCCGGACCAGTTCCTGGCTGTGTGGTCTGATGAAGACGGTCGCCGCACAGCGGCCTGAGGAAATAGGGAAAACGTATGGACATCTTTGGAACAATTCTGGCCCCGTTCAAGTGGCTAGTGTCCGCGATCATGCTGGGGTTCCACGACGGGCTGAGTTTCATCGGCCTGCCGCCGGAGAACGGCTGGACCTGGACGCTGTCCATCATCGGCTTGGTGCTGGTGATCCGTGCTGCCCTGATCCCTGTCTTCGTCAAGCAAATCAAGGCACAGCGAGGCATGCAGCTGCTTCAGCCTGACCTGAAGAAGATGCAGGCGAAGTACAAGGGCAAGACCGACCAGCTCTCCCGCCAGGCGATGGCGCAGGAACAGATGGCGCTGTACAAGAAGCACGGCACCAACCCGTTCTCCGCTTGTTTGCCCATGTTGATCCAGATGCCGTTCTTCTTCGCGCTGTTCCAGGTGCTTTCCGGTATCACCCAGGCCCGCCAGGCCGGCCAGGGTATTGGAGCCCTGAGCCACGAGCAGGTTGTGCAGTTCGACGAATCCAGCATCTTTGGCGCCCCCCTTTCCGCGTCCCTGCTTCACGGCGGCCCTGCAGGTACCGACCAGACGGTTGTGTGGATCCTCTCCATCGTGATGATCCTGGCCATGACGGCGTCGCAGTTCATCACGCAGAAGCAGATCATGGCCAAGAACATGTCCGAAGAGGCAATGGCCAGCCCGTTCATGCGCCAGCAGAAGATGATGCTCTACATCCTGCCGCTCGTTTTCGGTGTGGGTGGCATCAACTTCCCGATCGGCGTGCTCATCTACTGGACCACCACCAACTTGTGGACCATGGGCCAGCAGTTCTTTGTCATCCGCCGCATGCCGACTCCGGGTTCCCCCGCGGCGAAGGCGCTTGCTGAGCGTCGCGCAGCCAAGGGCTTGCCTTCCCACCCCCTGCTGGGCGGTAAGAAGGACGCAGACGTCGCTGCCGAGGTGGCCGCCGTCGAGGTCAAGGCACAGCAGCGCATCCAGCCACAACGTAAGAACAGGAAGAAGAAGTAATGTCTGTTGAAAGCACCGAAGAGGCAACGGCCGCTGCCGCCGAGGAACTGGTAGAAGCCACAGAAGAAACTTCCGAAGAGGGCGCTGCTGCCGGCAAGGGCACTTCCGTGAGCCGCCTCGAGGAAGAGGGGGACGTCGCCGCAGACTACCTTGAGGAACTCCTCGACATTGCCGACATCGACGGCGACATCGACATTGAGATCCGCAACGGCCGCACCTACATCTCCATCGCGGCCGAAGACGACTCCGAGGGGCTTGAGAGCCTGGTAGGCCGTGACGGTGAAGTGCTCGAAGCCCTCCAGGAACTCGCTCGTCTGTCCGTCCTGTCGGCGACTGAGAACCGGTCCCGCCTGGTGCTCGACATCAACGGTTACCGCAAGGAACGTGCCGGCGATCTGCAGCAGATTGCCGAAGACGCCGTCGCGAAGGTCAAGGAGACCGGAGCCCCTGTGGCACTTGAACCTATGAGCGCGTACGAACGCAAGATTGTGCACGACGCTGTTGCGGACCTTGGCTTTGTCTCCGAGTCCGAGGGCGAAGGCGGCGGCCGCCACATCGTGGTTTCGGCCGACTAACGGATCATGGTTGAAATTACGGCAGCCGAATTGCAGGCGGCAGAGAAGATTTTCGGTGACCGGCTTGGTCTCGCCCAGCGGTACGTAGAACATCTGGCGACGTCAGGAACCGAGCGCGGGCTGATCGGCCCGCGCGAGGTACCCCGCCTGTGGACCCGGCACGTTCTCAATTGCGCAGTCATCGAGTCGGCGATTGCCCACGGAAGCCACGTTGCAGACGTAGGTTCCGGGGCGGGGCTTCCCGGCTTGTGCCTGGCGATTGCACGTCCCGATCTTGAACTCACGCTGATCGAACCCCTGGAGCGACGCGTCATTTGGCTTCAGGAAGTGGTGGACGACCTCGAGCTGGGCAATGTCACCGTCATGCGCACCCGGGCCGAGCTCGCAGTGGGAATGGTCGACGCCGACGTTGTCACGGCCCGGGCTGTGTCAGCCTTGTCCAAGCTCGCTGGCTTGACCATTCCCTTGCTTAACGGCAAGGGTGAAGTGGTGGCTATCAAGGGCCGCAGTGCTGCCGAGGAGATTGAGCAAGCAGCGAAAGTCATCCGCAGGCTCGGCGGCGTGGAAACGTCAGTCGTAGTTTGCGGGCAAGAGCTCTTGGAAGAACCCACCACAGTGGTCAGGATCGTCGTTAACAAACAGCGGAAGATCGCTTAGCTTCGGCGCTGTGTCCCGCGTGTCCGCAACTGAGCGGTTAAGCTAGAGAACGGCAGCTAGAGCCGAATGAGAGTGAGAGTGTGACAGTGGGCAGTAGCGAAACCTCCACCCAGCGGATCCCGCCATTTATTTCCTTGGGGTCGGCCCGGGCCATGGCTGCACCCTCGGCGTCCTTTGAATCTGCGCTGATGCGCACGAATTCGGTTGCGAACGCCGCTGTTTCACGTGAAACCCTGATTGTCGGACATGACAATGTCATGGACTCCATCGACGACTCCAGCCCTATTGCGCGCCAGCTCGCCAACGAGACCAGACGTCGCGAACGGCTCGTGGGACGCGAGCTTCCTAAGCCGGAGAAGACCCGGATATTTACTGTGTCCAATCAAAAGGGCGGCGTCGGAAAGACGACCACGACGGTCAATATTGCGGCCGCTTTGGCTTCCGCCGGACTCAATGTCCTGGTGATCGACATCGATCCCCAAGGAAATGCATCCACCGCTCTCGGCATTGAGCACCACGCCGACGTCGACAGTATCTACGATGTGCTGATCAACGACCTTCCATTGCGTGACGTCGTGGCTCCTTGCCCTGATATTCCCAATCTCATCTGCGCGCCGGCAACTATTCACCTGGCGGGCGCTGAAATTGAACTGGTTTCCCTCGTGGCACGCGAGCAGCGCCTGCGCCGTGCAATCGATGTGTATTCGAAGGAACGTGCAAAGAACGGTGAAGGTCGCCTGGACTTCATCTTCATCGACTGCCCGCCCAGCCTGGGCCTGCTGACCGTCAACGCCTTCTGCGCGGCCAGCGAGGTCCTCATCCCGATCCAGTGTGAGTACTACGCATTGGAAGGCCTGAGCCAGCTCCTTAAGAACATCGAAATGATCCAGAAGCACCTCAATGCTGATCTGGTCGTTTCCACGATTCTCCTCACCATGTACGACGGCCGCACGAACCTGGCCGCGCAGGTGGCTTCCGAAGTCCGTCAACATTTCCCGGAGCAAGTTCTCGGTGCCGTGGTTCCTCGCTCCGTGCGAATCTCGGAAGCTCCGAGCTACCAACAGACGGTGATGACCTACGATCCGTCATCCAGCGGCGCGTTGTCCTACATGGAAGCCGCCGCGGAAATCGCCGAGCGCTAGACTTCCTTAATCACTGCAATATCCTTGGCGGGCTCTATTCTTGCCATTCCACCGGAGGGACATACTAATGAGCGAAAAGCGACGAGGCCTGGGTAGGGGTCTTGGGGCTCTCATTCCCAGCTCCGCTTCGGCTGGTGCAACGGGCAGTGGCGTTCCGACGTCCCGTCCTGTGGACCTCTTCTTCCCCGAGGCGCGCAAGGCCCCGGAGACGGTGGATACCCCTGAAGTGCCTGAGACCGAGGTAGCGAAAAGCTCGCCTTCGCGAGGCTCTTCGTCCAAGAGTACGACGGCGGCAAAGACTCCTGCTGCGAAGTCGCCCGCTGCGAATGTCACCGCCGGTGAAGAACAGGCCGCGTCTGAACCTGCCGAGATTGCTGCCGATGATGTTCTTTCTGAGTCGCTTCCCGCGGAATCGCCCCAGGTCCAACTAGTCGAGGTTCCCGGGGCGCGCTTCGCCGAAATCCCGGTCGGGGATATTCATCCCAACCGCAAGCAACCGCGCAGCGTCTTCGATGAGGACGACATGGCGGAACTGGTTCACTCCGTCAAGGAAATAGGCGTCCTCCAGCCAATTGTTGTACGTACTTCAACCGAAAAGGGTGGAGAACCGTACGAACTGGTGATGGGTGAACGGCGATGGAGGGCCGTACAGGCCGCCGGGCTCGAAACCATTCCCGCGATTGTTCGCGACACCAATGATGACGACCTCCTGCGCGATGCTTTGCTGGAGAACCTCCACCGCAGCCAACTAAACCCTCTGGAAGAAGCGGCTGCCTACCAACAGCTTCTGGAGGACTTCGGTACCACCCACGAGCAGCTGGCCGATCGGATTGGACGGTCGCGGCCGCAGGTGTCCAACACCCTTCGCCTCCTCAAGCTTCCTCCCCTCGTTCAGCGACGCGTTGCGGCCAGCGTGCTCTCGGCCGGCCATGCTCGTGCCCTGCTCGCTCTTCCAGACGCAGCCGCAATGGAGCGCCTCGCGCAGAAGATTGTCTCCGAAGGGATGTCCGTACGGGCCACGGAGGAAGCAGTCGCGTTGTACCAGGATCCTACGGTGCCGCCTAAGAACAGCATCCCGCGCCCCAATGCGCGCCATGAGCGCCTCGACTACCTTGCGTCTTCTCTTTCCGATCGGCTGGACACCAACGTCAAGATCACCCTGGGTGCTCGAAAGGGTCGAGTCAGTATTGAGTTTGCAAGCGTCGAGGATCTGAACCGCATCATGGATGTCTTGTCGCCCGGGGATGAAGGCTAGTCGCTCGAGTCCGGCGGAATTGGGGTTTGCTTCTGATGAGGCAGACTCCATTTTCATTTAAGGGGTGCTCGAGGGGTGTACGGAAACCAGTTGGTGCTGTTGCCAGGGTTCATCGTGGAAGGAGCGCCATAACGGTGCGCCTGGGCTGTCGATGGCCGAGAGTAGCTTTCTGAGTAGCTTTCTTGTACCGCAAGCGTGGTCGGTTTGAGGCCCTTCCGCCGTGCGTGCAGCAGTCCTGCACGCTTACCCCTGACGTCTCCGTTGCGGCGAGCAGCTCCACTACGTGTTGTCAGTCATGTGTTTCACGTGAAACGAACAGGGATTGGCGCGGAAGAATATAGGAGTTTGGCTTCTCATTGGCCGATGCGGTGGGCCGGTTTGGATGCCTTTTCGGCGGACGAACAGTTGAATGCCGTCTCAAACGCTTCCGTCGGAGCGGCTTAAATGTGCCTCCGTGACAGGCAACTTCGAGTTCCCCTGGGCGTCAGGTCCGGGCCGCCAGCCTTTTCTGCGAGCACATCTCTTCGCGATTCACGTGGATAACAGGACTCGTCCGCTTTCAAATGGCGTTCGGCCGGATCTCCTACGGACGAGCGTGGCTGGGAGTCTCGACGGATTCTTCGTTGTGAACACACGCATCCGCCGTCCTGAGGCGATCTGGTTTTCGGTGTCCGGATCTGTTCCACTCCCCCTCTTGTGTCTCGTGCCGACGAAAGCGGGTCAGCGGGCACCATCTGAAGAACGTTCAACTCACACCTCGCACCACGGCTTCAGACTTTGGACTCGATTTCGGTCAGCGCCGGCGTGATAGGCCGAACATGCTGGGCGGAGCGAGCCAGTGTGCATCCCGTGCGTTGTGGAGATGCAGATGTTTCACGTGAAACAGCTGGCCCGGCTGCGTTGGGTGCGTCGGCCGTGTGTGCCCGCAGGCCTTGATCAGACTTGTTCCTGGGAAGCCAGTCACGTTGTCTGGCAGTCGCGATGAGATGGACAGTCGGCCAGGTTTGTTTCACGTGGAACAGTGCATTGCAGGCTGGGCCGGGGATTTACCCAGGCGCATTGGCTTCGATATTTGGTAGTTGACTCGCAGTACGGAGTGATTGATTGGCGATCCGCCTCAATGAGACGGCTGAGATGCCGAGAGTCTCTCGGCCCGTTTCTGTCCACTTAGCGTTTAGAAGGGGATCTCAGGCAATCGGGCATGCGCTTGAGGCCGCTCAAGGGACGCGGCGTCTTCGGTTGGGGCACCGGAGGAAAGTTGCCGAGAGTAGCGATGTGCTCGGCCATGCCTTGGCACTTCTCCCTCCTGAGCGTCGAACTCATCATTATCACCCTGATCCTGTTTGGCAGTCTGGCCGAGCACGCTTGGCGTTAGGAGTAGCTCGCTGAATGCAGCAGGACACGAAGCTTTCCTGCTCGGCCTTCTAGGACACTGAGAATAGAGTGTCCGCTGAGACTCCTTGTCGAGGAATTGGCTCCTATTGGGGACGGGTCCAGCCATCGTCTACCCGCGTCCCGTTCTGGCCGTTGCTCGAGGTCTCTGCAGGGTCTGATCCGCAAGACTGGAGTGCGGCGTGCGTTAGGCGGTGTTCTGGGCGCGTCTGGATCCGGACATAACCACGAGCTGATGGCGACCGCTGGGAACGACCAGGGGCGGGAGCTACCCGCGGCTAGGTGGGGTTTGGTGGAGTGGTTGCTGATCGCGCGGCCTTGTTGCTGTCGTGTTCCGGGACTGTTATTGATTGCCGTAACGGCGTACGGATCTAAGTCATGCTGAACCCTCTCTGGATGCTCACATCTGCGGCATGAGGTCGATGCGGGCCTTCGGTTGCAGCTCCCCTGTTGGCTTGAATATGAGAGTGGCACATACTAAAACGCTCCGTGGTCACCTTCTTGCCCAAGATCCTGCGCGAACGTTCCAACCCATGGGCCGGGAATCGTCCTGGCTAGTGCCCAGCAGGGCTTCGGGTATGAATGGTCACTATTGCCAACGGCTCCAGACACGACGTGATCGCAGTCCCCTGCAGTCCCAAGCGACTCGGGGTGTGGGGGTATCGATAGGGGCTCAGCTACCCGAGCCTGCGCCGAGAGTCGCTCGAGTGATTTGTAGCCGTAGTATCGCGCTGCGGTGATCGTTAGGAATGAACCTGTGAGCAGAGTAGTCTCCCCCACAGTCGTCATCCCAGGTTCGCTCTTGGCGCTTTGACTGGTCCTACCCTCTTCGGCGTGGGCGCCTTCCCGGTGCGGGTGTTCTTTGGTTCGCTTGACCGTGCGATGTGATCGATCTGAGACAAGCTGAATGGCGAGCCACTCGTTGGAAGCGCCACATCAGTGCGGCATTCGGTGGGCCTATGAATTTCGTTTGGACTCGGGACGCTGTGCCCCGGTGAATCTCGGGGGCGTATCCGCGGTATGTTGCCAGCGAACTCGCTAGGCGAGGTTCTGCTAGTTCACATCGCTGTCCGAATCGTGGAGCTGTGGGAACATCCAGCTTGGGCTCTAGGCCGGTCTGCGTCGGGACATTGCGACTACGCAGGCCGCTACTTCTAGAAGGTCGGTTGGAACTATCGATGGTCCGGGACGCCAACGGACGTACAAAAGCGTGGCTTGATCCGAGGCCACTTCGCTAACCGGAACAACAAACTTGCTCTGCTTGTGGGATACTCCCACCCGCGTGACGTGCACGAACCGCTGTTGAAAAGTCCGAGAGCAGCGGTGGATATCACTGTGGATAACTTTGTTGATAAGTCGACCGGGTTGACGCGTTGGCGGTCTGAGCTCTGCAAGTCTCTATCCGCCCGGTGCTGGTACCCGCGTGATGTTTGTGCTCTTTAACGGCTCTGTTTCACGTGAAACAGAGCCATCGTCTTCAAACTCGCCGTTCTCAGCCAAATCTGGCCTGATTCTGGCCAATTTCTGCGCTTTTGCGGGCATTTCCCTAGCCAAGGTAGGTCTCACTTCGCGTGACGGGCTGAGTGCCACTTTGGTTCGCGCCGACGGCGGTGCCTACCACGCCTGGGGAGCTGTTCGGACCGCTTCTTTTTCCCGGTGGATATCGCTGTGGATAACTATGTGCATAACTTTGGACCTGCCGGTGGATATCCTTCGCAGCCTCGATGCAGCTGCTGTCCAAGGTCGGTCTCATGTTGTCCACTAGTGTCCGTATCCCAATCAGCGGGCTCGGGCCTCCTGATGCCTCCTGAGCTTAACGTGAACGAGTTTGGGCCCATGGCTTTGACATGTTTCACGTGAAACTGCGATCGCCACCGGGCCACCAATCGCCGGGACTCTCCCGGGCTTGAAGGGGAAAGAAGGTCGAGGGCTGCCCATTGGCAGACGAACACCAATGCGCGCCCGAGCCGGGAGCAGCCGTGGCGACTACGTGGCTCAAGTGCTCACATCCAACCGACACCACGCTCTCCGACTTTGAGGGTGATTCATTCATGACGTGGGTCTGCGGCCGAACACGGTGCCCGGTCCGCAGAACCAGTGAGTGATGCCTTGCGACTCTCAATCAATATTGAAGCAGTGGCCGCCTGCGCCCCGCCGAACCTGAGTCAGTACATTGAGAGGTAAAGGACTGGGGGCGATCGGGAGGCCGACGGTCCGGGCGACCCCTCGGCTGTCGGAATTGCCGTCCGAGGTTCAGCACTTCGAGTCCTCGGGCCTCACGCCCCGGGGTAAGAACTCGTCCTTCGATGCGTGTGGGTACGCTTGAGCTCCGGACCAAACCGGAAAGCCCGAATACCCAACGCGCAAACCTACCCCGCGTTCTAATGTTCTAGTGTCAGCACTTGTCAGCGACGGAGGGTGCAGACTCGCGAAGGTTGTTGAAGGCTGCATATCCAAGCTGGATTCGGCGCCTGTGGTTCATTCGCGTTTGGCTGATCGTTCTGGGAGACCACCGTTGCCACGTCACTGGTTTCGTGAGGCCAGGTCAGTAGCTGGGAGGAACGAGCCGGCTCTGTCGAAGTTCGGGGCAGTAGCTTGATCGGAGGGAGCTGGGGACCGGCTGCAGCGCCACGACTCAGGACTAGACATTATGGGCACGCGCATCGGTGCAGGATTGCCTCCGTGCCGTCTTGAACCCGCCCCCACTACGTTCTGACGTGGGAACTGCGGCTTAAGGCTGCGTCGACGGTTGCAATGAGGCGTGGCCTGGGCTGGAAGGTGATGAGGGCCGGCCCATCTCCCGGCTGCTGCTGTGCAGATGTGAATTCGGCACTGGCGCTCTCGCGCCGTGCCATCGCTGGTTATTGGTTCTGATGGCAGTGGCCGACCTGAAGGCGCCTACTTCGACACCTTCACTGGCGCTCTTGCCGACCCACAATCCGAGCTGCCCTGCGAAGGCGCGTGAGGCCCTCTACATGACCACATCGCAAGCTACCCCGTGTGGACGCAGGGAAGGCCAATCGTCGCTCTCCTCGGGCTACTGGGACAGATGTGTCGACGCAGCGTCGGCCCGCAAGAGTCAAGATGCCAGGGGCCAGATCTTGGCACCAGTATCGAAGCGGAGTGCAGCGGTGGCTCATCCAGATCAGTATCCAGCCAGGGGCCCTTACATATCCGTCGCAGCACGAAGAGTCGAACTAGATCCGAAAGCTACCAATGTCCCGCATGGATGACGGACTGGATTCCACAGCTCGGAATCTCAAACATGAACTCTAAAACAACTGAAATGACTTGCAGAGCATATCTGCACCGGCGGATGACGTGGAATGTACGCCCAACGACGCAGCTGCGTTTCACCGTTGTCGCGGACTGGACGGATTTTGAATGACAGATTTACGGAAGTGAGGACCTCGGCGAGTGATTCGTTCAGCTTCGATCTTTAGGAATGTCGCTTTGCGGTCCGAGTCCCGAGAGCGGGGACCCCCGTGTTCTAAGCTGCGCCGAACCCGCCGCACGGCTTGCCGGTGCTTGTCGGTGGTGAAGGACGCTGGTAACCAGGTCGAACCGAGTCTTGGCCGATGTCCACGTGACGATGACCTTTAGGCTGGCACGGTGTTTCACGTGAAACATTGCGCATAGAGGAGTTCCCGCGGGACACCCTTAGCCAACAGCCAAGGGTGACTCGAGGCCGGCCACCTACGTGAGCCAGAGTCGACCTTACGCAGTCGGCAAGGTGCTTTGCTCGCAGGAATCAATCGATCGGGAATCCGGGCGGAGTTCAGTGCGGCATCAGTAGCAACCTGGAATTCGGCATGTGCCAGCAATTCGTGCAACGGCGTGTGATCACCAAGGTTTCACGTGAAACCGCGCAACTGCCTGCTTCCACGTTGCCTGTCCGCACCGGGTGCGAACAGGCGTATGCAGTTCGATAGTGATCAAACGGGTAGCCATGTTTCACGTGAAACGGTGCACCTGCCGAGCGCGCACAAGAACTCACTCGGACCCGATTTGGAAGACGCGATCTGCGCGGAATTCCACGGTAGGCCAGCACTGTTTCACGTGAAACCGTCGAATCTACTACGCTGGTTTTGCCATCCGATATGAAAACGCCGTACCAGAGTGAACTCCCCGGCATCATCCACGACTGGAAAGAATCGACAGTGCAGAGGTGTTCCCTCGTCCGTGTTCCAAGTCATGCCTGCCTGAAATTGCTCTGATCCCAGCCCGGTTCCGGTCGCCCCCACACCTCACGCCTGTCTAGGCCGTTACCAAGAAGAATTGTTCAATGTGAACATGAAAAAGGTTCACAAACGACAATATTCAAGGGAAACCAGCAGTAGCGTCTCCATGTGCCTACCAATACCTCCGGCAATCACCACTAACACCACTAGCTGTGTGACCACGAACCCCAGGATCGTGTACCCGAAGGCACGAAAAAGCCGGTGGTCCTCGCTCAAGAGCGAAAACCACCGGCTGAATCAGAAGCGACTTCTAAACAAGCGCCCGAGGTCCTAGGACAGTACGGATTCAAATTCCTTTTCGAAGAACTGCTTCGGCTTGGCACCGATAACCGTGCTCTTCACTTCTCCCCCGCTGAAGAGGTAAACCGCCGGAATAGAGGTGATGCCGTATTCAGCGGCGATGGCCGGGTTGTCGTCGACATTCAGCTTGACGACGTCAACCTTGTCTCCGTATTCAACCGAGATCTCGTCGAGGATGGGACCCAACTTACGGCACGGGCCGCACCATTCTGCCCAGAAGTCCACAATGACCGGCTTTTCAGCGGCCAGGACGTCGGTGCTGAAACTGGCGTCGGTAACGTTTTTAGCGTTGCTCATAATTCTTTCCCTTCGAATGGATGGCTGCTGTGCCGATTAGGCGTGCAGGTCTGCAAGATAGTGCTCGACGTCCAAGGCCGCGACACAACCGGAACCGGCAGCCGTGATGGCCTGTCGGTAGGTGGGGTCAACGACGTCGCCGGCAGCGAAGACGCCCTTGATGCTGGTCTTGGAGCTGCGGCCGTCGACGGCGATGGTGCCTTCAGGGGCTAGCTCCAGCTTTCCCTTTACGAGTTCCGTGCGGGGATCGTTGCCGATGGCCACGAAAACCCCGGTCACGGCGAGTTCGGACTCGGTGCCGTCAACGAGGTTCTTCAGCTTCAGGCCAGTCACCTTGGCGCCACCGATGACGTCTTCGACGGCGGTGTTCCACACGAAATTAATCTTCTCGTGGGCCTGGGCACGGTCACCCATGATTTTGGAAGCCTTGAGGGTGTCGCGGCGGTGTACCACGGTGACGGTCTTGGCGAACTTGGTGAGGAAGAGTGCTTCCTCCATGGCAGAGTCGCCGCCGCCGATCACTGCGATGTCCTGGTCCTTGAAGAAGAAACCGTCACAGGTTGCACACCAGCTCACGCCGTGGCCGGAAAGTCGCTTTTCATTCGCCAAGCCGAGCTCACGGTATGCGGAACCCGTCGACAGAATGATGGCACGTGCCTTGAAGGTCTCCCCCGTGCCGATGGTCACGGACTTGATGTCACCGTCGAGGTCCAGTTCGGTGACATCCTCAAACTGAATTTCAGTCCCGAAGCGTGCCGCCTGCTTTTCGAAGTTCTCCATGAGATCAGGTCCCATGACACCTTCTGGGAAACCGGGGTAATTCTCGACGTCTGTTGTGTTCATCAGTTCGCCACCGGCAGTCACCGAACCGGCGATGAGCAGCGGGTTCATGTTGGCGCGTGCCGTGTAGACGGCCGCCGTGTAACCGGCAGGCCCTGAGCCTACGATGATGACATCACGTACGCTGGACGCGGTGTTTTCTGCGTTGCTCACTGGTGGGTGAACCTCTTCCTTAGTCGATGCACCGGATCCTTGCGGCCGGCCACATGGCACAACCCTCTGTCGGCGCGGAATATTCCGATGTTCCAGGGGACACTAATATCCGCCACCATTCAGGGTACCTTCCGGCAGCGCAGGGCATGGAAGGACGAAGGCTCCGTTACCGGAGTTGACGCGCGAAGGGGCTTCCCGCCGTCGACTATTGGACCTTGATCTCCGCAAGGCGGAGGCCGAACCCGTAGCGTGTCTTGGGCGCGGTCAGCTTGGGGAGGGATTTGATGGAGATGATTACGTACTGTGCCGTTACAGGGGAACTGAGCGGCATGGTGAGCTCCGGTGACGTGAAGCTGTTGGTGCCCACCAATTTGGCGCCGTCCATGGCCGGACGGTCGTTGGTGTAAACGTTGATGTTTCCACCGGACGCGCCCAACTGGCTCAACGTGACGGACGTCACTTGTGAGGGGGCCTTGAGCTTGACGAGCAGCGAAACTCCGTCAGGAGCGAGTCCACCCCAGTCCGCAGTGGCGAACTCCATGTCCGACCAGTAACTCGCGGCATTGCCGTCGTAGGCCTTGACCAGGTCTTTGTCGTAGGTCGCGGCGAACTCGAAATCGCCCATGCGAGTGACTCCATCAATGGCCGGAGGCGCTGCGACCGGAGGTGCGGATGCACTGCTACTCGGCTGTCCGGTTACTGGTTGGGACGCTGTGGAGGACTGCTTGGCCGCGGGCGACCCTCCGGGGATGAGGTTGCCGAGGTTGGTGACAGCCAGAATCAAACCCACGATCAAGACTGCGGCAAGGACCCCACCCACGAGCCAACGGAAGGAACGGGGCTCGCGGACTGGTTCCTCGTCGTAGTATTCGTCTTCGTCAAGGGGCTCTGCCTGCTCACGTGCAGTCGCCGGGAAGCTCGATGCTCCTCGGCTGTATCCGCTGGAAGCGGCGGCCGCATCGCGCGAAGCGCCGGCGCCGCGGGAGCCGGCGTCGTCGTTAACGAAGCCGTAGTCGTCTTCGGACCAGAGAGAGACTTTGGATTCCTGGGCGGGGTTCGCGGAGGTAGGCGCCTGAGGGGTGGACGCCGGAACAGCCTGCGTGGCGGGCGCCTCTTGGATTTGCTGCGGAGCGGTGCTGCTCGACTCAGCGGCCCAGTTCGACGGTGCAGACTCGGCGGCCGAAGCGGATCCAGTCCTCCCGGACGGTGCGGCTCCGCCGTCGTCGCTGTTTGCCCTGCCGGTACTCTTCACGGCGGCCGCGGCCGCAGCGGCAGCCGCCCCTGCTCCCGCGGTCGCAGCAGCGATACGGGAACCGATGCCCCCAGGGGCCGACGCCGGCCGGCTGGCGGGCATCGGAGGAACCACCGGGCGGCGCGGGTCCGCATGTGCCGCGGCATCTGGCAGTGATTCGCCGGCGGGAGTGGGCTCGACCTCGTCGTAACTGATGTACTCGGCGTCGTGCTCTTCGTCGTCGTACAGTCCGTCGTAGGTCTCGGGCTCGTGGGACCGGGCCTGGCCGAAGATCTCGCTGCCAAGGGTGTCCGTGAAGAACGGTTCGACGTAGGGCGGGTTGGTGGCCACCACGAGATCCAGCAGGTCAGGAGCGCTGCTGTGGTTGGTGATGAGGTACGTGGTGCTGTCGCTGACGCCGAGATCGAGGATCTGGACATGCCCGGGCCGTTCCCCAGTGGCTACCTCGCGGGCGCTCTTGGCAACCTGATCGGCGTTTCCGGGGCCAGCCACGAGGATGCTGACAGGCCTGTTGAGGACCTGGTCCACGCCGTCGAGCACCAGATCTTGGTCGTGCGAAGTCAACACGGTGGCTGTGACTTTGTAGCGGCCGCCAAGCACTGATCCGACATCGATCGGGTGGGACACGGGTTCCTCCTATGACTGTCCGGAAGCTGCGGGTCCTGAATACGGGATCCGGCCGGCCGGGTGACCCGTGGTCTGCAACTACCTGTATTAGTTTCTGATCCTAGCTGATTGGGCCGTTCCGGCTCCCGGTTTGCGAGGATGCGTCACCTTTTGCGGCGGGGTCCACCGCGGAAATATGGGTTGTTTCCCAGCGTCCCCTGATAGGTGCGCCGGCCAGGCAACGGGATGCCCGGGCGGCCTGCGGCCCCTTGCGCGGTGCTGGGGAGGTCTTCATCCGGCAGATATGACTTCTCGACGTCGGACCAAGCGTCCACTTTATCCTTCCCCTTCGCAATGCCCCCCTCGGCAAGGTGGTCAGGATCGTGGCCGCCATCCGACCCGTCCTTGGAAGGGATTGTTTGCAAGGCGGGACCGGCGCGGAAGGATGCTGCGTCGAACTCGCCCGAGATGCGCGGAATGAGCCCGGTGTCGTCGGACACTGTGGCGCGGACCGCCGTCGGGGTCTGCTTTCCGCCCGCGGACGGTGTCTTAGCAACCGGAACGCCCCGGCCGAGCCGGCCAAGCACCGGTCGGAGCAAATCGCGCAGCTCGCTCACATGGAAGACGCGCAGCAGGAACAGATACGCAAGCAGCATGACGGGCCCGACGACGACCACCGTCACCAAAGCGGCGGGCCTGCTGCTCCAGGCGAAGCCGTCGGCGTGATAGCTGCCCAGGAGCCATAAGGCCAAGGCGCCAGCGATCGCCGATCCCAAGGCGGCGTAGCCCATGCGAATGTACGAGTTTGCGATCCGGGGGCCGTCCACGTGGCCGAGGAGGCGGCGCAGGAACCAGACGCTGATGACCACGGACAGGATATTGCCGAGTGTGTACAGGACGGCGATCGCGAAGATGATCCGGCCGACCGGCAGGAACTGGATGATGAACGCGCCCACAACGTTGAGCAGGGCCAGCATGAGCTGGATGTAGAAAGGGGTCCGGGCGTCTTCGTTGGCGTAGAAGACGCGGGACATCATGAAGTTGGCGCTCATGAACGGCGTGCTCAACGCGAGGATCGTCAGCGTCTGGGCGAGCATGACGCCGTCCTGGGGCTTCCCGCCGGAGAAAAACATGCCCAGCGGTCCGGCGAGGGCGAACAGCGCCAGTGCCCCGAACACAGTGGCGACGGCCATGGTCCGCAGTCCGTGCGAAAGTGCTTCGCGCAGCTCGGCTTTGTTGCCGGCCTGGGACGCGTGGGCCATGCGGTTGAACAGCACCGTGGCGAGCGACAACGCAATGATCGAGTGCGGCAGCAGGTACAACTGGCTGGCTACTTCCAGGACCGCGTTACCGGGGAGGGTGGCGGCCGCCGGGTCCTGCGCGTGCTCCAGGCGAAGCCGCTCGGAGCCGGGAATCGTGGCGATCCTCATGACGTAAAGGAAAGCAAGCTGCCCGACGGCGGCGGTCAGGAGCGTCCAGACGCTCAGTTTTGCTGCCTGGCCCAGTCCCACGCCCCGCCAGCCGAAGCGGGGGCGGAGCCCGAGCCGCAAGCGGATCACCGGGACGAGGAGTATGGCGGTCTGCGCGAGCACGCCGACGGTGGAGAAGCCTGCGATCAGGAAGGTCTGGAAGGGTCCCCAATTGTCCAAGGTGTGGGGGTTGGTGTTGTTGGCACCGAGGATCCAGATGAACATGCCCAGTCCGGCGATGGCCACCACATTGTTCAGGATCGGCGCCCACATGGCGGGTCCGAAGGCGCCGTTGGCATTGAGGATCTGGGTCAGCAGAGCGTACAAACCGTAGAAGAAGATCTGCGGCAGGCAATAGAACGCGAACGTTACGGCCAGCGATTTCTGCTGGGGTGAATAGCCCTGGGTAGTGAGGTCGATGACCATGGGCGCGGCCAGCGTGACCAGCGCCGTCAGCGTCAAGAGAACCAGCACGGCCAAGGTGAGGAGCCGGCTGATGTAGTCGGCGCCGCGGTCCGGGCCTTTGCTGGCCTTGATGATTTGCGGAACAAGGACGGCGTTGAACACCCCGCCCGCCACCAGGAGGAAGATCAGGTTGGGCAGGTTGTTGGCGTTGATGAATGTGTCGTTGACCGTCGAGCCCAGGCCCAGTGCGGCGCCAAGCATCCAGGTTTTGGCGAAGCCGAGGAACCGTGAAACGAGCGTCCCGGCGGCCATGACGGCGCTGGAACGGGTTTCTCCGGACTGGACTGACTGGGTTGTTTTGGCGGCAGACATTGTCATTATCGTCCCATGAGCCGGGCTGCCTGTTGCGTCAAACCGGCGCCAGACGGTAGGAACGACCGCGTTAGAGGTGTTCGGGGAGGACTTCGCGGGCAAGATCGGCGATGCGCCGCTCGTTGGGAAAGGACAACTTGCGGGCCAATTCCTGAAGGGGAACCCAAGCGGCGTCGATCGCCTCTTGGTCGGGATCGTTCTCGATGGTCAGCTCTCCGCCCGTGGCGCGCAGGAGGAAATGGTGCACGGTTTTGTGGACGCGGTGCCCGCTCACGGTGAACCAATAGTCGATGCTCCCGAGAGGAGCGAGGACGTTGCCTTCGATTCCGGTCTCTTCGGCAATCTCGCGGACGGCTGCTTCCTCGTTGTTCTCCTTGCCCTCCGGATGCCCCTTCGGCAGGCACCACTCGAGCCGGCCACCCCTATTAAGGCGGGCGATGATCGCAACCCTCAGTTCGCCGTCGGACGTGTCTACTACGACGCCGCCGGCGGAGACTTCTTCCACCGTCGGAAGGGCAGCCTGTGCCGGGTGCGGAGCGGGCGCGACGTGGGCACCAATTGCCGACGGCAATGGTGCGTTCGTCCTCCTGCCAGGAGCACTCGGGATCGGGTTGGCCATGAAGTCCACTCTAACGACTCTTGCCCGTTGGTGATGACCGGGACATGGACTCGCGGTGACGTGCGGATGGCGTTCGGCGGTGATCCCGGTGCCGTCGCCAGGCAATAGCAGCGCAATGACAAGGATCCGGTGGGATGGCGCTGCGAAATCTGACAAGCTTAAGGAACTATGGCGCAAGTATTGGACAGTTCCTCAGTTAATTTCCAGATGGATCCAGTGGTCCTGGACCTCGGACAGCGGTTTGTGGACGCTGGATTCGAACTGTCGCTGGTTGGCGGGCCGGTGCGGGACCTCTTCCTGGGCCGTGTCTCGCCGGACCTGGATTTCACCACTGACGCCACTCCGGACCAGACCCTTTCCATCATCAAGAGGTGGGCCGACAATTTCTGGGAGATCGGCCGCGCCTTTGGAACGATCGGGATGAAGAAGTCCGGCTTCCAGATTGAGATCACGACGTACCGCGCCGAGGCTTACGACGCCGATTCCCGCAAGCCCGCGGTGGCCTTCGGCTCCTCGCTGCTGGACGACCTCCTACGCCGCGACTTCACCATCAACGCCATGGCGCTCCGGCTGCCCACCCTGGAACTCGTGGATCCGTTCGGCGGGGTCCGCGACCTGCATGCCTCAGTCCTCGCCACCCCGGGCGCACCCGAATCGTCGTTCTCCGACGATCCCCTCCGCATGATGCGCGCTGCCCGCTTCGCGGCGCAGCTTGGCGTTGCAGTGCACGACGACGTGCGCCTCGCCATGTCCGGGATGGCCGAGCGAATCAAGATCATTTCCGCCGAGCGCGTGCGCGAGGAGGTTGTCAAGCTCATTAATGGTGCGCACCCGCGCGCGGGGATCGACCTCCTCGTGGATACCGGACTGGCCGAATTCGTCCTGCCCGAGGTTTCTGCGCTGCGCCTTGAAGCCGATGAGCACCACCGGCACAAGGACGTCTACCAGCACTCCCTGCAGGTCCTCGAGCAGGCCGCGTCGCTCGAGACGGGCCCGGACGGCCCGGTGCCGGGTCCGGATTTTGTGTTGCGCTTCGCCGCGCTAATGCACGACGTCGGGAAGCCGGCGACGCGCCGTTTCGAACCGGGCGGCGCGGTGAGCTTCCGCCACCACGACATGGTGGGCTCCAAACTGACTGCAAAACGCATGAAGGCCCTGCGCTTCGACAACGACACCATCAAAGCCGTGGCTCGGCTAGTGGAGCTCCACATGCGTTTTTACGGCTACGGAGACGCGGGCTGGACCGATTCCGCCGTCCGCCGCTACGTGGCAGACGCGGGCCCCTTGTTGGAGCGCCTGCACCGACTGACCCGGTCCGACGTCACCACACGTAACCAGCGCAAGGCGGAGCGGCTCTCCTTTGCCTACGATGACCTTGAGCAACGGATTGGGGTCCTGGCCGAACAGGAATCGCTGGATGCCATCCGGCCCGACCTGGACGGAGCGCGCATCATGGCCTTGTTGGGACTCAAACCCGGACCTGTCGTTGGCCGCGCCTACAAGTTCCTCCTGGAGGAGCGCATGGAAAACGGTCCGCTGTCCCAGGAGGAGGCCGAGTCCAAGCTCCTGGCGTGGTGGACCGTGCAACCCGAGTCCGCCGTCGAACTTTCATCGGAACAAGCCGTCGATGCCAAAGCAGGCACCGCCGAACCAGAGGAGTCCTAAGTGAACCCTGCAGCCAAGCCTTCCCGGCCACAGCTCTGGATCATGCGTCACGGCGAGACAGAATGGTCCAAGAGTGGCCAATACACCGGTTTGACGGACCTTCCCTTGACGGTGGAAGGCGAGCAGCAGGCCGTGGAAGCCCGCAAGATCTTGGAAGGCATCGACTTCGACCTGGTCCTGACATCGCCGCTGCGCCGAGCCCGGCGCACCGCGGAGTTGGCGGGCTTCCCCGACGCCGTCCATGAACCGCTCGCTGTGGAGTGGAACTACGGCGACTACGAAGGCATCAGCTCGGACCTGATCCGCAAGGACAACCCGGACTACCTCATCTGGACTGACGGCGTTCCCAACGGCGAGACTCTCGACTCTGTGGCAGCCCGTGCCGACAAGATCATTGCCCGCGTCCTCGAGTCTGGAATGGACAACGTCCTGATTGTCGCCCATGGCCATTTCTCCCGCATCCTTACGGCCCGCTGGCTTGAATTGGATGCCAGGGAAGGACGCCACTTTGTCCTGGGAACAGCCAAAGTTTGTACCTTGGGATGGGACAAGCGGACGCCTGCCATTCTTCGCTGGGGACTGTAGGAAGAATTAATTTCTAAATTCTTTGTAATTGGCTGGTCAATAGCCCGATTCATGGTGTAGTTTTATTTTTGATCCCAGGGCGATCCGCCGGGATTGAGGCGTGCAGTACCCAGTCAGTCAGCTGCGGTAGTGCCAAAGCAGAAAAGGAGGTTGGGAAAATGATTACTTTGACTAGCGGATGGAAGATGACCGTTGCTGGCACCCCGGCCTTCGCTGCTCGACGCCGTTTTGCGGCCTAACTCCCCCTGATGTACTTCCTCCCCTGATTATTTGGGGCGGTTCACGGTGCAATCAGGCTCCGAGTTTGGTCTTGCCATTGAGCGGTATCACGCGATTGACGTGGTGCGCAGTTTCCTCATAGTTCGGAACCAGCTTCTTGTTGGGGACGTCTGCCCCCGGATACCACGTACCGGAACTCCATGCTTCGGTACGCACACGGTGTTCGAGAAATCCGCTTAATCCACCCATCATTGCCCGGCATTCACACGCCTAATTCAGCCGCTGTTTTCTTCGAATTCAGGGGGCTTAATTGTGATGCCCGAATTACGGCAATTCTCTTCAAAAACGAAAGGAGGTGAACCCTTGGCCAAGCGCCTCAAGGACCTGATGGTCTTCAACAGCAAGCCCGTCGTCAAAGACAAGACCCTCTTCAACGGACAACTGCTGGACCAACGCCGGGAAGACGTCTACGTCGTCCTGCACCAAATGGGCATCATCCGCTGAGTGTCCCCCACCACTGCAATTCAGGAGGGACTGATGGCACACATCGGATCGTTCGCCTCGGAAGCCCACGCGGCTATGCGTGGGCTTCCGCCTTTTAATGCGGGAGTTAGGCGCGGGGCTGTCCGCCGCGCCTGAAGGTAAGCTCGATTCCATGCAGGAGACGAAGCCGCACAGCCAGGAAAAGCGTGCTCGCTTTGTGGTTCCCAGCCGTAGTGATTCCTTGCTCAGGAACTTCACCGAGTTGATCGGTGGACCCCTCGGGCAGCGGTCCTCCCCCGGGGCCACCTCCCCGGGATTCTTCACCGTTGAACGGGTCCTGATCATCCTCACGATCGTTGCGGCACTCCTGTCGATCATGATCAAGGGCTATTGCCGCGTCAACGGCTGGCACACTCCCCAGCAGTTCTACGCCACCTGCTACTCGGATTTCCCCGAACTTTTCAGCAGCCGCGGCCTGGCGGATGGAGTGTTTCCGCTCTTCGACCAGAAAGCCCTCTTTGAATATCCCGTGATCACGGGGCTCATAGCGGGTGTCACTGCATGGCTCGTACCAGGGCGCGGTGCCAGCCCCGAACGGATCCTTGGCTATTTCGATATGAATGCCACCCTGATTGCGGCCATGTGGATCGTGGTCGTTTTGGCCACCGCGCGCATCAATCGGCGCCGGCCTTGGGACGCGGCCATGGTGGCCCTGGCGCCCGGGATCGTGCTCGCCGGAGTCATCAATTGGGACATGTGGGCCGTGGCCATGCTCGCGGTGGGGATGTACTTCTTCGCAAAGGAACGTCCCGTCCTGGCCGGTCTGTTCATCGGTTTGGGGACGGCCACCAAGCTTTACCCGCTGCTCATGCTGGGCGCAGTCTTTCTACTCTCGCTGCGCAGCGGCCGGCTGCGGGTCCTCTTTGTGAACACCCTGTCCGCGACGATAGCCTGGCTGGCAGTCAATGTCCCGATCGCGGCCATCAACCCGGCCGGTTGGCGCTACTTTTTCGACTACACCCGTGATCGCCCCGCTGGATACAGCTCGCCGTGGTTCGCCTACAACCTCGTTGCGGAACGCCTTCAACTGGTCCAGCTTGGCCCCGAAGCCATCAATGCCCTGGCGATGGACATGTTCCTCGTTGCCTGCGTTTTGATTGCTGGATTGGCATTGACAGCGCCACGGCGCCCGCGGATGGCCCAGTTGACGTTTCTGATTGTGGCGGCCTTCATCCTGAGCAATAAGGTCTATTCGCCCCAATATGTCCTCTGGCTAGTGCCATTGCTCGCTTTGGCCAGACCCCGCTGGCGCGACTTCCTGCTCTGGCAGGCCGCCGAGGCGTTGCATTGGACCGCCACATGGATGTATCTGGGCCAGACGAGCAGCGGCGGGGCCGCACAGAACAACATCGACATGCCGTACTACGTCATGGCCGTGATGCTACATATGGTTGCAACGGCATATTTGATGTTGAGGGTTGCCTGGGACGTCTGGGAACCCCACCTGGATCCCCTCCGAGCCCAGGGTGAGGACGACCCCCACGGCGGCGTGTTCAACGGGGCCAAGGATTGGTTCCGGATAGACCTCAAGAGTCCGGCGGCATCAGTGCTGCCTTGGCGGCGCGGTGCCTTGAAGTCCGTGGAGGAGCAGTCCGGGCTCGACGCGCCCAAACCTTCCTACGACTCAGTGCTCCCTACGCACGGCGAGGCCGAACGCGATGGCTGAGGTCGCCGTCGTCGGCTCCGGACCGAACGGCTTGGCCGCCGCGGTGGTCATGGCCCGCGCCGGCCTGGCTGTGCGGGTGTACGAGGCTGCCGGGACGATCGGTGGGGGAACACGGACAGCCGAACTGCTGGAACCGGGGCATGTCTACGACGTGTGTTCCGCGGTCCATCCGATGGCGTTGGCTTCGCGCTTCTTCCGGGATTTTGAACTCGAGCGGCGCGTGGAGCTGCGTTTGCCGGAGGTCCAATACGGAACTCCGCTCGACGGCGGCAGGGCAGCCCTTGCGTATCGCTCGCTGGAGCGGACCGCTTCTGAACTCGGGGCCGACGGAGCCGCGTTTGTCCGTCTGATGGGACCGCTCGTGGAGCGGATCGGCGGGGTGCTGGACGTAACGCAGAACCAACTGCTGCGGATACCGGCCGATCCGGTGTCGGCGCTACGACTGGGCTTGGCGACCCTGGAGCAGGGTTCGCCGTGGTGGAACCGGCGCTTCACCGGGGATGCGGCTCCCGCACTCTTGACCGGGGTCGCCGCACACGCTGTGGCTCCCCTTCCTTCGCTCGCTGCGGCGGGGGCGGGACTCCTTCTGGGTGCGTTGGCCCATGCCGGCGGGTGGCCCATTCCCGTTGGTGGGTCTGTGGCAATGGCGGAGGCCATGGTCCGGGATATCGAAGCCCACGGTGGAGTGATTGAGACCGGCGTGCAGATCGATTCGTTGGAAGAGCTCCGGCCGGCGAAGGCGATCCTGCTGGATGTGGCGCCTCCGGGACTGCTGCGTATGGCGGGTGCGGCGCTTCCCGATCGATATAGGCGGTCGCTGGAAACATTCCGTTTCGGGAATGCAGCATGCAAGGTGGATTTCATCCTGTCCGGGCCGGTGCCCTGGGCAGCTCCACGGCTGGCCGGCGCCGGGACGGTGCACGTGGGTGGCACGCGTGCCGTCATGGCCGAGGCTGAGAACTTGGTAGCTGCGGGCCGGCATCCCGCGAAACCGTACGTCCTGGTGGCCCAGCCATCCATTGTGGATCCGGGGCGCGCTCCGGCTGGGCGGCACATTCTCTGGTCCTATTGCCACGTTCCCAAGGGTTCGACTGTGGACATGGCCGAAGCAGTCATCTCCAGGATCGAGGAATTCGCGCCGGGATTCCGCGACGTGGTGGTCGGGTGGAAAACGACGACGGCGGCAGGCTTGGCCGACTACAACGCGAACTATGTTGGCGGAGACTTCAGTGCAGGACTGATGGACATTCGGGGATTGGTGCAGCGTCCCGTGCTTTCACTGGTGCCGTGGCGGACGCCGCTTCCGGGCGTGTACCTGTGCTCCTCATCGACGCCGCCTGGACCCGGAGTCACCGGAATGCCCGGATACCATGCTGCTAAATATGCCTTGAAGGACATGTTTAGGCTGCAGATACCCGGGCTCGGGTTGGGCAGATAACACCCCGACCCTCGCTCACCTATGTGCCGATCTTCCCCGACGCTCGCTCACCTATGTCGTCAGAATCCCTGACGCTCGCCCACCTTGGGGCCCAATCGACGGATCGCTCCTGCAGGTGATCTGCACAAGCGATCCGTTGTTTTGCGTCATATGTGAGCGGGCGGCGTCCGGGATTAGTCGGTCATATGTGAGCGGGCGTCCGGGGTTAGAGCGTGTCTCCTAAAGCGGCGAGCCAGATGGTGACCGCCCGGAGGACGGCTCCGCCGCGGTAGGTGAGTGCGAGTTTGTCGTATCGGGTGGCCAGGCCGCGCCATTGCTTGAAGGTGTTGAAGTTCCGCTCGACTACGTTGCGGCC